>NZ_JBEYUP010000005.1:0-17431 GCF_040643575.1 Streptomyces sp. NPDC047108
CCGTGCTGGTCGGCCAGGCACTGGGTCTCGACGTGGCGGGGCTTGTCGAGGTAGCGCTCGACGAAGCATTCGCCGCGGCCGAAGGCGGCGACGGCCTCGCGGACGGCGGAGTCGTAGAGCTCGGGCACTTCTTCGAGGGTGCGGGCGACCTTCAGGCCGCGTCCGCCGCCGCCGAAGGCGGCCTTGATGGCGATGGGCAGGCCGTGCTGCTCGGCGAAGGCCACGACCTCCTCGGCCCCGCTGACGGGGTCGGGGGTGCCGGCGACGAGCGGGGCGCCGGCGCGCTGGGCGATGTGGCGGGCGGCGACCTTGTCGCCGAGGTCGCGGATGGCGTGCGGGGGCGGCCCGATCCAGATCAGGCCCGCGTCGAGCACCGCCTGCGCGAACTCGGCGTTCTCCGAGAGGAATCCGTAGCCGGGGTGGACCGCGTCGGCTCCGGAGTCGGCTGCGGCCTGCAGGACTTTGGCGATGTCCAGGTAGCTGGTGGCCGGGGTGTCACCACCCAGCGCGTAGGCCTCGTCGGCCGCGCGGACGTGCAGGGCGTCCCGGTCCGGGTCGGCGTAGATGGCTACGCATCCGATCCCGGCGTCCCGACAGGCTCGGGCAACGCGGACAGCGATTTCGCCACGGTTGGCGATGAGCACCTTGCGCACGATGGCTCCCTCCTTGAAACAAGGCGAGTTTAGGGACTACCGACACGGCCTGCCGAGCCGGACTCGGGGGTGACCTTGCCCACACGCAGCGTCATCCGGGTGCCGAGGGAGTGCCGAAATTCCTTGTCGTCCCACGGTACGCCCGGAAGTCTCAAGGAATTCTCGCGATCTGGTGTGGTCAAGATCTCTGCGGTTCGAACCAGCCGCGAGGAAGCTTCCTTTGTCGGATCCCTACCAACGCCGGGCGGAAACTTTGCTGAAGGGATCCGTCCTGCCGGGTGACGCGCGTCCGGAGTCTGCAGAACCCTTGTTTTAGCGGATTACCGGTTAGTAGCGTGACTAGTCTCTGTCCGGACCGGCGGTAACGACGTGAAGTGGGGTGGGTGGGGGGTGGCTCGGAGACCTGTGGCCGCGGTGGCGGCCGTGCTGCTGTTCCTGGAGGCAGTCGGCATCGTCCTGGTCAACATGATCCTCGGCATATCCGTGGACCGGCAGAAGATGTCGCTCGCCGGGCTCGATCCGGAAGCCATGAGCGTCTCGACCTGGATCATGGGCGGCGTCTTCGGTCTCTACCTGGCGGCCTGCGCGGTCGTCCTGGTCCGCTGCGCGCTGACCGACCGCGCCCCCGGGCGCTTCGCCCGCATCCTGCTCATCACCGGCGCGGTGGTGCACGGCGTGCTCGGCGCCCTCACCGTCGGCCTGGTCGGGTGGGAGGCGTTCGCCTTCATGATGGTCGTCTTCGGGCTCATCGTGCTGACGCTCGTGGCCTATCCGGCCCGGCGCCCCGAGGCCCCGGCGGCGTCCCCGGCCACGGCCGAGTCGTAAGCCCCCTCCCGCAGGGGACCGCGGGCGCCGTACGGACGTCCGTACGGATGCCCGCGGGGGTCCCGGCCGTGGACCCGTACGCCGCGAAGGGGCGGCGCTACGCCCAGAGTTCCGTGATCCCCGTGCCCACGTCGGCGAGCAGCCGGCGCAGCAGCGGCAGCGACAGCCCGATGACATTGCCCGGGTCCCCGTCGATGCCGTCGACGAACGGAGCGGAGCGGCCGTCGAGGGTGAACGCGCCCGCCACGTGCAGCGGTTCACCGCTCGCCACGTACGCCGCGATCTCCGCGTCCGTCGGTTCGCCGAACCGGACCGTCGTCGAGGCGGTGGCGGAAGTCTGCCGTCCGGTCGCCGTGTCGATCACGCAGTGGCCGGTGCGCAGGATGCCCGAACGCCCCCGCATCGACTTCCAGCGGGCCGTCGCGTCCTCGGCGTCGGACGGCTTCCCGTACGCCTGGCCGTCGAGTTCCAGCACCGAGTCGCAGCCGACGACGAGCGCGCCCGCCGCCTCCGGGCGTGCGGCCACCGCGGCGGCCTTGGCCTCGGCGAGCAGCCGGGCCAGTTCCTCCGGGGAGCCGGCGCTGATCGCGTCCTCGTCGACACCGCTGACGATGACGTCGGGCGCGAGCCCCGCCTGACGCAGCAGCCCGAGGCGGGCGGGCGAGGCGGAGGCGAGGACGAGGTGACGCCGGGCGGAGGCGGAAGGCTCGGTCATGGGCCCCAGGGTATCGGCCGCCTGCCTGCCTGGACGGCGGAGTGCGCCCCCGGCTCCGGGCCGCCGCCCGGCAGTCGTCCGGGCCGCCGGGGTCCTGGGACCGCGGCCGGGCTCCCGTGTCCCCTCCGCCCTCAGCGGCCGAGCACGATCATCATCGTGACCAGGGCCACGACCGCCAGCACCCAGCCCACGCGACGGAGTTTCGCCACGGCGTCGCGCAGTTCCTGCGGCGGCTCGTCGGGGGGGTCGGACCAGAGCATGCTTCGATACTCCGGCGCAAACAGGCGCGCCGCCTGAGTACGCGTACTCAGGCGGCACGGTCCGGAGGGACCAGTCCGCCGGTCCCGTCCCCGCTTCAGGCGGTCGCGCGGGTCACTTCGGCCAGCTCGAACTGCGCCACGCCTTCGCGCCGGGCTGCGGCAGCGACCGGCGCGGCACGTTGCGCTCCTTGTCGGCCCACTCGTCGAGATCCTCCTGCGCCGCGAGAGCGGCTCCCGCCGCCGCGGCGCGCGCCTGGACCACCGCAAGGGCGGCGGCCAGCTCCTCGGGGGTGGGATTGCCCCGTACGACCTTGTACATGCGCGGCCTCCTCGATGTCCTCGCGGTTCTGATACCCGGGCAGCCCCCGCCTTAGAGCGGGATGTTGCCGTGCTTCTTCGGCGGCAGGGACTCGCGCTTGTTGCGCAGGGTGCGCAGGCCGCGGACGATGTGGCGCCGGGTCTCGGACGGCATGATCACCGCGTCGATGTAGCCGCGCTCGGCGGCGACGTACGGGTTGAGCAGCGCGTCCTCGTACTCGGCGATCAGCCGTGCCCGCACCTCCTCCGCCTGTTCGGGCGTCTCGGCCGCGGCGATCGTGCGGCGGTGCAGGATGTTGACCGCTCCCTGCGCGCCCATGACCGCGATCTGGGCCGTCGGCCAGGCGAGGTTGAGGTCGGCGCCGAGGTGCTTGGAGCCCATGACGTCGTACGCGCCGCCGAACGCCTTGCGGGTGATGACCGTGATGAGCGGGACGGTGGCTTCCGCGTAGGCGTAGATCAGCTTGGCGCCGCGCCGGATGATGCCGTTGAACTCCTGCTCGGTGCCGGGCAGGAAGCCGGGCACGTCCACGAAGGTCAGCACGGGGACGTTGAAGGCGTCACAGGTGCGGACGAAGCGCGCGGCCTTCTCGGAGGCGGCGATGTCCAGGCAGCCGGCGAACTGCATCGGCTGGTTGGCGACGATGCCCACGGGGTGGCCCTCGACGCGGCCGAAGCCGGTGACGATGTTCGGCGCGAACATCGCCTGGGTCTCCAGGAACTCGTGGTCGTCGAGGACGTGCTCGATCAGCCGGTGCATGTCGTACGGCTGGTTCGCCGAGTCCGGGATGATCGAGTCCAGCTCGAGATCCTCGTCACCTGTCTCGAGGTCGGCCTCCTCGGCGAAGACCGGAGGCTCGCTGAGGTTGTTGGACGGCAGGTACGACAGCAGCGACTTGATGTACTCGATGGCGTCCTTCTCGTCGCCCGCCATGTGGTGCGCCACACCGGAGGTGGTGTTGTGCGTGCGGGCGCCGCCCAGCTCCTCGAAGCCCACGTCCTCGCCGGTGACGGTCTTGATGACGTCAGGTCCGGTGATGAACATGTGCGAGGTCTTGTCGACCATGACCGTGAAATCGGTGATCGCGGGGGAGTAGACCGCGCCGCCCGCGCACGGGCCGACGACCAGGCTGATCTGCGGGATCACGCCGGAGGCGTGGGTGTTGCGCCGGAAGATCTCGCCGTAGAGGCCGAGCGCGCTGACGCCCTCCTGGATACGGGCGCCGCCGGAGTCGTTGATGCCGATCACCGGGCAGCCGTTCTTCAGCGCGAAGTCCATCACCTTGACGATCTTCTCGCCGTAGACCTCGCCCAGGGCGCCGCCGAAGACCGTGAAGTCCTGGGAGAAGACGGCCACCGGACGGCCGTCGACCGTGCCGTAGCCGGTGACGACGCCGTCGCCGTACGGGCGGGTGGCGTCCAGGCCGAAGTTGGTGGAGCGGTGCCGGGCGAACTCGTCGAGCTCGACGAACGACCCCTCGTCGAGCAGGAGGTCGACGCGCTCACGAGCCGTCAGCTTGCCCTTGGCGTGCTGCTTCTCGACCGCGCGCTGCGACCCGGCGTGCGTCGCCTCCTCGATCCGCCGCTTCAGATCCGCGATCTTCCCCGCGGTCGTCTGGGCGCTTCGGTTGTTCTCTGCGGCGATTTCCGGCTCGGACATCGGGATGCGGCTCCTGCTCGTCCTGGATGTGCTGGCGACCTGTGGAGGGGCTGCCTGCTGGATGGGCTACCGACTCGTAGCGTATCGGCGACACTGCGCTATGGCAGTGCGGCGTTGGCCACACCGCCCGCCCTTCGCAAGGCCCAGGTCAAGGTGGTACGGGCCGAGTCCGCCGGCCGGGCACCGGGACCGTCCGTACGGGCGCCGGGTGATCTTGGCGCCCCACCGATTCCCGACCCGCCCCCTCGCGCCACCCGGGCCTACGCTGGCCGCATGACGCCGATGCCGCCCGGATCGCCCGGCACCCCGCAGCCCGACCCCTCCTCCGGCCGCTGGTCCGACCTCGAGCGGCCACCGCTGAACGCCGACGCCTTGCGCAGGGCGCTCGTGCGGTCCGGCAGCCTGTGGAGCGGCCTCGACGTGGTCGAGATCACCGGGTCGACCAACAGCGATCTCGCCGAGCGCGCCGCGAAGGGCGAGGTGCGCGAGGGCGCGGTCCTGGTGGCCGAGGAGCAGTCCGCGGGGCGCGGGCGCCTGGAGCGGACCTGGACCGCTCCGTCGCGCTCGGGCCTTTTCTTCTCGGTGTACCTCGAACCCGAGGTCCCCGTCGAGCGCTGGGGCTGGCTGCCGCTGCTCGCCGGCGTGGCGACGGCCACCGCCCTGTCCCGCGCCGCCGGTGTGGACACGGCCCTGAAGTGGCCCAACGACCTGCTCGTGCACGTCGGGGACGAGGAGCGCAAGGTCGGCGGCATCCTCACCGAGCGCTCCGGGGACGGCGTCGTCGTCGGCATCGGCCTCAACGTGTCGCTGCACGCGGACGAACTGCCCGTCCCGGAGGCGGGATCCCTCACCCTCGCCGGTGCTCCCGCGGCCGACCGGGACCCGTTGCTGCGCGCGATCCTGCGCTCGCTGGAGCAGTGGTACGCGGACTGGCGGGGCGCCGGAGGGGACCCCGGGGCAAGCCGTCTGCAAGAGGCCTACGCGGCGGGGTGTGCGACGCTCGGCAGGACGGTGCGCGCGGTGCTGCCCGGCGACCGGGAAATCACGGGCGAGGCCGTGGCGATCGACGGTGACGGGAGGCTCGTCCTGGCCACCGAGGACGGGGTGCAGAAGCCGGTGGGGGCCGGGGACATCGTCCATCTGCGTGCTGCCCGGGGAGAGTGAGCCACGGCACACCTGCCGTATCGTTGACGGGCCGGACCAGGCAGAGCGGGCCGAGTGGGCGGAGCGGGCGAGAAGTGAGCGGACTGGCTGTGAGCTGGGGTCCCCCATGTCGAAGGCTGGGGGAGCATCGGACCGGGGGCGGGCCGTGACCGACGACGACGACGCGACTCCCGGCGACGCGATTCCTGGCGACGCGACTCCCGGCGACGCGGCTCCCGACGATTCCGCGCCGGACGGCCCGGCGCCCGACGACTCGGTGCCGGAGGAGGAGAACCCGCTCGCCCTCCGGCTCGAACAGCTCATCCTCGGATCGGAACGCCGCTACACCCCGTTCCAGGCGGCGCGGAGCGCGGGCGTCTCCATGGAACTCGCCTCCCGCTTCTGGCGGGCCATGGGATTCGCCGACATCGGCCAGGCCAAGGCGCTCACCGAGGCCGATGTGCTCGCCCTGCGGCGGCTCGCCGGTCTGGTCGAGGCCGGGCTGCTGAGCGAGGCGATGGCCGTGCAGGTGGCGCGCTCGACCGGACAGACCACGGCCCGGCTGGCGGAGTGGCAGATCGACTCGTTCCTGGAGGGGCTCACCGAACCGCCCGAGCCCGGCATGACGCGTACGGAAGTCACGTATCCGCTGGTCGAGCTGTTGCTCCCGGAGCTGGAGGAGTTCCTCGTCTACGTGTGGCGGCGGCAGCTCGCGGCCGCCACCGGGCGCGTGGTGCAGGCCGGCGACGACGAGGAGATGGTCGACCGTCGGCTGGCCGTCGGCTTCGCGGACCTCGTCGGTTTCACGCGGCTGACGCGGCGGCTGGAGGAGGAGGAGCTCGGCGAGCTGGTCGAGGCGTTCGAGACCACGGCCGCCGACCTGGTCGCCGCCCACGGCGGCCGGCTGATCAAGACCCTGGGGGACGAGGTCCTGTTCGCGGCGGACGACGCCGGGGTCGCGGGTGAGATCGGGCTGCGGCTCATCGAGACGATGACCCACGACGAGACGATGCCGGAGCTGCGGGTCGGCATGGCCTTCGGGACCGTGACGACGCGCATGGGCGACGTGTTCGGGACGACGGTGAACCTGGCGAGCCGGCTGACATCGATAGCGCCCAAGGACGCGGTGCTGGTCGACGGCGCGTTCGCCGAGGGACTGATGCGGACGGGCGAGGCGCCCGAATCCGAGGCGGAGGCCGCGAAGGCCGAGAAGGAGGGCAAGGGCGGGGACACGTACCGCTTCGCCCTCCAGCCGATGTGGCAGCGGCCGGTCCGCGGGCTCGGGGTCGTGGAGCCGTGGCTCCTGACCCGGCGCGGCTGACCCCGCCCGGATGACCGGCCCCGGGACCGCGGAGAAGCTCCCCCGGACCGGCCCGGGTACCGGCGACGGCCGGGGCCCGCCGGTGCGATGATGCCTGACGCCAGAGGTACACGATCGTTAACCGGGAGGGCGCATGGGCAGCGAGCAGCGGTACGGGGAGTGGGTCGCGGTACGGCGGCACGGCGAGCATGTGGCCGAGCTCGTCCTGGACCGCCCCAAGGCGATGAACGCCGTGTCGACGGAGATGGCCCGGGCGCTCACGGAGGCGTGCGAGGCGCTCTCCGCGGACCGTTCGGCGCGGGTCGTCGTCCTGACCTCCAGCCATGACCGCGCGTTCTGCGTCGGCGCCGACCTCAAGGAGCGCAACTCCTTCACCGACGCGCAGCTGCTGCGGCAGCGCCCGGTGACCCGGGCCGCGTACACCGCCGTGCTCGACCTGCCCATGCCCACGATCGCCGCGGTGCACGGCTTCGCCCTCGGCGGCGGCTTCGAGATCGCGCTCGCCTGCGACCTGATCGTCGCGGACGGGACCGCGGTCGTCGGCCTGCCCGAGGTCTCGGTCGGCGTGATCCCCGGCGGCGGCGGTACGCAGCTCCTGCCGCGGCGGGTGGGCGCGGCCCGCGCCGCCGAGCTGGTGTTCACCGCACGGCGGGTGGAGGCCGCGGAGGCCCGGGAGTTGGGCCTGGTCGATCAGCTCGTCGACGACGGCGCCGACCGGGACGAGGCGCTGGCGCTCGCCGCGCGGATCGGGGCGAACTCGCCCGTCGGGCTGAGGGCCGCCAAGCGCGCGATGCGGCTGGGCCACGGCCTGGACCTGCGCGCCGGGCTGGAGGTGGAGGACGCCGCCTGGCGCAGCGTGGCTTTCTCCGGGGACCGCGCGGAGGGCGTCGCGGCCTTCAACGAGAAGCGGACACCGGACTGGCCGGGCGAATAGTTGAATGTCGCCCCCATGAACAGGGCAAAGGGGGGTGAATGTTCCTAGGCTGGGTGCCGAGGAGGGCACACGGCTACGGAATGTGAGGTGCCGGTGTCGGGCGACGGTGGCGGAGGCGACGCGCGGCTGCGCGCGGTGGTGGGCCTGGCGCAGGCCATGGCGGCCGCGCAGACCGCGCGCGAGTCCGTGCACGCCGCGGCCGCCGGGGCCATGACGGCACTCGGCGGGACCTTCGCCGCGCTGTCCGTCTGGGAGCGGGAGCTGGGGCGGCTCCGGGTGCTCGTCAACACCGGCGAACTCGCCGAGGGGGAGGAGGACTTCCCCGAGGACGAGTCGTATCCGGTGCACGAGTTCCCGGAGATCGCCGAGATCCTCCACGAGCGCTGGGTCGGCGACGGCGAGCCCAACGCCTGGGTGGAGACGGCCGAGGGCCCCGAGCCCGGCGCGTACGCCCACCCGGACGCGCGCCCCGGCGGAAGCTGGGGCAGGGCGGCGGCGCTGCGCCGGCGCGGCCGCGGCTGCTGCGTGGTGGCGCCGATCGTGCTGCACGGGCGGGCGTGGGGCGAGCTGTACGTGGCGCGGCGGGTCGGGGAGCCGGTGTTCGACCGCGACGACGCGGACTTCGCGACCGTCCTCGCGGCCGTCACGGCGGCCGGGATCGCGCAGACGGAGCGCCTGGAGGAGGCCCGCCGCCTCGCCTTCACCGACCCGCTCACCGGCCTGGCGAACAGGCGGCTGGTCGACATGCGCCTCGACGAGGCCGTGGACCGCCACCACGCCGACGGCACGGTCGTCAGCCTGGTCGTCTGCGACCTGAACGGCCTCAAGCGGGTCAACGACTCGCTCGGGCACGCCGTCGGCGACCGTCTGCTGGAACGGTTCGGCTCACTGCTCTCGCTGTGCGGGGCGATGCTCCCGGGCGCGCTGGTGGCGCGCCTGGGCGGCGACGAGTTCTGCCTGCTCGCGGTGGGGCCGCCGGCCGACGAGGTGGTGCATGCCGCCGGCGAACTGTGCCGCCGCGCGGCCGAGTTGGACCTGGGCGAGGGCGTGGCCTGCGGGGTCGCGTCCACGGGCGAGCAGATCGGTCCCGTACGGTCCGCGCGCCGCCTCTTCCGGCTCGCGGACGCGGCGCAGTACCGGGCGAAGGCGGCCCGCTCCGAGAAGCCCGTCGTCGCGGGCCGCGAGGGTCCGGACGACCCGGTCGTCCGCCTCGCGGAGTCGCCCCCGGAGGCCGGTCCGGAACGCCGCCGCTTCCGCAACCGCCGCGACGGCTGAACCCGGAGGCGGCCTGACGCGGGCCCGCGGCGGGGGCGCGGCCGCGCCTCGGGGAGGCGAGCGGGGTGGGAGGCGAGTGGCGGGTCGTGGGGACGGGCGTTCCGTGCGGGCCGATGGGTCGGCCCTCCGCTGCGGGAGCGGGACACCGGAGCCGTGCGGGAGCCCGGCCCTGTCGACGGTGAAGGCGCCGGCGGCGTTCCGGACGGAGCCTCGGCGGGCCGGGTGCGGGGCTCGGCCCGCGTGGTCCTCGGCGGGCGCCGGGCCGTGCGTCGCCGTTGTCGGGTGCGGTCCCGCCGGTGTCCCCGGCAGCGCGCGCCGGGCCGGTCCGCGTGCGCGATCCTGGTGGCGCGCCGCGGCCCGCGGGGGATCCCCGGGCAAGGGACCGGCTGGTGACATTCTGCGATTCACTCTCTAGGGTGCCTGAATATGGATATGCACAATGTGGTGGTGGGGACGTCGGGGATCACGGCGGAGGACGTCATCGCCGTCGCCCGCGGCGCGGCACGGGTCGAGTTGGGCGGGGACGCGCTCGAGGCGCTCGCCCACGCGCGCGAGGTCGTCGAGGCGCTGGCCGCCAAGCCCGACCCGGTCTACGGCGTCTCGACCGGCTTCGGCGCCCTCGCCGTACGCCACATCAGCCCCGAGCTGCGCACCCAGCTGCAGCGGAACATCGTGCGCTCGCACGCCGCGGGCATGGGACCGCGCGTCGAGCGCGAGGTCGTGCGCGCCCTGATGTTCCTGCGGCTGAAGACCCTGTGCTCCGGCCGTACCGGCGTGCGCCCGCTCGTCGCCGAGACCATGGCCGCGATCCTCAACGCCGGGATCACCCCCGTCGTCCACGAGTACGGTTCCCTCGGCTGCTCCGGGGACCTCGCGCCGCTCTCGCACTGCGCCCTGACCCTCATGGGCGAGGGCGACGCCGAGGGGCCCGACGGTGTCGTGCGTCCCGCCCGTGAACTCCTCGACGCCCACGGCGTCGAGCCCGTCGTCCTCCGCGAGAAGGAGGGCCTGGCCCTCCTCAACGGCACCGACGGCATGCTCGGCATGCTGGTGATGGCCTGCGCCGACCTGGCCCGCCTCTTCACCGCGGCCGACATCACGGCCGCCCTCTCCCTGGAGGCGCTGCTCGGCACGGAGAAGGTGCTCGCGCCCGAGCTGCACGCGATCCGTCCGCACCCCGGCCAGGCGGCGAGCGCGGCCAACATGCTGAAGGTGGTGGCCGATTCGGGGCTGACCGGCCATCACCAGGACGACGCGCCGCGCGTCCAGGACGCGTACTCCGTGCGCTGCGCCCCGCAGGTCGCGGGCGCCGGCCGTGACACCCTCGACCACGCGCGTCTGGTCGCCGAGCGCGAACTCGCCTCCGCCGTGGACAATCCCGTGGTTCTTCCCGACGGCCGCGTGGAGTCCAACGGCAACTTCCACGGCGCGCCCGTGGCGTACGTCCTGGACTTCCTCGCCGTCGCCGCCGCCGACCTCGCCTCGATCGCCGAGCGTCGCACCGACCGGTTGCTGGACAAGAACCGTTCGCACGGGCTGCCGCCCTTCCTCGCGGACGACCCCGGTGTCGACTCCGGCCTGATGATCGCCCAGTACACGCAGGCCGCGCTCGTCAGCGAGATGAAGCGGCTGGCCGTACCGGCGTCGGTGGACTCCATCCCGTCCTCCGCGATGCAGGAGGACCACGTTTCCATGGGCTGGTCCGCGGCGCGCAAGCTGCGGCACGCCGTGGACAATCTCGGCCGCGTCGTCGCCGTCGAACTCGTCGCCGCCACCCGCGGGATCGAGCTGCGCGGCGGTCTGGTTCCCGGGCCCGCCGCCCAGGCGGTGCTGACGGCGGCGCGTGAGGCGGGAGTCCAAGGGGCGGGCCCGGACCGCTACTTGGCGCCGGACCTGGAGGCGGCCGTGGCGTTCGTACGGTCGGGTGCGCTGGAGCGGGTGGTCGAGTCCGTGACCGGGCCACTGGCCTGACCGGCCGGATCCGCCCGGTCAGGCGGACGGGCCGTGGCCCGTGCGGCGTGCCGGCCCGCGGCGCACCGGGCGCGGCACGTCACGGCGTGGTCGTGGACGGAACTCCCGTTCAGGGACGTTGCCGTAACGGAGCGTCAGAGCGCGGTCGTACGGGAACGGCGCGCCGCCACCGCGACCATCGCCGCACCGAACCCCAGGAAGAGGGTGCCGCCGACGAGATACGGGGTGGTGTCCACGCTGCCCGTGTCCGCGAGGTTGTCGATGTCCCCGGCGGAGCCCTGCGCCTTCGCCCCGCCCGACGCCGGAAGACCCGCTCCGGACTGCGGCGAGCCGGTGGACGACGAGACCTGACTGCCGTTCAGCGTCCGTGCGTCCGCCGTGCCGTGATCGACCGTCGCGTTCGCCGAAGGGACGAACCACAGCGCGCAGAGCAGTGAACCCGCGGCAGTTGCGGTCAGCAGCGGGCGTCGTGCGGACACGGAACGGACCCCCTTGTGGCACTGGAGACTTGGCCGTCGGACTGATGTTAGTGACAGCCGCGGGTCGCAGGAAAGTCTCGCTGTTCCGGCCCCTTACGCTCCGCGCATGACGACTGATGAGACATCCCGGTTCGTACGGCTTCGCGTGGAGCTGGTGCTGGAGGTCGCCGGCGCCGAGGACCTCACCGCCGCCGCGCTCGACCACATCGAGGCCGACACCTACATGCCGCGGGAGGAGCGCGCCCACGCCAGGGCCGCGGTCGAGCAGGACGAGGCGGAGGCGCTGGCGTACCTCGTCGACCCGTTCCGGGTCGTGGAGGGCGTCCCGGGCGTCGAGCTGGCCCAGGCGTCCTGGAGCAGCGAGCGGATCGCCTACGACCCGGACGCGGCGGAGTGGGACCTCGGCCTCGAGGGCGATGAGGACGACGAGGACGGGGAAGACGCGTACGACGACGAGGCCGCGTCCGAACGTGAGGACGGGGGCGGTCCGAGGGGTGTGTGAATCCTCACGCGGCGGCTGTGACACGTGAGGAGAACGGGAAGCATGGGGAGGAGGAGGGAGGCGGACGAAGGATCCGCGCGGGGACCTCGACGGATCGGACGACATCGTCGAGGATGAAGACCGCCCGATCGGGAAGGCGGCGCCAATGACGGCGTGAGCCAGGCGCACCGGAGACCCGGGCGCCCCCGGAGGCGGGCGGAATCTCACCACCTCGTACGTGGCGTATCCCACACTTCCCGGAGTGAGGGAACCGGACGAATGGGAATCCATGTTCTTCTCGGAAGTACCGGGACACGTGCGCCCCGTGGCCCGGACCGGGGATTCAGGGGAACCAGTAGCAATGGAGAAGCGTGTGATGACGGACGGTAAGCACCGCAAAGGGCTGGCTTTCACGGCCGTGCTGCTCGGCGGTGTGCTCACGCTCACGGCCTGCGGCGGCGACGACGGCAAGGGCGGCAACGCGGGCGACGGCCGCGGCAAGTCGCAGGAGCAGGTCGACGAGGCGGCCGCCAAGGACGCTTCCGACGCGCGAATAGCGATCTCGCCGAAGGACGGCTCCGACGACGCCGGCATCAACAGCGACGTCAAGGTCAAGGTGGCGGGCGGCAAGCTCACCAAGGTGACCATGACGGCCGTCGAGTCCGGCACCGCCGTCGAGGGCACCATCGCCGCGGGGGGCAAGACCTGGAAGCCGGACGGGCAGCTCGAGCGGTCCACCAAGTACAAGATCACCGCTGAGGCGAAGGACTCCGAGGGCCGCGAGGCCCACGAGAACTCCACGATCACCACGGTGTCCCCGGAGAACAGCTTCATCGGCAACTTCACGCCCGAGGACGGCTCCAAGGTCGGTGTCGGCATGCCGGTGTCGATCAACTTCGACAAGGCCATCTCGAACAAGGCCGATGTCCAGAAGGGCATCACCGTCACCTCGAGCAGCGGCCAGAAGGTCGTCGGCCACTGGTTCAACGGTCAGCGTCTGGACTTCCGCCCCGAGGAGTACTGGAAGGCCGGTTCCACCGTCACCATGAAGCTCGCGCTGGACGGCGTCGAGGGCGCGCCGGGCGTCAAGGGTGTGCAGAGCAAGACCGTGACCTTCACGATCGGCCGGAGCCAGGTCAGCACCGTCGACACCAAGACGCATCAGATGACGGTCGTCCGGGACGGCAAGGTCCTCAAGACCGTGCCGATCTCCGCGGGCGACCCGAAGAACCCCACGTACAACGGTCAGATGGTGATCTCCGAGAAGTTCAAGGAGACCCGGATGGACGGCTCGACCGTCGGCTTCAAGAAGAAGAACGGCAAGGGCGAGTACGACATCAAGGACGTGCCGCACGCGATGCGCCTGTCCTCGTCCGGCACCTTCATCCACGGCAACTACTGGGGCGCCGACTCGATCTTCGGCAACGTCAACACCAGCCACGGCTGCGTCGGTCTGAACGACGCCAAGGGCGCGGGTGACCCGAAGCAGCCGGGTGCGTGGTTCTACGACAACACGATGCTCGGTGACGTCGTGGTCGTCACGAACTCGCCCGACAAGACCATCGCTCCCGACAACGGCCTCAACGGCTGGAACATGTCGTGGAACGAGTGGGTCGCGGGCAGCGCGACCGGCGCCTGACGCGCGGTTCCCTTTCCCTTCAGCCGCTGGGCGGCGGCCGGTTCGAACCGGCCGCCGCCCAGCGGCTTTCGTGTGCCCGCGCGACGGTCGGAAGGGACCGGAACGGAGGTCGCTTCGTCCGATCGACCCCATGTGCCGCAATTCCGGTTCGTCCCCATGCTGTTGAACGGATGTGCTACCCCCTGCATACTCCGTGTTCCAAGGAGCCGAGGGCTCCCTGCACGGTGACAGACATCACCAGGGGGAATGGTGCACGAACAACTCAAAAGGGCCGGTGCCACCACGATCGCCTCGGCCGCGGCCATCGCGCTCACGGCAGGGTTGACCGCCTCGCCGTCGGTGGCCGGAGAGCAGGCCGAGGCCGCTTCGCCGCCCTTGTCCACGACCAGGAAGGGCGGCCCGGCCAAGCACTGGGTCACGCTCCTCACCGGCGACCGTGTCGCCGTCGACGCCCACGGCCGGCCGGTGGGCCTCGACCGCGCCGAAGGGCGCGAGCACATACCCGTCCAGATCCGCCGTGCCGGGACCGGCTCGCGCGCGGGCGGGCGCACGCACACGTACGTCGTCCCCTGGGACGCCCGGGAGCTGATCCGCGAAGGGCGGGTCGACGAGCGGCTGTTCGACGTGAGCCTGCTCAGCCGCCCCGAGTACCGCAAGGTCCACGGCGACGGTCTGCGCCTCATCGTCGGCTACAAGGGCGCGCGCCCCGCCGCCAGGGCCGGGCTCCGCTCCGCCGACGGGACCGATGTGCGCCGCAGCTTCCCGCGCCTCAACGCCGAGGCACTGAAGGCCGGACGCCAGGCGGCGCCCGCCGTCTGGGAGGCGCTGACGAAGGCGCCGCGCGGCGCCTCGCCGTTCCGCACGGCCGCCTCCGGGCTCGACCGGGTGTGGCTGGACGCCGTCCACCGCGCCCGTCTCGACAAGAGCGTGCCGCAGATCGGCGCGCCCACCGCCTGGAAGAAGGGCTTCGACGGCAAGGGCACGACGATCGCCGTGCTGGACACGGGAGTCGACCAGACCCACCCGGACCTGGCTGGCCAGGAGATCGCGGAGAAGAACTTCTCCGACGCCTCCGACAGCAAGGACCGCTACGGGCACGGCACCCACGTCGCGTCCATATCCGCCGGTACGGGCGCCAAGTCCTCCGGAAAGTACAAGGGCGTGGCGCCGGGCGCCCGCCTCCTCGACGGCAAGGTGCTCAACGACGAGGGCTCCGGCGAGGACTCCGGCATCATCGCGGGCCTGGAGTGGGCGGCCGGGCAGGGCGCCGACATCGTCAACCTCAGCCTGGGCGGCGCCGATTCGCCAGGCATCGACCCGCTGGAGGAGACGGTCAACCGTCTCTCCGCCGAGAAGGGCACGCTGTTCGTCGTCGCCTCCGGCAACGACGGCGAGATGGGCCCGGGCAGCGTCGGTTCGCCGGGCAGCGCGGACGCCGCGCTCACCGTCGGCGCGGTCGACAAGAAGGACAAGCTGGCCGACTTCTCCAGCACCGGACCGCGCGTCGGCGACGGAGCCGTCAAGCCCGATCTGACCGCGCCCGGCGTGGACATCGGAGCCGCCGCGGCCCCCGGCAGCATCGTCGCCGGGGAGGGCACGCCCGTCGCGGACGGCTATGTCGCCATCTCCGGTACGTCCATGGCCACCCCGCACGTCGCGGGCGCCGCGGCCATCCTGGCCCAGCAGCACCCCGACTGGACGGGTGGGCAGCTGAAGGCGGCGCTCACCGCCTCCACCAAGCCCGGCCCGTACACCCCGTTCCAGCAGGGTACGGGCCGGGTCGACGTCGCCCGCGCCGTCGAGCAGTCCGTCGTGGCGGACCCGGTGTCGGTGAGCTTCGGCACGCAGGCGTGGCCGCACACCGACGACAAGCCGGTGACCAAGGCCGTCACCTACCGCAACCTCGGCGGCGGCCCCGTCACGCTCGACCTCGCCGTCAAGGCCACGGGACCCGGCGGAAAGCCCGCCCCGGCCGGGATGTTCACCGTCGGCAGGAAGCGGGTCACCGTCCCGGCGGGGGGTGAGGCCGAGGTGCCGCTCACCGCGGACACCCGGCCCGGCGGCCGGCTCGACGGCGCGTACACCGCGGTGGTCACGGCGAGCGGCGGCGGGCAGACCGTCCGCACACCGGCGGCCGTGGACCGCGAGGTCGAGTCGTACGACCTGACGCTCAAGACCCTGGACCGCGGCGGCAAGCCGACCGGGAAGTACGGCACCGACCTGGACGGGCTCAGCGGCCTGGCCGCGGGGAAGTCCTTCGAGCCGCACAGCGACAGCGGCACGGTCACGGTCCGTGTCCCCAAGGGCCGTTACCTCCTCAGCTCCAGCGTGCTGGTGGACGAGGACGACATGACCAAGGGCATCGACTGGATCAACCAGCCCCGGCTCGACGTCACCAGGAAGACCACCGTCACCGTCGACGCCCGCACGGCGAAGCCGGTCGACATCCGGGTCCCGGACGGTGCGGCGAAGCCGAAGAACGCGGCCCCGGACTTCTCGGTCGAGACCGACGACTCCCTCTACGGCTACGGCTGGTGGCTCGACTCGTACCAGGGATTCCGCACCGCGCACCTGGGCCCGAAGCCGCAGGCCGGTGAGCTGTTCCAGCAGTGGACGGGCTCCTGGGCGAAGGGCGGCACACAGTACGACCTGGCGTACGGCGGCAAGGTGAGCAAGCTGGCCACCGGCTGGACCAAGCACGTGAAGAAGGCCGAACTGGCCACGGTCGCCTCGCGGCTCGGCGCCTCGGTGCCGGGGAAGAAGGGGCGCCTGTGGGCGTTCGGCTACATCCCCGGGAGCGCCGGCGGCGCGGGCTACTCCGCAGCCTTCCGGCTGCCCGGCACCAAGACCTCGTACGTCAACGCGGCCGGTGTGGACTGGGGGTTCGAGTTCGAGCAGGAGGGCAAGGACCCCCTGGAGCCGGACGCCACCTACTCGCTCGGCCCCAAGCGCTACAGGGCAGGGAAGCGCTACGAGAAGGTCTTCAACGTCGGCGTCTTCGGCCCCAGGGCCGGCGGCGGCTACGGCATCTTCCGCGACGGGAACGACCTGTTCGGCTATCTGCCGGTGTTCGCGGACGGCAAGGGGCACATCGGCAGCTCGGTGTACGACAAGGCCGTCACGACCCTCTACCGCAACGGCAAGAAGGTCGGCACCAACGACGACCCCATGGCGGGCGAGGCGTTCACCGTGCCCGCGGCCAAGGCGGACTACCGGATGACCACCTCGGTCACCCGTAGCAAGGTCGCCTCGGTGACGACCAAGCTGACCGCGAGCTGGACGTTCAGCTCGAAGAAGGTGGGCGAGGAGACCGCGCTCCCCGCGTACGCGGTCCGCTTCCGCCCGGCCCTCGCGGGCGACAGCACGGCGAAGGCCGGAGCGACGGCGCGGGTCCCGGTGACCGTCGAGGGAGCGGGCGGCGCCGGCAACATCCGGTCACTGACCGTGTACGTGTCGTACGACGGTGGTGAGCACTGGAAGAAGGCCAAGGTCGGCCAGGGCACGGTGACGCTGAAGAATCCCCGGGCGGGCAAGGGCGTCGCGCTCCGCGCCCACGTCAAGGACCGGAAGGGCAACGCTCTGACGCAGACGCTCTACAACGCGTACCGGGGCAGGTAGCCCGGACACGGCGGCCGGACGCCGCAACCGGGTACGGCGAACGGCGGCGGGGGGCCGCCGGCGGGGGGGGGAGCGGCGGCGGCGCCCGGGGGGGGGGGGGACCGGCGCGGGAGCGGGGGGGGCCCGCGCGGGGGGGGCG
>NZ_JBEYUP010000005.1:17441-393298 GCF_040643575.1 Streptomyces sp. NPDC047108
GCCCCCCCCCGCGTCGCCGGCCCCCGCGCGCCCCCCCCCCCTCCCGCCCCCCCGGCCCGCCCCGCCGCCGTGGTGCGAAAGGAACCGGCCGGGACGGCCGGAGACCGGCGGGAGCGGGACCGGCCGGAGACCGGCGGGTCGGACGCCTGTGGTCAGCGGCCGGGGATCGCCCGTGGTCAGAGGCCGAGGATCGCCGGGTCGGAGGCGAACTCGCGGAAGGTGGCGCGGGGATCGGGCAGCAGCCGCCGGGCCCTGAGATCCATCATCCCGCCGACGCTGGTCAGCTCCGCGACCAGTTCGCCGTCACGGAGGAAGGTCTGCTCGACCCGGAAGGTCTTGCCCTCACCGAAGACGAAGCTGCAGGTCACGTCGACCTCGTCACCGGCGCGCAGCTCCCGGTGGAAACGGATCGTGCTCTCCAGGTTCACCGGGCCGACGGCCTTCTCGACCAGATCACTCTGCCGGATCCCGGAAGCCTGGACGAGGGACCAGCGCGCATGCTCGCCGTACTGCATGTACACGCTGGTGTTGAGATGGCCCTGGGAATCCGTCTCGTAGCCACGGACGGTGATCCGAACGGTGAATGGCTGAGTCATCCCGCCATCCTTGCGCATGGCACTGACAGCGTCATCCGCGGGACGCGTTGCCGCCGGGGCCCGGGGCGTGTCCCGCGGCGTCAGCGCTGGTGGGTGTAGCGGATCCAGAACACGGTCGCGGCCATCCCGGCGCCGCAGAAGAGGCCGATGAACACCGACTTCAGCCACGTCATGTCACTGAGGGCGACCAGGTAGCCCATGGCGCAGCCGAACACCACGCCGTAGAGCGCTCCGCGCATTTCGGGCATCAGGCGCCTCTGCAGCACCGCGATGCCCAGACACAGCACGACGACCACGGCACCGCCGACGAACGACTCGATCATGATCCGCTCGTTGGACGCGCCGTTGTTGCTGGTGAGGAAGGCGGCGTAGAGCCCGTAGCAGATCCCGAGCACCAGTGGGACGCCCACGAAGGCCCGGGAGCGACGGCGCCCGGAGGGCAGGGCCGGGAACGCTCGGGCCGTGATCGAGGGGTGCGCGTGAGCGGTCATGACGGGCTCCTCTCGGCTCTCTCCCACTCACCAGCGCACACCCGGCGGGGCGCGGCGGCAACCGGAGCAAGGCCGGGCCAGGGCCGGACACGGCGTCGACCAGGGGCGTCAGTGGCTGTCGTCGTCGGGGTGCTCCTGACGCACGACGACTTTGCCGGAGGAGAGGTCGATGGGGCCGCGCGCGGGGTCGCTGTCGCCGATGTCGTCGATGCACAGCTGGTGCTTCTGCCGCTCCTCCTCGGTGTGCTGACGACCGGGCGCGAACAGCTCTTCGGCGATGTTGAACAACGGTCCTCCCAGAACGTACCGGGCCGGGCCTGCCCGGTACGTCCGAGCGTAGATACGCATGACCCGAAAAGACATGGGTTGTGGAAGATCATTTGCAACCGTGGCGGTGGTCCGGAGTCGGGGCTGTTCGGTGGGAATGGCGGTGGCATGCGTCACGGTGCCGTCGCATGCGGGTCCGAAGGACGGTGCGACCGCGCACCGCGAGGGAGAGGGAAGAAGAGAGGGGCGGCGCCGGTCTCGCACAACAGGCGTACGGGGTACGCGCGCTGTGGCGCCGAGTCCCACGACGCCGACGCGGTGGGCGAGTTGATCCGGTGGGGCGCCACTGCCGTACGGGTCCGGGCTCCTCTCCCGGAGGGGTTCACGACGCCTCGCGACCGCCGTGCCGGCGGTGCGCGGCCCTCGCCGACGCGCGACGCGACTCCCGGCGGCCCGCCGCATCCCGGGCATACGGCCCCGGTTCAGGGCACGCCGAAGAACCGGGACCGATGCGTTTTTCGCGCACTCGCTCCTCGACGCCCGCTTTCCCGCAATCAACGCCCGTATTCCACCCGGATTTCCGGGTCCCGGCACCCCTGAAGGCCTGGACAAATCAACGGTGATGAGGGGCCTCCGCCAGGTGTAGCGGAGATCACGGATGGGTGGCTTCCGGGGGAACAGTCCATGACGTAACCGTGCCCGTTCCTTCGAATCGCCTGCTCAGAGTGGGTGCTTGCTTTGTGTTGACAGATGGACGGGACGTGGAGGTGAACGACGGAGACGTGTGTCCGTTGAGCAGGCTTTGAGCTTCCTTGCACACTCCTGTTCGAGGCTGACTACACTCGCCCGCTATGGCTACGACGGGACGGAAGCGAAGCGGACGCCGGGGAGTGCGCAATCAGCGCCAGATATTTGTGGATTCTTCCGGACGTCGCAGACGGTTCCTCTGGCTTCTGGCCATGGCGGTCGGATGTGCCTGCGCGTGCTACCTGCTGATGCTCATCGCCGCGCTCTCCGGAGTGCTGGAGCAGCAGTCGGGAGCAGCGCCGCATCCGCGCTACGAGCCGTCCGGTGTCTCGGACACGACCCCCGCGCGCAGTGACGCTACGCGCGGTGACTCCTCGCCGTTCGCCCCCCACGGCGAGGGATCTCCGGCAGTCGTCCCGACCCCGGGTCATGACAGAACCGCGCCGGTCACGGCGTACGTCCTGTCGGCCCCAGGTGGAGGCAATGTCACGTGAGCGCACGCCACGCGCGGAGTCGTGACCCGCGCGGGCACTGGCTGCTGCTGATCGTCGCGATCACCGCGGTTGCCGCTGCCCTGCTCTTCGAGGGCTGGACCACCTACGAGGTCGGTGCGGCCCAGACGAAGCGTGCCTGCAGCACGCCGGTGCCCAAGGCGGCCGACAGCGGGCAGCCGGTCGTACGCATCAAGGACGGCAAGGTGAGCACGGCGGCCATGCCGCCCCGTACCGTCGCGCTCACCTTCGACGGCGGACCGGACCCCGTCTGGACGCCCCGGCTGCTCGAACTGCTGCGCAACCACAAGGCGAAGGCGACCTTCTTCCTCTCCGGCGCCCAGGTGGCCCGTCACCCGGACCTCGTGGAGAAGATCCGCGACGAGGGGCACGAGATCGGCTCGTACACCTACACCGGGGTCGACCTCGGTCAGGTGTCCGCCCCGCGCACGCGGCTGGAGATGTCGCTCACCCAGTCCGCGCTGGCCGGCGCCGCTGGTGTGAAGACGGATCTGGCGCGGCTGCCGCTCACGACGCAGGCCGACACGATGTGCGGTGGTGAGTGGACCGCGGCGGAGCGGGTTGCCGCGGAGGGCTACACGCTCGTCGCGGCCGACCGGCCGTTCCGGAAGCCGGAGCAGGGTTTGATCCGGCAGTTCAGCAATACGGACATAGCGTTCCAAGAGACGAAAAAGCTGCTCCGTAATCAGAAGGTCCGGTTCACCACCGTCACCGACGGGCTCGGCGAGCGCAAGGTCAACGCCGAGGCGGCCACCGCCAGTCGCTGGCAGGGCGAGGGCCTGATCATGGTGCAGACGATCGGGCACTTCTTCGTCGACATCATGACCTGGGTGCTCGGCATCGGCGGCGGGCTCGCGCTGGTCCGCCTGGTGCTGCTCATGGTCTTCGCCCGGGCGCACGTCCGGCGGATCGGCCGGTTCCGCCCCGGCTCGCCCTGGCTGCGGGAGATCACCGAGCCGGTGACGGTCCTCATCCCGGCGTACAACGAGGAGGCCGGCATCCAGTCGACCGTCCTCTCGCTCCTCGACTCCACCCACCCGTACCTGCAGATCATCGTGGTCGACGACGGGTCGACGGACGGGACGGCGGAGATCGCCGCCGCGATCGACGACCCGCGCGTCACCGTCGTCCGCCAGCCCAACGCGGGCAAGGCGGCGGCCCTCAACACGGGCCTGGTGTACGCCGAGTACGACATCGTGGTGATGGTCGACGCCGACACCGTCTTCGAACCGGACGCGATCTACCACCTCATCCAGCCGCTCGCCCACCCCGCTGTCGGCGCGGTCAGCGGCAACACCAAGGTGGGGAACCGGAAGCGTCTGCTCGGCAAGTGGCAGCACCTGGAGTACGTCTTCGGGTTCAACCTCGACCGCCGCATGTTCGAGGTGCTGGAGTGCATGCCGACGGTCCCCGGGGCCATCGGTGCCTTCCGCCGTGACGCCCTCATGGGTGTCGGCGGTGTGAGTGAGGACACGCTCGCCGAGGACACCGACCTCACCATGGCTCTGTGGCGCGCGGGCTGGCGGGTGGTCTACCAGGAGTCCGCCGTCGCCTGGACCGAAGTGCCGGTGAAACTCAGCCAGTTGTGGCGACAGCGCTACCGCTGGTGCTACGGCACACTTCAAGCCATCTGGAAGCACCGCCGCGCCGTGCTCGAGATGGGTCCGCCCGGCCGTTTCGGCCGCCGCGGGCTGACGTACCTGGTGGTCTTCCAGGTGATATTGCCGCTGTTCGCGCCGATCGTGGACCTCTTCGCCCTGTACGGGGCGCTGTTCCTCGACTCGGCCCTCTGGATCGTGGTGTGGCTCGGCTTCCTGGGTGTCCAGATGTTCGGCGCCGGATACGCGCTGCGTCTGGACGGCGAGAAACTGAGAACACTATGGGTGATGCCGCTCCAACTCGTCGTCTACCGGCAGCTGATGTACCTGGTGACCATTCAGTCCGTGGTCACCGCGCTGCTGGGCAGCCGGCTGAAGTGGCATCGCATGCACCGCTCCGGTACCGCAGACCAGTACCGGCTGGAAGAACCGGTCGGTCAACCGTTGTCATTGAACTGACCCATGGTCCCCGACCGTAGAAAGAAGGGCACTAGGTAGCGACGCCCTCTACTGCCGAACAACCCCCCACCGGCATGGAAGGAACGTCATCGTGATGGATCTCCCTTTCGTCACCGCTGTTCGGAACGCTGGAACCGCACATGAATGAGTACACGGCCGGATCCCCGGACCCGCTGACCGCGGGCACCGGAGATCACTGGGCCCAGCCCCCCACATCAACCCCCACCTCCCCCATGAACGACTGGCACGAAGGACTTCCCGGCACCGCCGACCCGTACGGCCCGTACGGGGGTTACACCGACCCCTACGGGGCGTACGCCGACCCGAACGCCGGCTACGCGGCGGCTCACGTCGGCTACGCGGACCCCTACGCCGGGGCCGGAGACACCTACGGCGGCTACGCGGACCCCCACGCCGCGTACGCCGACCCGGTGACCGGCCACACCGGCGCCCCCGCGGGCCACGCGGACCCCTTCGGCGGCTACGCGGCCACCGGCGTGGACACCACGTATGCGGACCCCCACACCGCATACGTGAACTCCCAGGCCGTGTACGCCGACCCGCAGACGGGCTTCGCGGATCCGCAGGCCGTGTACGCCGACCCGCACAGGGGCTTCACGGACCCGCAGGCCGGGTTCGCGGATCCCCAGGCCGGGTTCGCGGATCCGCTGACGGGATTCGCCGACCCCCACTCCGTCGGCACCGACCCCGGCATGCTCTACGGGGACCAGACGTCCGTCTTCGCGGACCCCGGCATCACCACCGTGGATCCGAACTCCCTCTTCAGGGACCCCCTCACCCCGGACGAGGAGGCCGCCGCCCCCGCAGAGCCGGTGCGGATCATCCAGCACGACCCCGCAGGGCAGGGCGTCACCGAAGCGGACCCGGAGACGGCCGGTCCGCACACGGATCCGCAGCTGCCCATGCCCGTACCGAACGGCGCCACCACGCCCGCGCACGGCTTCGCCGACCCCGACGACGACGGCCGCAGCCACCCGCGCTTCGCTCACCTCGCGGGCCAGATCGGCGGCGGAACCCATCTGCCGCCGCGGCGCATACGCAACGCCGACCGCGGCGACCGTCCGCGGCGGCGCCTGCGGAAGACGGTGATCGGCGTGGTCACGGTGGCCGTCGTCGCCTCCGTGTCCAGCTACGCGTGGGCCGACTCCAAGCTCAACCGCGAGGTCGATCTCGGCAAGGTCGAGAACCGTCCTCCGAGCGGTGAGGGCACCAACTACCTGATCGTGGGCTCCGACAGCCGCGACGGGCTGTCGAGCGACGACCGGAAGAACCTGAAGACCGGGACGGCAGAGGGCCGGCGCACCGACTCGATGATCCTCATGCACACCGGTGCGGAGGGCACGACGATGATGAGCCTGCCCCGTGACTCGTGGGTGACCATCCCCGGGTATCTCCGCCCCGAGACCGGCAAGCACGTGCCCAAGGGCAAGAACAAGCTCAACGCCTCGTTCTCGATCGGGGGGCCGGAACTCCTCGTACGGACCGTGGAGCTCAACACCGGCCTGAAGATCGATCACTACGCGGAGATCGGCTTCGCGGGCTTCGTCAACATCGTCGACTCGGTCGGCGGGGTCGACGTCTGCCTGGACCGCGACGTCAAGGACAAGAAGTCCGGGGCCGATCTGAAGAAGGGATGCCAGACCCTCAACGGGAAGAACGCGCTGGCGTTCGTCCGGCAGCGCCACCAGGAGGCCGAGGGCGATCTGGGCCGGTCCCAGAACCAGCAGAAGTTCCTGGCGGCCCTCGCGAAGAAGGCCGGGCAGTCCGACACCATGATGAGCCCGTCCAAGCTCTACTCGACCATGGAAGCCGGTCTGGACACGCTCATCGTCGACAAGGGCACCGGGCTGGAGAACCTCACGTCCATGTTCCGGGCGATGAAGGGTGTCTCCAGCGGCAACGGCAAGCGGCTCAACGTGCCCGTGGCCAACCCGGCGCTCCAGACGTCCAAGGGGAGCGCGGTGCAGTGGGACGCGGCCCAGGCGAGGAAGCTCTTCGGTGAGCTGAAGAACGACCAGCCGGTGACCGTCACCGGCAAGAAGCCCGCGCGCCGCTGAACGAGCCCCGGGCCGCAGGACCGTACAGGGGTCAGCCCCTCCGCCGACCGCGCGGAGGGGCTGACCCCTTTCGCGGCTTCACCGCTTCACGGCTTCACCGCTTCATCGCGTCTTCGTCAGCACATCTTGTAGTCGGCGCGCGAGGAGTTGTACGAGCAGGTGTCGACGCTCGTCCCCGTCGACTTGCGCAGCGTGGCCTTGTCGCTGGTGTTGTTCCAGACGTACGCGCCGCGGTTCTGGTAGCGCGTGGCGGAGGTGTCGGACCCCTTGCCGGTGCGGACGGTGACGGTCTTCCCGGCACCGAGCGAGTACGTGCCGAAGGTGTACCGGTGGTTCGACGCGTCCGTCACGGTCCAGCCCTTGAGGCTGACCGCCCGGCTGGTGGTGTTGCGGATCTGCACGTACTCGGCGTTCAGGCTGGTGTTGCTGCGGGTGTCCGAGCCCGGGCTGTCGTAGTAGATCTTGTACAGATGCACGGAGCCGGCGGCCTGCGCCTGCGTCGGCAGGAGTACGGCGGTGGCCAGACCGGCGGCGACGGCAGCCGCGGCTATGGTGCGGACGCGGTTCATGGGGTCCCCCCTCGGGACGGTGCCGCGCACGGTTCGCGCGGCGAGGTGTTCACCGTAGGGACGTGGGTGCTTTGTGCCGTCACGAGTTACCAAACCGCGACATGGGGGATGTGCCGGTCGAAAGGGTGGACACCTGTCTCCTCCAACAGGCGGAGTTCCCGATCATCACCGGGCGTTCTCGACGGCGCCGCTCGCCGTCACGCCACCGTCACCGCCGCCGGATTCCGCACTGCATCCGCGCCGTGTCCGGGGCGCCACGGCGCGTGGCCCCGCGCGCGGTGCCGGGCAGGCGCCCGATCACGGGCGGTGCGCTCCGGAGCTAGGCTGGAGCCTGGAAACGCCGGAACCCGCGGCGCCATGGGAACGGCTCGGCGGGCCTCGGCCGAGCGAGGTGAGAACGCATGGCGGTCACCCTCAACGAGCGGGCGTACGACCACGCCAAGCGACTGATCGAGGCCGAGGAGACTGTCCTCGACGACCGCGACGACTGGGGTGAGCACCGGCCGAGCGCGGTCCAGGAGCACGAGTTCCTGGAGCGGCACGGCTTCGACGCGTACGCCCAGTGGTATCTGGGGATCGACGACGAGCATCCCGAGGACCACCTGAGCCGGTACACGCTGCCCTACGGCGATTTCAGCAAGGCCCACCGCTGCGGTGTGCTGTCCGCGGAGGCGCAGGCGGGGCAGCACCAGTACGTGGACATCGAAGCGGCCGTCGGTGAACTGCGCGGACTGCTTGACCGGTCGACGTGAAGCGCCTCACGCGTCACAGGCCCGGGCGGCGTGCCGGCTTCCGGTCCCTCGTGCACCGCTCCCCTGCGGAGGACTCGATGTCCGAACCGACGCAGGACGCACTCGGCGAACGGCTGGACGCGATCGCGCGGCAGCCCTTCCGCGCGAAGTCCCGTCTGCGCGGCCGGAAGCGTTCCATCGCCCAGCTCGACGGCCCGGCCACGCTACGCCGGCACGCGTAGACCTCGTTCAGCAAGCGCCTGGCTCCGGCCGAGCCGTACAAGGACGGCAGGCAGACCCCGTACCGCGGCCACCCCGTCTTCGTCGCCCAGCACGCGACGGCCACCTGCTGCCGGGGCTGCCCGCAGCGCTGTCATCACATCCCCCAGGGGCGGTTCTGAGCCGTGCGGAGCGGACCTACGTGGTGGACGTCATCTGCCGCCGGATCGAACGCGAGGCGGCGGGCCCGCCGGACGCGGGCGGCCCGCGAGGGCCCGGCGGTTCCTGAACGGGGCGGCGGCTCCTGAGCGGTGCGACGAGCCGGGGCCGCGCGCGGGCATCGCGGCATGCGCCGATACCGCCCTCTATGGTGCATCTGTCACTGAACATCCGTGTACGGGATAGGGGTGAGGACGTGCCGTTCGCGGAGTCCGCCGAGGACGGTGAACCCGCGCCCCGCCCTGAACCGGCTCCGGAGGCCGGCCGGCGGATGTGGAAGCCGTTGCTCGCCGTGTGCACCGGGTACTTCATGGTGATCCTGGACGTGACGATCATCAACGTCGCCGTGCCCGTCGTGGGCCGTGACGTCTCGGCCTCGCTCACCGCGATCCAGTGGATCACCAACGGGTACACCCTGGTCTTCGCCGGACTGCTGCTGACCGGCGGCGCGTTGGGCGACCGGCTGGGCAACCGCAGGATCTTCTGCACCGGCGTGGCCGTGTTCACCGCCTCCTCCGGCGCGTGCGCCCTGGCCCCTAACGCCCCCGTCCTGGTCGCCGCGCGGCTGGTCGAGGGGGTCGGCGCGGCGCTGATCGTGCCCGGCTCGCTGGCGCTGCTCCAGCAGGCGTTCCCGGATCCGGCCGCGCGCTCGCGGGCGTTCGGGCTGTGGGGTTCGATGGCGGGCATCGCCGCGTCGGCCGGGCCGCTGCTGGGCGGGCTGCTCGTCTCCACCGTCGGCTGGCGGTGGGTCTTCCTCATCAACCTGCCCGTCGGCATCGCCTGTCTGGCGCTGACCCTGCGGTACGTCGCCCCCTCCGCCCGGCACCCCGGCCGGACCCTGGACTGGCCGGCCCAGCTCGCGATCGTCGCGGCCGTGGCCCTGCTGACCGCCGCGCTCAACGAAGCGGGGCGGCGCGGCTGGTCGGATCCCGCGGTCCTCGCGGGCGCGGGCCTGGCGGTGCTCGCGACCGTGGCGTTCGCGGTGCGCGAGCGGCTGGCGCGCTCTCCCGTGATCCCGCTGAGCCTGCTGCATGCGCGGGCGACGAGCGGCGGAGCCGTCATCGGCCTGCTGTTCAACTTCGGTTTCTACGGGATGGTCTTCACCGCCAGCCTGTACTTCCAGCAGCAGCGCGGCTTCAGCGCTCTCGGCACCGGTCTCGCGCTGTTCCCCGCGGTGGCCATGACCATGTTCGCCTCCGTCCTGTCCGGGCGGCTGTCCGGCAGAACCGGCCACCGCCCGCTGGTGGCCGGCGGCATGCTCCTGGCGGGTCTGGGGCTGGCCGGCTGGGCAGCGGCGGGGAACGACCCCGCGTACGTGCTGCTCGTGGCCCCGATGATGGCCGCGGGGTTCGGCACCTCCTTCGCCCTGACCGGCGCGACCGCGACCGTGATGGGGTCGGCGCCCGCGGGCTACTCGGGGACCGCCTCCGCCCTGTTCAACACCACGCGGCAGATCGGCAGCGCCACCGGTGTGGCGCTCGGCGGCTCCCTGCTCGCCACGGCCACCGACTACACGGCGGGGGTGCGGACCTCCATGGCCGCCGGGGCGCTCGCGTATCTGGCCGCGGCGGCCCTCGCATGGGCGTGCGTCCCACCGAAGCGCGCGGGGAGCTGAGCCGCGCCGCGTCCCCCGTCCTGTGCGGAGGGCTCAGGCACTCGGCCCGTCCGTCCCGGCCGGGAAGGAGACGCCGGTGCCGCCCGCCCCGCAGTAGCCGCCGGGATTCTTGTCCAGGTACTGCTGGTGGCACGCCTGCGCCGGATAGAACGGGTGATCCTCGGCGGCGAGGACGTCCGTGGTGATCGGGCCGTAGCCCGCCTTCGTCAGCGCCTGCTGGTACGCGTCGCGGGAGTTCACCGCGGCCGCCTGCTGCTCGGGGGAGTGGGTGAACAGGATCGACCGGACGTGGGTGCCCACGTCGTTGCCCTGGCGGAAGCCCTGGGTCGGGTCGTGGGACTCCCAGAACAGCCGGAGCAGCCGCTCGTAGGTGACCCTCGCGGGGTCGAAGACCACCCGTACCGTCTCCGCGTGCCCCGTCAGCCCGGTGCGGATCTCGTCGTCGACCGGGTAGGGCGTGAGTCCGCCCTGAAAGCCCGTCAGGGTGGTCCAGATCCCGGCCGGAAGCTGCCAGAACCGCCGCTCGGCGCCCCAGAAGCAGCCGAGCGCGAACCCGGCGACCTCGGAACCGTCGGGGTACGGGCCCAGCAACGCCGTCCCGAGAACCGTGTGCTTCGCGGGAACCTCGTACGCGGGCGCGGACCGGCCGGGCGGAGCCTCCTCGGGTGTGGGCAGACGCAGTTCACGACGCCGGACGAACGACAAGGCCGCCTCCTCGTTCCCGGTGGGAACCCGGGGATGGGTACCCGCCCGGCGCCCCGCGCGCCGAGCCGTGGAGCCAGCATGACGTGCCCTCGGGCCGCGTGTCCCAACTCCGCGCCCAGGAAGGACCCATGGCGCCAGGATCCGGCCACGTCCGTTCGGTGGTGCCCGGCTCAGGAGCGCGGAGGGGTCGTCGCGTCCCGTTCGACGAGTTGATCAGCGAGACGTTCGAAACAGACCTTCGCCCTCCGAACGGGTGAGGGCGTGTTTCTCACCCGTCCGCCCGTGCCACGCCCACCGGGCACGAAACTCCCGTGCCGCCGATGCCGCAGTAGCCGTTCGGGTTCTTGTCCAGGTACTGCTGGTGGTACGGCTCCGCCGGGTAGAAGGGGCGGCCCTCCTCGGTGAGGATCTCCGTGGTGATCTCGCCGTGCCCCGCCTTCGTCAGCACCTGCTGGTACGCGTCGCGGGACTTCTCCGCCGCCGCCTGCTGCTCGGCGGAGTGGGAGTAGATCGCGGAGCGGTACTGGGTACCCACGTCGTTGCCCTGGCGGAAGCCCTGCGTCGGGTCGTGGGCCTCCCAGAAGGCCTTCAGCAGGCTGTCGTACGGGACGACCTTCGGGTCGAAGACGACGCGCACCGCCTCGGTGTGCCCGGTCAGACCGCTGCACACCTCTTCGTACGCCGGGTTCGGAGTGTGCCCGCCCTGGTAGCCGACCAGGGTCGTCCACACACCAGGGATCTGCCAGAAGATGCGCTCCGCGCCCCAGAAGCAGCCCAGCCCGAAATCGGCCACCTCCAGGCCCTCGGGGTAGGGGCCCTGCAGCGGGTTGCCGAGGACCGTGTGGCGCTCCGGAACGATGAATTCCGGTGTCTCGCGGCCGCGCAGGGACTCCTCGGCGGTGGGAAGCTGCGGCTTGCGGTTCAGGAACATGGGGCCACTCCTCGGCGTAGTGCGTCCGCCTGTGAGAACGTCGGGCCGGGCCCCGGAATTCCAGGCTCCGGGGCACGGTCGCCCCTGTTCCGGCGCCGTTTCAGCGCGGCATCGTCGCCGGGCTGCCGCCCGACTGTTCCCACCCGGCGACCGCCTGCGCGCGGTACACCGTGTACGCGATCGCCGGATCCGGCTCGTACGACCACGGCACCGCTCCCACGTGCCCGTCCACGTGCCCGAGCTGCTCCATCGCCTCCGCGTAGCGCTCGGCGCGCACCAGGAACCAGACCAGCAGATGCCGGACGTGCGGCAGCGCCGGGTGGTCGGCGGGCACCGAGCGGGTCGCGAAGAGCGCGCCCTGGACGGCGCGGCCGACGACCTCGCCCTGGTAGAGGCCCCGGACCATGTTCACCTCGGGCAGGTGCTCGAAGACCGCGAACAGCGGCAGCGCGGGGAGCAGGCTCTTCTCGGGCGCGGTCGCCGCCGCGCCCTGCGCGAACGCGTCCGCCTTCTCCTTGGAGCCGTGCCACTTCTCGCACCAGTGGTGCAGGGCGGCCAGATGCGCTCCCATGTGGTCCGGGGCGCGTGAGGTGACCTTGCTCCACAACTCCTCGAAGTCGGCCTCCCGGTAGCCCAGACCGCGCGCCACCGCGAGCTCGACGATGTACGGCGTCGGGTCGCCCGGGGCGAGCAGCGCGGCCTCGCCGCACACCGTCCGCGCCTCCTCCAGGATGATCCGGTACTCGTCCGAACCCGGCCCCGCCTGCGACTGCCGCGCCTGCCGCACCAGGAACTCCGCGTGGACGACCGCGCCGCCCGCCTCCTTGGGCGCGTCCACCCGCCAGGTCCGCAGCCACCGGCCGCCCTCGCCCGGCGCCTGCGCCAGCTCGACGGCCGCCGCACCCGCCAGGGTCTGGACGCGCTGCCAGCGCAGCTCCCGGTCGTCGGCCGATGCGGTCGAGGCGAGCAGCTGCGCGGCCGGGTGCCAGTCCTGGGTGCGCCGGATCTCCTCCAGGACCTCCGCCAGCTCGGGGTCGGGGCCCGGCAGCCGCACGTCGAGACGTTCCGGGGGCGCGAAGCCGTACCCGGCGTACGGGTCGACGGCGCTCTCGTGACCGCGCAGCGCCTGCTTGCCACCGCGATGACGCAGCAGGGCGGGCACCACGAGGAGACCGCCGATCATGACCAGGCCGAGCAGGATGATCATTATGTCCATGAGAGGTCCGAGTCCTGTGTCCGTTCGTCCGCGAGGGCCTGCCCGGTCGTTCGGGACAGGGCCTGCCCGGCGCGCCCGTACGAGGTCTGTCGTGCGAGGAGTGGGCGCACAGTCAGTGTGGCGCATTACGCTCGGGCTCATGACCGACGAGCACCAGCAGCAGCACGAGTACCACGGCTTCGAGACCCGGGCGATCCACGCCGGACAGGAGGCGGACCCGCTCACGGGCGCCGTCGTCCCGCCGATCTACCAGGTGTCGACCTACAAGCAGGACGGCGTCGGCGGACTGCGCGGCGGTTATGAGTACAGCCGCTCCGCCAACCCGACCCGTACCGCTCTCGAGCAGAACATCGCAGCCCTGGAGGGCGGCCGGCGCGGACTCGCGTTCGCCTCCGGACTGGCGGCCGAGGACTGCCTGCTGCGCACCCTGCTCGTGCCGGGCGACCACGTGGTCATCCCCGACGACGCCTACGGCGGCACGTTCCGGCTGTTCTCCAAGGTCGCCGAGCGCTGGGGGGTGCAGTGGTCGGTGGCGAACACCTCCGACCTGGCGGCCGTGCGGGCCGCGATCACCCCGCGCACCAAGGTGATCTGGGTCGAGACGCCCAGCAACCCGCTGCTCGGCATCACCGACATCGGGGCGGTCGCGGACCTGGCGCGTGGTGCCGGCGCCCGCCTGGTGGTCGACAACACCTTCGCCAGCGCCTACCTCCAGCAGCCCCTGGCGCACGGCGCGGACATCGTCGTGCACTCCACGACCAAGTACATGGGCGGGCACTCGGACGTCGTCGGCGGCGCGCTCGTGGTGAACGACGACGCCCTCGGCGACGAACTCGCCTTCCACCAGAACGCGATGGGTGCCATCGCCGGGCCCTTCGACGCCTGGCTGACGATGCGCGGCATCAAGACCCTCGCCGTACGGATGGACCGGCACAGCGCCAACGCCGAGCGCGTGGCCGAACTGCTCGTCGCCCACCCGAAGGTGACGCAGGTCTACTACCCGGGGCTGCACGAGCACCCGGGCCACGAGATCGCGGCGAAGCAGATGCGGTCCTTCGGCGGCATGGTGTCCTTCCGGGTCACCGGCGGGGAGCAGGCGGCGGTCGAGGTGTGCAACCGCGCCCGGCTGTTCACCCTCGGAGAGTCGCTCGGCGGCGTCGAGTCGCTGATCGAGCACCCGGGGCGGATGACGCACGCGTCCGCGGCCGGATCGGCGCTCGAGGTGCCCGCGGACCTGGTGCGGCTGTCGGTCGGGATCGAGGCGGCGGACGACCTGCTGTCGGACCTGGCGCAGGCCCTGGGCTGACCACCCGTCCCCGCTGCGCACGGACGCCGCGAGGGCCGGGGCCGCAGAGGCGGCACCGGCCCTCGACTGTTGAGACCGGCTCGAAGTGCCCGCAGGCCGGGGTGTGTTCGCCCGCCACCGTTCCAACTGCCCGACGTGTACGGAGCGTTCGGCGCTCTCGTACGTTCAGGGGCGGCGGACGTCCGTCACCAGCCGTCCAGCGGTGGCGTGGTGTCCGTCGGCGGCACCACCCACGGCTGGGCCACCACCGCCCACGCCGCGAAGGCCACGGCCGCGGCCAGCAGCACCACCCACACCGCGGCCCGCACCACCCGGCGCCGGGCCAGGAGCTGCCGCCCGTGCTCGGCCGCGCGGGCCGCCAGGTCCGGCGGCACCACCGGATGCGGCCCGTCCAGCATCCGGCGGACCTCCTCCTGCTTGCGGTCGGGCAGGCTCACGGCGTGGCCACCTCCGGCCGGGACGGCGGCGCGGCGGGACGGCTGCGCATCGTGGCCACGGAGCGCAGGCAGATCGCGCGGATCCGGTCGGCGGGCAGGCCGAGCTGCGCCGCGGCCTGTTCCTCGGCCACACCTTCGTAGAGCCGCAGCACCAGGACCAGGCGCTCCTGGGGCGTGAGGCGGTCGAGTGTGCCGCCGCGAGGGCGCCGATGGCGCCAGGTCGTACGGGCGAAGCGGGTGGCGAGCTCCTGGCGGGTGCGCTCGTACGGGTCCTCGCCGTGGAGGCCGTCCCAGGCGGCGTAGGTCCGGGCAAGGGCGGCGGTGAGCAGACGCTCGGCGGCGCCGGGGTCGCCGGTCAGCAGTGTGGCGGCATGGAGAAGCCTGCCTGCCGCGCCCGCGACGAATGCCTCGAACTCCCGGGCCCGGCGGCGATCCAGTTCCGCGCGCCGCTCTCGCACCGTGCCCTCCTCGTCTTCAATAGACGGCAGGTACGGGCCGGGGTCAAGAGGTCAGGACGTCACGACAAGGCGACGGGCGCGGGAACAGGAAGGAGCGCGGCGGGGCGCTCCGGGCGGGCCGGTGGCCCGGACCCAGGTCAGGACGCCTGCGGCTCCTGCAGCGGCGCGGCCGCCATCCGCGCGGACAGCGCGTCGTTGAAGCGGGTGAGCAGGTCGCAGAAGGACTCCCGCTCCTCGTCCGCCCAGTCCTCCGTCAGCAGTTCCATCAGCTGGCGCCGGGAGGAGCGCACCTCGTCCAGCCGGGCCTTGCCGCGGGCCGAGAGCTGCAGGACGACCGCCCGGCCGTCCTCGGGGTGGGACGTCCTCTTGACCAGACCCGTGTCGACCAGCGGTGCGACCTGGCGGGTGACCGTCGAGGAGTCGATGCCCATCCCGGCCGCGAGCGCCTTCACGCCCATGGGCCCTTCCCGGTCCAGGCGGTTGAGCAGCAGGTAGGCGGCACGGTCCATCGAGTTGCGGACCTGTCCGACGCCGCCGAGGCGGGTCTGTTCCGCGCGTCGGGCGAAGAGGGCCACTTGGTGCTGCAGGTCATCGAGAAGGCCGCTCTCTGGGGACGCCTCCCGGGGAGCCGGGGGAGCGGTCGTCATGTCCGGAGTGGTGGGCATGGCCTGAGCTCACTTCGTGAGGACGGTCGTGGATGCGCACAGGGTACGCGGACGCGGCCCGACCCGTACCGGCTCGCGACAATCCCGTGACCGCCGGGACAGGGGGGAACTGCGAGACTGGCCTCATGGCACCATCGCACGGCGACACCTCCGGTACGACGCCCCCGCCCCTGTCCGAGATCACCGTCGACGACGTGCGCGACGCGCGCAAGATGCTCGCCGGGGTGGCCCGCATCACCGCGATGGAGGGGAGCCGCCACCTCTCCGCGCTGGTCGGCGCCCCGGTTCACCTCAAGTGCGAGAACCTTCAGCGCACCGGCTCCTTCAAGGTGCGCGGCGCCTATGTGAGGATCGCCGGCCTGAGCTCCGAGCAGCGCGCCAAGGGCGTCGTCGCGGCCAGCGCCGGCAACCACGCCCAGGGCGTCGCGCTCGCCGCGTCCTTGCTCGGGGTGCGTTCCACCGTCTTCATGCCGGTCGGCGCTCCGCTGCCCAAGGTGGCCGCGACCCGGGACTACGGCGCCGAGGTGCGGATGCACGGGCAGGTCGTGGACGAGACGCTGCGCGCGGCCCAGGAGTACGCGGACCGGACCGGCGCGGTCCTCATCCACCCCTTCGACCACCGCGACGTGGTGGCCGGGCAGGGGACGCTGGGCCTGGAGATCATCGAGCAGTGCCCGGAGGTACGGACGATCGTCGTCGGTATCGGCGGCGGCGGGCTCGCGGCCGGGATAGCGGTGGCGGTGAAGGCACTGCGCCCGGACGTGAAGGTGGTCGGGGTACAGGCGGAGGGCGCGGCCGCGTACCCGCCGTCGCTGCAGGCCGGGGCGCCGGTGTCGCTGGAGTCGGTGGCGACGATGGCGGACGGCATCAAGGTCGGGCGCCCCGGGGACGTGCCGTTCAAAATCATTGGCGATCTGGTGGACGAGGTCCGTACCGTCTCCGAGGACGAGCTCTCCAGCGCGCTGCTGCTGTGTCTGGAGCGCGCGAAGCTGGTGGTCGAACCGGCCGGGGCGAGCCCGGTGGCGGCGCTGCTGTCCCGGCCCGAGTCGTTCGACGGGCCGGTGGTGGCGGTGCTGTCCGGCGGGAACGTCGACCCGCTGCTGATGCAGCGGATCCTGCGGCACGGTATGGCGGCGGCGGGGCGCTATCTGTCGCTGAGGCTGAGGCTGACGGACCGGCCCGGGGCGCTGGCGACGCTCCTCGGGGTGTTGTCAGTGGTCGACGCTAACGTCCTGGACGTGAGCCACGTCCGGACCGATCCCCGGCTCGGGCTCGCGGAAGCGGAGGTCGAGCTGCATCTGGAGACCAAGGGTCCGGAGCACTGCACCGAGGTGAGGAAGGCACTGCGTGAGGCGGGTTACACCGTGATGGCGTGACGTTTCTCCAACGCACTGTCCACGCCGCGCGCTCGTCGCGCGGCGTGCCGGTTCGTGCATCGCGCACGGGTGGTTCGTGCATCGCGTACGGCCGACGTGCCTGAGCGGGGCGCATCGGCAAGCGGCATCGCATCGGCCGCTCGCGACATGTCGTGACGCTTGTCCCGTGCCGCGCCCCGACGTGGGCAACCTGACCCGAACCGACCTCTGCGACCTGCCGGCTTCCCGCCCCGGCCCGCCCGGCCTCACCGAAAGGTTGTCGCGACATATCGCGTCTGCGGTACGGTCTTTCCGGCAGCCGCGTTCCAAGGCTTCGCCGACGGCTCATGCCGGAGGCGCCCCCCACGACTTCATCACCACTCATGAATCCAGGAGTTGCTTCCATGCCAGGCGCCATTTACGCCGAAGGTCTGGTGAAGACCTTCGGCGATGTGAAGGCTCTGGACGGCGTCGACCTCGACGTTCCCGAGGGCACCGTGCTGGGCCTGCTCGGCCCGAACGGTGCCGGCAAGACCACCGCCGTGCGTGTCCTGACGACGCTGCTGCAGCCCGACGGAGGCAAGGCCGTGGTCGCCGGCCTCGACGTCGTCCAGCAGCCCAACGAAGTCCGGCGGGCCATCGGCCTCTCCGGCCAGTTCGCCGCCGTCGACGAGTACCTCACCGGGCGTGAGAACCTCCAGATGGTCGCCCGGCTGTACCAGATGAGCGGCCGGGCGGCGAAGGCCCGCGCGGACGAACTGCTCGAGCGGTTCCACCTCGCCGACGCCGCCGACCGGACCGCCAAGACGTACTCCGGCGGTATGAGGCGGCGGCTGGACCTGGCCGCGGCCCTCGTCGTCAGCCCGCCCGTGATGTTCATGGACGAGCCGACCACGGGCCTCGACCCGCGGAACCGGCAGGCCCTGTGGGAGGTCATAGAGGAACTGGTGGCGGGCGGCACGACCCTGCTGCTCACCACGCAGTACCTCGAGGAGGCGGACCGCCTCGCGCACGACATCTGCGTCATCGACCACGGCAAGGTCATCGCGCGCGGCACCTCCGACCAGCTCAAGGCCCAGACGGGCGGCGAGCGCGTCGAGGTCGTCGTGCACGAACCGGGGCGCCTGACCGACACCACCGAGTTGCTGCGCGGCTTCGGCAAGGGCGAGGTCAGCGTCGAGAACCACACCCGCAAGGTCACGGTCCCGGTCAGCGGCGGAGCCAAGCTCCTGGCCGAGGTCATCCGCGAACTCGACACCCGCGGCATCGAAATCGACGACATCGGCCTGCGCAGGCCGACTCTGGACGACGTCTTCATCTCGCTCACCGGCCATGCCGCGGAGAGCGACGAGGACGCCGACGCGGGGCGGGACGGACGCTCCGGCCCGGCATCCGGAGGAAAGAAGGCCCGGGCGGCCGCGACGGAGGCCCGGCGCGAGGAGGCAGCCCAGTGACCGCCGTGACGTCCACCAGTACGCCCGCCGCGGGCCAGGAGACGCGGAGTGCCCTGGGGCAGTCCGTCCGGGACTCGCTGGTCATCGCCCAGCGCAATCTGATCCGGATGATCCGGATCCCCGAGGTCGTGATCTTCGGGCTGATCCAGCCGATCATGTTCGTGGTGCTGTTCAGCTACGTCTTCGGCGGCTCGATCAACGTCCCGGGCGCCGGACTCGACCCGACCGCGTACCGGCAGTTCCTGATGGCCGGCATCTTCGCGCAGACCGTCACCTTCGCCACGGCAGGCGCCGGTGCGGGCATCGCGGAGGACATGCACAAGGGTCTGATCGACCGCTTCCGGTCGCTGCCCATGGCGCGGGGCGCGGTGCTCACCGGCCGTACGCTCGCCGACCTCGTCCAGACCGCGCTGACCGTGGTCGTACTGGCCGTGGTCGCCGTCATCGTCGGCTGGCGGATCCACGACGGGTTCATCCGGGCGCTCGCCGGGTTCGGGCTGCTGCTCCTGCTCGGGTACGCCTTCTCGTGGATCGGCGCGCTCATCGGTCTGTCCGTACGGACGCCGGAAGCCGCCACCTCTGGCGGCCTGATCTGGCTTTTCCCGCTGACGTTCATCTCGAACGCCTTCGTGCCCGCGGACAACATGCCCACCGTGCTCCGGCACATCGCCGAGTGGAACCCGTTCAGTGCCACGGTGCAGGCCTGCCGCGAGCTGTTCGGCAACCTTCCGGCGAACTACCCGGTGCCGGACGCCTGGCCGATGCAGCACCCGGTGCTCGCCTCGGTGCTCTGGTCGGTCGTGATCATCGCGGCGTTCCGCACGCTGGCGGTGCGCAAGTACCGCTCGGCGACTGCCTGATCGGCGTCACGGCGTCGATCGCGCACCGCCCGGCGCACGACTGAGCCCCCGGCCGGGAGACCGGCCGGGGGCTCACATGTCTGCGTTGCTCAGCCGGAGTACGGCTTGGCCTCGAGGATCTTCACCGCGGCCTTGCCGCCGTTGGGCAGCTCGTACTCGGCGTCGTCGCCGGCCTTCTTGCCCATCACGCCGGTGCCGAGCGGCGACTGCGGCGAGTAGGTCTCGACGTCCGCGCTGGCGTACTCGCGGGAAGCGAGGAGGAAGGTCAGGGTGTCGTCCGGGTCGCCGTCGAAGGCGATGGTCACGACCATGCCCGGGGCCACCACACCGGTGTCCGCCGGGGCCTCGCCGACCTTGGCGTGCTCCAGGAGCTGAGTGAGCTGGCGCACGCGAAGCTCCTGCTTGCCCTGCTCTTCCTTGGCGGCGTGGTACCCGCCGTTCTCCCGCAGGTCACCCTCTTCCCGGGCCGCCTCGATCTTCTTGGCGATCTCGACACGTGCGGGACCCGACAGGTAATCCAGCTCGGCCTTGAGCTGGTCGTACGCCTCCTGGGTGAGCCAGGTGACGTTCTCGCTGGTCTGGGTCACAGGTGCTCCTCGTCGGTACTGGGAATACAAAGCAACGCCCTACCCCGGAGCATTACGCCGTCACAGGTGGGCGAAACCACGAGCCTAACAATTACGGGCCGAAACAGGGAGGAGGAATACCGCTAAAGGTACATAGGGGCAGGTCAGGGGGCGTGGTGGACGCCGATTACCCGCCGGTGGCGGCCTTGCAGCCGATCAGCTCCACGGACGCCGCGCGCTGCGTCGTCCGGATCGTACCGACCTTGTCCACGCGGCCGCGGTTCTCGTCGAAACTCAGGTCCTTCCAGCCCACCTCGGTGCCGTCCGCCGCCTGGGCGAGCAGGGTGCACACCCCTCGCGTCCCGGCGTCCTTGCGGACCTCCAGATGCGCCTCGGTGGCCGAGTCCGAGACCACCTTGAACTTGATCAGCTCGCCGCTGACCTTCTGGCCGGTGACGTAACTGAATCCGAACCACGCGGTCACTCCGAGCATCGCCGCCCCGAGCACAGCACCGACGATCTTGAGCTTGCGGTCCGCGCGGGCGTCGGCGGAGCGGCCGTAGCGGGGGGCAGCGCTCTTCTCGCCCGTGGCAGACATCGTCGTCCCTCCCGCAATACGGACCGCGGAATGTACGGCCCTTGGTTTCGGTCACTATAGAAGGCGCCTTCTCCGGATGGCGGAGCGGGCCGCGACCAGTGACTTAAGGATCTGAAGGATCAAGTCTTGACCGAGACCGAGCAACTGCGATTGATGGCAGTCCACGCCCACCCCGACGACGAGTCGAGCAAGGGCGCGGCGACGATGGCCAAGTACGTGTCCGAGGGGGTGGACGTACTGGTCGCGACCTGCACGGGAGGCGAACGCGGCTCCATCCTCAACCCCAAGCTGCAGGGCGACCCTTACATCGAGGCGCACATCCACGAGGTGCGAGCCAAGGAGATGGAGGAGGCGCGGCAGATCCTGGGCGTCAAGCAGGCATGGCTGGGGTTCGTGGACTCCGGTCTGCCCGAGGGCGACCCATTGCCGCCGCTGCCCGACGGGTGCTTCGCGCTGCAGGACGTCGACGAGGCGGCCGGTGCGCTGGTGAAGCTGATCCGCGAGTTCCGGCCGCACGTGATCACCACGTACGACGAGAACGGCGGATATCCGCACCCCGACCACATCATGACCCACAAGATCTCGATGGTGGCCTTCGAGGCCGCGGGCGATCCGGAGAAGTACCCGGAGGCCGGGGAGCCCTGGCAGCCGCAGAAGCTCTACTACAACCAGGGCTTCAACCGGCCCCGCACCCTCGCCCTGCACGAGGCGCTGCTCGCCCGCGGGATGGAGTCCCCGTACGGAGAGTGGCTGGACCGGTGGAAGCAGATCCAGCGGACCGAGCGGAACCTGACCACGCACGTGCCCTGCTCCGAGTTCTACCCGGTGCGCGACAAGGCGCTGATCGCTCACGCCACCCAGATCGACCCCGACGGCGGCTGGTTCCGGGTGCCGATGGAGATCCAGCAGGAGGTCTGGCCGACGGAGGAGTACGAGCTGGCGAAGTCTCTCGTCGATACCTCCCTACCCGAGGACGACCTCTTCGCAGGCATCCGCCAGAATTGACCGCATGACGATCGCGACCATGACGCAGCTCGTTCCCCTCGCCAAGGAGCTGGACGAGAACAAGGTGACGCCCGGCGTCCTCGGCTTCATCGTCTTCGCGCTGCTCGGTGGGGCCGTGTGGTTGCTGATGAAGAGCATGAACAAGCAGTTCCAGAAGATCGACTTCGAGGAGGCGCCCGCCGCGTCCGTGGCATCTTGTGGTGGAAGCCCGGCCGCCGAGGGCGACCGCGGAGCGGACCGGCCGGAGGGCTCCGCCTCCGGCCGCCCGGCGGACTCGTCCCCCGGCCGCACCGCGGACTCCACGAGCGACTAGCGCCGTCCCTCCGGCCGACGACCGGCCGGGCCCGGGGGCGGGCACTCGCCGTCAGCACCCCGCGCACCGGCGTGTGCCTCCGGCGGCGGCAGCCGTCGGTACGGGGCAGCCGTCGGTATGGGGCAGCCGTCGCGAGGCACCGGCGCGGGCCGCACCGATGCGGCCCGCGCTCAGCGGCACGAGGGCGTTGGGTGCGCTGCTGCCGGCACCAGCCGCTGAGGTCGGCCGTCGCTGTCGGTAGGCATCGCCCCGGGCGCGCCTCCATGCGGGCCCGCGCGTAACGGGGTGAGGGCGGCCGGTGCGCCGCTGTCGTCGGCACCCACGTGCACGGGCATGCCTCGGAGCAGGCTCGCGCCGAGCGGCGCGAGGGCTGCCCGGCGCCGCTGCCGCGACTCCTCGCCCGGAAACCAGCCGCAGGCGCCTGCGGAGTTCGGGCGCGGCCACCGCCGGGCGAACGCCGCCCGGCTGAGTCGCCCGCCGACGGACGAGTGTCCCTTCGCCCAACCTCCCTCGGTTCAGCTCGGGGCGGGCACGTCGACTCCCATCACCTCGCGGGAGTGCCGGGTGGGCACCATCCCCAGGCTCCAGGCCTGCCAGCCGGTTTCCGGCTCGACGCCGCGCTCGAGTATGAGCGCGTACGCCTCGGCGCAGTCCTCCAGTTTCGTGTCGCGCCGTCCGTGCGACTGCCCGAGGAGCTGAGTCAGCTCTTCCTGGGCCACGGCCGTGCCGACGACCGATCCGCCCGCGGAGGAGAACGGCAGCAGTGTGCAGCGGAGGAAACGCGCCCAGTCCTCGCCGCGCAGGTCGCCGTAGCTCGCGAACAGCCGTCCCGCCTCCTCCGCAAGTGCCAGGGCCTGGGCCGCGCGGCCGTTGCCCGCGTCGATCACGGCCAGTTCGATGCACGACCATGCCTCGCCGTGCGCGACGCCCACCCGGTGGAAGTCCTGCCGGGCGTCCTGCAGCAACTGCCGGGCGAATCCGCTGTTGCGGAGCGATCCGGTCTGGGCCGCCCGCTGGTCGCGGGTGACCCGTGCCGAGTGGTGCCGGGCGCAGGCCAGTCCGTAGACGTCCCGCATGCGGCTGAACATCGTGCGGGCCCGCTCCAGTTCACGGACCGCGGCGCCGTGCTCGCCGCGCTCCTCCAGGGCCTGGCCCAGGTAGTAGCGGGTCCATGCCTCGCCGCGGGCGTCCTCGTTGTCCCGGTGGCGCGACAGGGCCTGGTCGAGCTCGTCCTTCGCCGCTCCCACGTCGCCGTCGACGAGCCGGGCTCTGGCCAGCTCCGTGAGCGCCCACGCCTCGCCACGGCCGTCGAGTGTGCTGCCGTACTGATCGAGGGCGCGGCGGAGTTGCTTCTCCGCCGCTGGAACCTCGCCCATGCGCAGATACACCTGGCCGAGCTGGAAGTGCGTCCACGCCTGGCCGTGCAGGCTCTCGTTGGCACGGTGCAACTCCAGTGCCTCGCACAGCAGCTGGAGTGCCTCCGCGATCCGGGCCCGGTCGCGCTCCACCGCGCCCAGGGCGTGCAGCGTCCAGGCGCGGTCACCCCGCAGTTCGTCCCCGGACTGCATCTCCAGCGCTTCGCGGAGCTTGGCCGCCGCCTCCGGCAGATTGCCCTGGTGGTGCAGGGTGATGCCGAGATCGCGCAGGGCGCGGGCGACACCGGCGGCGTGATCGGCCTCCCGGTAGAGGTCCACGACGGAGGACAGGGTCGTACGCGCCTTGTCCAACTCGCCGAGCTGGCGTGCCGCGACACCCGTGCGCCACTGCACCGAGCGCATCAGAAGGCCCCGGTCCGCGGCCTTCGTCAGCTCGCTCAACTCCCCGAGTCGGTAGAGGTCGCCGCGGAGGAGGCAGTAGTCGCACAGCGCACCCAGCAGATGCAGGACCGCGGACTGGTCCACGTCCTCCGCGTGCCGCAGCTCCGCCGTGATGAAGCTCGACTCGTCGTCCAGCCAGCGCAGCGCCGCTTCGAGCGAGGTGAAACCGTGCGGTCCCACGGCACCCTTCTGGAAGGCGGCGTCCGCGCGCGTGGACGTCTTGCCGTCGACGAGGCGGATGACCGAGTCGGCCAACTCGGCGTAGCTGCGGATCAACCGCTCCTGCGCCGCCGAACGCTCGGTTGGCCCCTCCTCGTCGAGCAGCCGGGCCAGTGCGTAGCCGCGGACCAGATCGTGCAGGCGGTAGCGGCTGCCCCGGACGTGCTCGATCAGCCCCGCCTTGGCCAGGGCCGTCAGGTGCCGGCCCGCGTCCTGCTCGTCCGTGGCCAGCAGGGCCGCCGCCGCGGCCGCGCCCAGGCTGGCCCGCCCCGCCAGCGACAGCCGGCGCAGCAGTCTGCGGGCCGCCTCCGGCTGATCGGCGTACCGCAGGGCCAGCGCGCGCTCGACCGGGGTCGGCGCCGCGTGGGCGGCCAGGTCGGATGCGAGGGCGCTGGGCGTACGGGCGCCCAGCGAGGAACCGGCGACGCGGAGCGCCAACGGCAGCCCGCCGCACAGCTCGCGGACCTTGTCGCCCGCCTCCATGTCGTAGGGCCCCGCGTCCTCCGGCGCCACGGCCTTGAGCAACTCCTCGGCCGCGGCCGCCTCCAGCGGCTCGACGCCCAGCTCATGGACATGGGCCGGGAGGTCTTCCGGCAGCTCCAGCGGGCCGCGGGCGGTGATCAGCAGCAGGCTCTCGGAACGCTCGGGCAGCAGGACGCGCACCTGCTCCGGGTCCGACGCGTCGTCGAGGACGACGGTGACGGGCACCCCCGTCACATGCTGGTGGTACAGCTCGCTGAGCCGCTTGACCTGCTGCTCGGGTGACGAGCGCTCCCGGAACAGCAGTTGCTCGCGCGGTGCGCCGAGGCGGTTGAGCAGATGGAGCAGGGCGTCCCGCGTGGGCAGCGGGGGTTCACCAGGGCTGTCGCCGCGCAGGTCGACCACGCACGCCCCGCGGAACTGGTCCTTCAGGTGGTGCGCCGCCCGCACCGCGAGCGTCGTGCGGCCCGATCCGGGAGCGCCGTGGAGCACCACGACCGTCGGCTTGGTCTCCGTGCTCGCGCGGGCGGCCTGCACCCATTGCGCGATCTGCAGAAGTTGCGCACGCCGCCCGACGAACGGGCCGTCCTCCTCGGGCAGGTGGCCGAACGAGCGCTGGAGCACGCTCCGGCGCCGTGCCGCCGCGCTCTTGTCACTGCCGCGGAGCTTCGGGCCGCGCACGGGCGCCGGTGCGCCGCCCCGGTCGGATGCGGGGGACGACGACGCGCCACTGCTGCCGCGGCGCGTCGCGGCGGCGAGCATGCGCTGCTGGTCGAGGAAGGGCCGGATGCCCCGCACCTCCAGCGCCGTCAGCCACTCCAGCCTCAACTGCTCCGCACCACCGGGCTGACTTCGCAGCCCCGCGCGGCGGTGCGCCGAGGGCGCGTGCCCGGCCGTGAGCTTGATCAGTGCGGTCGCCGACCCCACGACGGCAACGGCGCCTGCGGTGCCCAGCGCGGTGCCCGCCGACGTGCCCAACCCCAGGTCCGCGCCGAAGGCGGCCACGGTGGCGGCGAGGGTCACCAGCGCGGGCGTGCCGAGTCGTTCGCGCGAGAGACGGCGCCCCAGCGGCTCCCGGTCCGCCTCCGATTCGTCCAGCGCCCTGACGTACGCGCCGTACTCCTCCGCCGCGGTCTCGGCCATCTCCGGCAGGGCCTCGCGCGCCCGCCCTGCGAGCAGGGCGGTGTCCGCGCTGCCTCCCGAGCGGCGCACTTCCTCTTCGATGGCGCGGGCCAGCAGCCTCTCGGCCTCCGCACGATGGATGTCCCGAAGGATCGCCATTGAGCCCGACATGGGCTTCCCCCTCCAGCAGCGATGTCGCGTGTTTCCAAGTCTTCCGCCTATCAAGGTTTTCCGTCAGCTCTGTGGATAACTCGACCTGTGGACAAACTCGGGGAAGCCGACCGGATGAGACAGGATGGGAGCATGCCGAACCGACTGGCCCACGAGACCTCGCCCTATCTCCTCCAGCACGCCGACAACCCCGTCGACTGGTTTCCCTGGTCGCCGGAGGCGTTCGCCGAGGCGCGGCGGCGCGATGTGCCCGTGCTGCTCAGCGTCGGCTATTCGTCGTGCCACTGGTGTCACGTCATGGCGCACGAGTCGTTCGAGGACGACGAGACCGCCGACTATCTCAACGCGCACTTCGTGCCCGTGAAGGTGGACCGCGAGGAGCGGCCCGACGTGGACGCCGTCTACATGGAGGCGGTGCAGGCCGCCACCGGCCAGGGTGGCTGGCCGATGACCGTGTTCCTCACCTCCGAGGCCGAGCCCTTCTACTTCGGTACCTATTTCCCGCCCCGGCCGCGCCACGGCATGCCCTCGTTCCGTCAGATCCTGGAGGGCGTCCAGGGCGCGTGGGCCGACCGCAGGGAGGAGGTCGGCGACGTCGCCGGGCGTATCGTCCGCGAGCTGTCGTCCCGTTCGCAGGCGCTGAGCTCCGGTGGGACCCAGCCGCCCGGTGAGGACGACCTGCATGCCGCGCTGCTCGCGCTCACCCGCGAGTACGACGAGTCGAACGGTGGATTCGGCGGCGCCCCCAAGTTCCCGCCGTCCATGGTCCTGGAGTTCCTGCTGCGCCACCATGCGCGCACCGGCTCCGAGGGCGCCCTGCAGATGGCGCAGGACACCTGCGAGCGCATGGCCCGCGGCGGAATCTACGACCAGCTCGGCGGCGGCTTCGCCCGCTACGCCGTCGACCGCACCTGGACCGTCCCGCACTTCGAGAAGATGCTCTACGACAACGCCCTGCTGTGCCGGGTGTATGCGCATCTGTGGCGCTCCACGGGGTCGGATCTCGCCCGGCGCGTGGCGCTGGAGACCGCGGACTTCATGGTGCGTGAACTCCGTACACCGGAGGGCGGGTTCGCCTCGGCGCTCGACGCGGACAGCCCCGCGTTCGAGGGCGAGGAAGCCACCACCGGCAAGCATGTCGAGGGCGCGTTCTACGCGTGGACACCGGAGCAACTCCGCGCGGTGCTGGGCGAGGAGGACGCCGTGCTCGCCGCCGGGCACTTCGGTGTCACCGAGGAGGGCACCTTCGAGAAGGGTCTGTCGGTGCTCCAGCTGCCCGGGGACGGGCTCACCGACGCCGCCCGCACCGAGTCCATCCGGCAGCGCCTCCTGGCCGCCCGCGACACCCGGCCCCGTCCGGGACGGGACGACAAGGTCGTCACCGCGTGGAACGGCCTGGCCGTCGCCGCCCTCGCGGAGACCGGCGCCTACTTCGACCGGCCCGATCTGACCGCAGCCGCCCTCGACGCCGCCGACCTGATCGTCCGCGTCCACATGGACCAGGCGGGCCGCCTCGCCCGTACCTCGCGCGACGGCACCGCGGGCGACAACTCCGGTGTCCTGGAGGACTACGCCGACACCGCGGAGGGCTTCCTCGCCCTGTCCGCGGTCACCGGCGAGGGCGTGTGGAGCGAGTTCGCGGGCCTGCTCCTGGACACCGTGCTGCGCCATTTCGCCGGCGCCGACGGCGACTTGTACGACACCCCCGACGACGGCGAGGTGCTCATCCGGCGCCCGCAGGACCCGACCGACAACGCCGCGCCGTCCGGCTGGACCGCCGCGGCCGGTGCCCTTCTGTCGTACGCGGCCCTCACCGGCAGCAGCCGCCACCGCACCGCCGCCGAGCGGGCGTTGGGTGTCGTCAGAACTCTGGGACCGCGGGCCCCGCGGTTCATCGGCTGGGGGCTGGCGGCCGCCGAGGCCGCGCTGGACGGGCCGCGCGAGGTGGCCGTCGTCGGCGCGCAGGGCGACCCCGGCACCGACGCCCTGCACCGTACGGCCCTGCTGGGCACGGCGCCCGGGGCCGTGGTGGCGGTCGGCGTCCCCGGCGACGAGGACGGCGACGGCGTACCGCTCCTGCGCGACCGGCCGCTGGTGGACGGACACCCGGCCGCGTATGTGTGCCGCAACTTCACCTGTGACGCCCCGACCACCGACCCCGCGGTGCTGGCCGGGAAGGTGGGCAGCCGCGCGGGCTGACGCCGAGTGGCGCGGCGGTCGAACTGCGCGAAGCGGTCGAGCGGGCTGCCGCCCGGCCGTCCCGCGCGGCGCGGAGGCGACCGGCGTTCGGTCCCGACGGGTGGACGGCGGTCAGAGGCTCAAGCCGCGTCCGAGCGTCCCCAGCGTCCGGTCGAGGAGGTCCGCGAGGTCGTCCTGCGCGTCGTGCTCGATCCAGTGGAGCATCGCTTCCTCGACGGCCGCGAGCACCACGGCCGCGAACACCCGCAGCTCCAGGTCGTCCACGGAACGGCCGGTGCGCTCGGCCAGTACGGCGCAGAGCATCCGCCCGGTCGCCACGTGGCTCTCGGCCATCCTCGTGCGGATGGCCGGTACGTCGCGGACCAGGCGTGCCCGCAGCAGCATCTCCTCCTGCCCCTGGGCGGCGAAGAGGCGCACGGTCCCGGCCATCACATGGCGGACGGATTCCAGCGGGGGCTCGCCGTCGGGGCGCTTACGCAACTCCTGTTCCATGACCGCGTCGCACTCCTCGGTCAGGACGATCTCTTCCTTCGAGGGGAAGTAGCGGAGGACGGTGCTGGGCGAGACCTCGGCGGCCCCGGCGATCTGCTCGACGGGGGTGGCGTCGTAGCCCTGCTCGGCGAAGAGCCGGTAGGCCGCGTCGCGGATGGCCTGCCGCGTCTTGATCTTCTTCCGTTCCCGCAGCCCGAGGCGGGGGCGGGATGCGGTGCCGGGAACGGTGCGCGCGCGAGCCATGGGGGCCATTGTCGGTGATCGGAGCCGACCCGGGCCATGCATGATCAGGAACGGGAGGGCGTGCGGCTCGACGGGCCGCGTACGAGCGCCCCTACGCGCCGGTGCGCGCATCGGTGCATCAGCCTGTGGCCTGCGGGTCCAGCTCCGCCGCCAGTCCCGCTCCGCTTGCGGTCGCGCTCGCGTGCGCCCCGCATCAGCCCGCGGATGGCCGCCCCTCGCCGCCCCGCGGCCCTGAATGCCCCACGGCCCTGAACGCCCCGCGCCTCTGACCGTCCCGCGGCCCTCGCCGCCCGCGGCCCTGAACGCCCCGCGCCTCTGACCGTCCCGCGGCCCTCGCCGCCCGCGGCCCTGAACGCCCCGCGCCTCTGACCGTCCCGCGCCTCTGACCGCCTCCGGCCCCGCCGCGCCGCCGTCGCCCAGGACCCGACGCGCCTCCGCCGCCCAGCGCCCGTCGTCTTCCGTCGCCCGTCGTCTTCCGTCACCCGGCGCCTTCCGCCGCCCGCCGCCTGTGCCGCCCCGCCGCGGGCGCCTGGCCGGGGCCCGTCAGCCGTGCTGGTACGCGACCAGCGAGATCCCCACGTAGTGGACGACGAACGCCGCCAGCGTGAGGGAGTGGAACACCTCGTGGAAGCCGAACCAGCGCGGTGAGGGGTTCGGCCGCTTGATCCCGTAGATCACGCCCCCTGCGCTGTAGAGGAGGCCGCCGATGATCACCAGGACGAGCACCGCGATGCCGCCCTTCTGCAGGAAGTCGGGCAGGAAGAAGACCGCCGCCCAGCCCATCGCGATGTAGCAGGGGGTGTAGAGCCAGCGCGGCGCCCCCACCCAGAAGACCCGGAACACTATTCCGGCGACGGCCGCCGCCCAGATCGCCCACAGCAGCGCCTGCCCGCGCCCGTCCGGGACGAGCAGGATCGTGAACGGTGTATACGTTCCGGCGATGATCAGGAAGATGTTCGCGTGGTCAAGGCGCCGCAGCACGGCCGTGACCCGCGGACTCCAGTTCCCCCGGTGATAGAGCGCGCTGATCCCGAAGAGCAGGCAGGCGGTCAGGGTGTATACGGCGCAGGCGATCCGCCCGCGCGTGCTGTCCGCCAGTGCTGTCAGGAAGACGCCCGAGATCAGGGCGGCCGGAAACATCCCCGCGTGCAGCCAGCCGCGCAGCAGAGGTTTGACCGGTATCGGCAGGTGGAGAGGGTCTGGGCCGGAGGGGGACTCGGAGCCGGATTCGGAGGGGGAGGAGTCGTCGGACGCGGCGTCGGGTACGGCGTCGTGCGCGGCGGCAGTCATGGGCGACATGCTACCTACGGGTCCGTAAGTTACGTCCAGGTATCGAGTGGCGATGCTCACGAGGGCGCCCCCTGGACAGAATCTCACTCGGGTCGGATGATCAAATGAGTACGGTCGGCACCGGATGAGCGGTCACGAAGCATCCGGGTCGCAGCCCCCACGGGGCAACTACTTCCATAGAACGGACTCCCTCCCCTTCTCCAGGCGGCGGGACCCCGGCTCAGGGGCGTCCGTACAACCCTCATACCTGTCGCCGGGGCGCGGACCCGGCGTGGAACGGAGCGATCGTGGCGCGCAGCAATGCGGCTCCCAAGCCCCCCACCAACCATCAGGAACTGGTCACGTGGGTCGACGAGATCGTCGCCCTGACCCAGCCCGACGAGGTTGTCTGGTGCGACGGGTCCGAGGCCGAGTACGAGCGCCTGTGCGAGGTGCTCGTCGCCAAGGGCACGTTCAAGAAGCTCGACCCGATCAAGCGCCCCAATTCGTACTACGCCGCGTCCGACCCCAGTGACGTGGCGCGCGTGGAGGACCGCACCTTCATCTGCTCCGAGAAGGAGGAGGACGCGGGCCCCACGAACCACTGGAAGGCCCCCGCCGAGATGCGGGAGATCTTCGCCGGGCAGGAGGGTGTCTTCCGGGGCTCGATGCGCGGCCGCACGATGTACGTGGTGCCGTTCTGCATGGGGCCGCTGGGCTCGCCGCTCTCCGCCATCGGCGTGGAGATCACCGATTCCGCCTACGTCGCCGTCGCCATGCGCACCATGACCCGCATGGGACAGGCCGTTCTCGACGAGCTGGGCGAGGACGGCTTCTTCGTGAAGGCCGTGCACACCCTCGGCGCGCCGCTGGAGCCCGGTCAGGCCGATGTGCCGTGGCCGTGCAACAGCACCAAGTACATCTCGCACTTCCCGGAGAGCCGGGAGATCTGGTCGTACGGCTCGGGCTACGGCGGCAACGCGCTGCTCGGCAAGAAGTGCTACGCGCTGCGCATCGCCTCCGTCATGGCGCGCGACGAGGGCTGGCTCGCCGAGCACATGCTCGTGCTGAAGCTGACCCCGCCGCAGGGCGCGCCCAAGTACGTCGCCGCGGCCTTCCCGTCGGCGTGCGGCAAGACCAACCTCGCGATGCTCGAGCCGACCATCCCCGGCTGGACGGTCGAGACCATCGGTGACGACATCGCCTGGATGCGCTTCGGCGAGGACGGCCGACTCTACGCGATCAACCCCGAGGCCGGTTTCTTCGGTGTCGCGCCCGGCACAGGCGAGCACACCAACGCCAACGCCATGAAGACCCTGTGGGGCAACTCGGTCTTCACCAATGTCGCGCTCACCGAGGACGGCGACGTCTGGTGGGAGGGCATGACCGAGGAGACCCCGGAGCGCCTGACCGACTGGAAGGGCAACGCCTGGACCCCGGAGAGCGGCACGCCGGCGGCGCACCCCAACGCCCGCTTCACCGTCCCCGCCGCCCAGTGCCCGACCATCGCGCCCGAGTGGGAGGACCCCCGGGGCGTGCCGATCTCGGCGATCCTCTTCGGCGGGCGCCGCGCCTCGGCCGTGCCGCTGGTGACCGAGTCCTTCACCTGGCAGCACGGTGTCTTCCTCGGCGCCAACGTGGCGAGCGAGAAGACCGCGGCGGCCGAGGGCAAGGTCGGCGAGCTGCGCCGCGACCCGTTCGCCATGCTGCCGTTCTGCGGCTACAACATGGGCGACTACATGGGCCACTGGGTCAAGGTCGGCCAGGACAAGGACCAGTCCAAGCTGCCGAAGATCTACTACGTGAACTGGTTCCGCAAGGACGCAGGCGGCCGCTTCGTGTGGCCGGGCTTCGGTGAGAACGGCCGCGTGCTCAAGTGGATCGTCGAGCGGCTGGACGGCAAGGCCGAGGGCGTCGAGACGCCGATCGGTGTGCTGCCGACGAAGGAGGCCCTGGACACCAAGGGGCTCGACATCTCCGACGGCGACCTCGACTTCCTGCTGACGGTCGACAAGGAGGTGTGGCGCGAGGAGGCCGCTCTGGTCCCCGAGCACCTCAACACCTTCGGTGACCACACGCCGAAGGAGCTGTGGGACGAGTACCGCGCGCTCGTCGAGCGCCTCGGCTGAGACGGAGAGCACCGGCCGGCCACGCCACGGCCGGCCGGTGATCGCATGAGTGGCACCTGGGCCGCGCACCTCGAAGGTGCGCGGCCCAGGGCCGTTCAGTGGGCCGCGCTCAGCGTGCGCGAGGCGGCGGATGAGGCCGCGGGGGCGGCCGGGGCGGTGGCGCCGAGGTCTCCGGCGCCGTCCAGCGCCGCGGCGTGGAGGTCCATCTGCTCGGCGGAGAGGATCGCGGCGGCGGTGTCCGCGCGGGACGCGGCGACCACCAGGGCCCGGCCGGCGAGCGCGTGCGCCCGCCGGTGCAGGGCGGCTCTCCGGGCGTCGCCCGCCGCGGTACGGGTGGCACCGTCCGCGCCCGGCGCCGCGGAAGGCTCGGGGACGCGCACCGGGCTCGGTGACCGCCGCAGCCGCGCGACCTGCTCGGCGATGCGGTTCGCGGCACGGTCGAGGGCCCGGTCGGCGGCCGGTGACGCCGCCCGCAGCTCATCGGTCACCGCCAGGAGTGCCGCCAGATGCGCGGCGAGCTGGATGTCCAGCTCCTCTTCCCGGGAGCGGTGGGGGAACTCCTGCTCGGCGGTGGAGTGGACCGACTTGGTGCGGATCGGCTCGTACATGGTGGCCTCCAGCCGTGTTCAGGAGTCCATCCTACATTGGACGCTGTCTAAAGTTCAGCCGAGTCGCGGATCCGTACCGAACCGTGGAAAGCCCGTCCCGGTCGCGGAAAAGCCCGCCCCGGGCACGACATCGGCCGTGCCCGGGGCGGGCTTGATCGAGATTTGCGGGGCTACGGAGCTACGGCTGGCCGTAGCCGTCGAGGAACTGGCCGATCCGGTTGACCGCGTCCGCCAGGTCCTCCTTGTGCGGCAGGGTGACGATCCGGAAGTGGTCGGGCTCCGGCCAGTTGAAGCCCGTACCGTGCACGATCATGATCTTCTCGGACCGCAGCAGGTCAAGGACGAGCTGCCGGTCGTCCTTGATCTTGTAGACCTTCGGGTCGAGCCGCGGGAAGGCGTACAGCGCGCCCTTGGGCTTCACGCACGTCACGCCCGGGATCTGCGTCAGCAGCTCGTACGCGGTGTCGCGCTGCTCCAGCAGCCGCCCGCCCGGCAGGACCAGGTCGTTGATCGACTGGCGTCCGCCGAGGGCCGTGGCCACCGCGTGCTGCGCCGGCATGTTGGCGCACAGCCGCATGTTGGCGAGGATCGTCAGGCCCTCGATGTAGCTGCCGGCGTGCTCCTTCGGACCGCAGACCGCCATCCAGCCGCTGCGGTAGCCCGCCACCCGGTACGCCTTGGACAGCCCGTTGAAGGTCAGCGTCAGCAGGTCCGGGGCGAGGGTCGCGGTCGGGGTGTGGGTGGCGTCGTCGTAGAGGATCTTGTCGTAGATCTCGTCGGAGCAGACGATCAGGTTGTGGCGGCGGGCGATCTCGGTGAGGCCGCGCAGCAGTTCGTCGTCGTAGACCGCGCCCGTCGGGTTGTTGGGGTTGATGACGACGAGGGCCTTGGTGCGGTCGGTGACCTTGCGCTCGATGTCCGCGAGGTCGGGCATCCAGTCCGCCTGCTCGTCGCAGCGGTAGTGCACCGCGGTGCCGCCCGCCAGGGAGACTGCGGCGGTCCAGAGCGGATAGTCGGGCGCTGGGACGAGCACCTCGTCGCCGTCGTCGAGCAGCGCCTGCATCGACATCTGGATCAGCTCGGAGACGCCGTTGCCGAGGTAGATGTCCTCGACGTCCAGCTCGATCCCTTGCGTCTGGTAGTGCTGCATGACCGCGCGCCGGGCCGACAGCAGGCCCTTGGCGTCGCCGTAGCCGTGGGCCGACCCCACGTTGCGCACCATGTCCTCGAGGATCTCGGGCGGGCAGTCGAAGCCGAACGGCGCCGGATTGCCCGTGTTGAGCTTGAGGATCTGATGACCTGCCGCTTCCAGCCGCATAGCCTCCTCGAGGACCGGGCCACGGATCTCGTAGCAGACATTGGCGAGCTTGGTTGACTGGATCACCTGCATGTCCGACACGATACGGCCGGGCGACGGGGGCGGCGCGATGTTTTCCGCCACGCGGGCGGCGCTCCGAGGCCGTGCCGTCAGGGGTGCGCCCCGGTGATCACGCCCCGCGCGTCCGGCGCACCGACCGGCCCGCGAGGACATCCGTGCGCCTCCCGTCTTCGATGACAAAGCGGCCGTCGACGAGCACATGCGGAATCCCGGTGGGGAGGGTCCGCGGATCTTGGAAAGTGGAGCCCGCCGCGACCGTCTCCGGATCGAAGAGGACGAGGTCGGCGCGGTGTCCTTCCCGTACGAGGCCCCGGTCCGGCAGCCGCAGACGGGCCGCGGGACGCGACGTGAGATGGGCCACGCACTCCTCGAGCGACAGCACACCGAGATCGCGGACGTAGTGGCCGAGGTAGTGCGGAAAGGTTCCGTACGCCCGCGGGTGCGGCTTGTCACCGCGCAGAATGCCGTCGCTCCCACCGGTGTGGACGCGGTGCCGCATGATCGCCCGGACGTTCTCCTCATGGCCGACGTGCTGGAGGATCGTCGACCCCAGCCGGTCCTCCAGCAGCAGACGGCGGGCGGTGACGAAGGGCTCCTCGCCGCGGTCGGCCGCGCCGCGGGCGATGGTGAGACCGACGTGGTCCTTCAGCGACGGGTCGGAGACACCCGAGATCTCGATCGTGTCCCAGTCGATGGGGACGCCGTGGCAGCCGTCGGCCCCCTCGACCTCCATGGCGTGCCGGATGCGCTCGGCCGTCGCGTCGTCCCGCAGACGCGCCAGTACCGCGTCGGGACCGCCCTCGCTCGCCCAGCTCGGCAGCATCGCCACGAGGGTCGTGCAGCCGGGCAGATACGGATAGGTGTCGAGGGAGATGTCGGCGCCGTCGTCGAGCGCCCGGTCGAGCAGCGTGAGCAGCTCGGGCGCCCGGCCCTGGTTGACCCCGAAGTTGAGGGTGGCATGGGCCAGGTGCAGGGCGCAGCCGGCGTCCCGGGCCACCGCGACCATCTCCTCGTACGCCTCCAGGGCCCCGGCGCCGTACGAGCGGTGGTGCGGGCAGTAGTAGCCGTCGTACTGCGCCACCACCCGGCACAGATCGGTCAGTTCGGAGTCCGGGGCGTACATGCCCGGGGTGTAGGTGAGGCCGGAGGACAGCCCGACGGCACCCTGCTCCAGCCCCTCGGCGACGAGCAGTTGCATCCGGGCCAGTTCGGCGGTGGTCGCGGGGCGGTCGTCCCAGCCGACGGCGAGCATCCGGACGGTGCCCTGGGGGACGAGGTAGGCGGCGTTGACGGCGATGCCCTCGCCTTCGAACCCGTGGTCCAGGCGGTCGAGGTACTCGCCGACGCTGCGCCAGCTGAAGTCGATGTCGGATCCGTCGCCGTTCCAGCCGGTGATCTGGGTGCGGACCTCGGCGAGGGTCCGGTCGTCGACGGGTGCGTACGACAGGCCGTCCTGGCCGACGACCTCGAGGGTCACGCCCTGGGCGGCCTTCGCCTCGTGCGCGGGGTCGCGCAGGAGGGCGAGGTCGCTGTGGGCGTGCATGTCGATGAATCCGGGGGAGAGGGCGAGCCCGGCGGCGTCCACGACGCGGGCCGCGGTGGGACGGGACTCGCCCTCCCGCGCGATGCGCGCGATGCGGCCCGCGTCGACGCCGACGTCGGCGCGGTACGAAGGCCCGCCGGTCCCGTCGATGACGCTGGCGTCGCGGAACACGAGATCCATGCGGGGTGCCTCTTCCTGTCCGTGCGGGGCCGTGCGGTTCCGTGCGTACGTGCGGTTCCGTGCGTGCGGTGCGGCGGTGTCTTCGCCGGGGAGAGGCCGTGCCGTCGCCGGGGGGAAGGGGCCTAGAAGAAGGTGCGGATGAAGTCGGTGACCGTGGACCGGTCCGTGGTGACGGGGATCAGCTGCCACTTGTCGAAGGACGTGCAGGGGTGCGAGAGCCCCAGACCGACCCAGTCGCCGACCTCCAGCTCCGTGCCCTCCGCCAGCCGCAGCCACGCGTGCTGGTCGGACAGGCCGGAGACCGTGATGCCGGTGGCGGGGCGGAGCGAGCCGTCGCGGGCGGAGCGGACGACCTGGGGCTCGGGGAGGTCGATGTCGTACGCGGCGTCGCGCTTACCGGCGTTGACGAACGCCTGGCCCGGCTCGGGGCGTGAGACGACCTGCGTCCACAGCCGGAACGCGGGGTGCAGCGCGCCCTCCTCCGGCACCCGGTTGAACGGTGTGATGCGGCGGTAGTGGCCGTCGTCGTGGGAGACGTACGCGCCGGAGCGCAGCAGCTTCAGCACCGGCCGGGACAGGGCGGGAACGCCCGCGAAGACGTCCGCGACCGTGTCGAACCAGGCGCTGCCGCCCGCGCTCAGCACGATCTCGTCGAGGTCCGCGAAGCGCCCGTCCCGGTCGAAGGCGACGGTCAGGGCCACGAGCCGGTCCAGCCAGGCGCGGACGCGCTCGCCGTCCGGCTTCGGGACCTCGCCCTCGTATCCGGCCACGCCGACGAGCCGCAGGGTGGGCGCGGCCGCGACGGCGTCGGCGACCGCCGTGCAGTCGGCCTCCGTACGGGCTCCCGTGCGCGCCCCGTCCCCCGCGCCCAGTTCGATCACCACCTCCACCGGGCGGCGGGCGCCGCAGGCGCGCAGGGCCTCGTCCATCAACTCCACGCCGCGCACGGAGTCGGCGTAGGTGATGCAGCGGAAGTCCGGGTGGGCGTCCAGCTCGCCGGCGAGCCAGCGCAGCGCGGCGGCGTCGACCAGTTCGTTGGCGAGGAAGATCCGCCGGACGCCGAACGCCCGGTAGACACGCGCCTGGTGGGGCACGGCGGCGGTGATGCCCCACGCGCCGCGCTCGATCTGGAGCTCGAAGAGCTGGGGGGACATGGAGGTCTTGCCGTGCGGGGCGAACGCGAGACCGTGCTCGGCCGCGTAGTGCTCCATCAGGGCGAGGTTGTGCTCCATGGCCTCGGAGGAGAGGGCGAGGACCGGGGTGGTGAAGCCCCCGTCGAACAGATCGCGCCGCTGGGCGGCCAGTTCGCCGACGGTGAGTCCGTCCGCGTCCGGCGGCAGCCCCTTGAAGCGGTGGTCGATCGGCTCGTCCGCGAGTCGTCCGGCGGCGGTGTCGGCGGCCATGGAGGCTCCTCCGGTTCCTCGTTGCATCATCTGCAACCCTCATTGCGTATGTCGCTGGTGGCTGTCTAACATCCACGCAACCACCGGGTCAATGGTGGACGGAAGCCCTGGCGGGAGTCCTCCAGGACCGCCGTAGGGAGAGCCGCCGAGCCCTCCGTACGGCCCCCGGCGGCCGCCGCCGCAACGCGAGCACCGGCGGGGAACGCGAGCAACAGCGAGGAGAGCGCCGGACCGTGATCGCACTGCCGAACGCCGACGTCGTCTGCCTGGGCGAATCCCTGGTCACCTTCGTGCCCTCGCTCCCCGGCCGCCTCGCCGACGTGCCCGCCTTCGAACGCGGCATCGGCGGAGCGGAGTCGAACGTCGCCTGCGCTCTGGCGCGTTCGGGACACACCGCCCGCTGGGTCAGCCGCGTCGGCGCGGACGGCTTCGGCGACCATCTGCTGGCGGAGATCGCCGCGCACGGCGTCGACACCTCCGCCGTCCAGCGCGACCCGCACCGCCGCACCGGCATCTACTTCCGCACGGCGGGCGAGCGCGCGACCACCGCGGACGGCACGGAGGCGGGCCACGCCGAAGTCCTCTACTACCGGGCGGGTTCCGCGGCGTCCGCCATGGCGCCCGGGCTGCTGGAGCGCCGGTCGCTGTGGAGCGCGCGGATCCTCCACGTCACGGGCATCACCGCGGCGCTCTCGCCGAGCTGCCTCGACGTCCTGCGGATGATCACCACCCCCGCCCCCGGCCGCCCTCTGATCTCCTTCGACGTCAACTACCGCCTCGGGCTGTGGAAGGACGCGGCGGCCCGGTCCGCCCTGCCGGACACCGGCGACGCACCGGGCCCCGCCGTCCTCCTCGACCTCGCCCGCGGCAGCGACATCGTCTTCGTCGGCGAGGACGAGGCGGCCGCGGCCTGGGATCTGCGCGGCCCCGAAGCCGTACGGGACGCACTCCCCGAACCCCGGATCCTCGTGGTCAAGCAGGGGGCCGCCGGTGCCACCGCGTACGCCCGCCAGGCCGACGGCACCGACACCGTCACCGCCGAACCGGCCCTGCGCGTCGAGGTCGTCGCCCCCGTCGGCGCTGGCGACGCCTTCGCCGCGGGCTTCCTCTCCGGCACCCTGCGCGGACTGCCCACGGCGGCGCGGCTCCGCCACGGCCACCTCATGGCCGCCGCCGCGCTCACCGTCCCCGGCGATCTCGCCGTCCCGCCCTCCCGCGGCCACGCCGACCGTCTGGCCGCTCTCGACCCCGCCCGGTGGGGGACACTGCGTCTCGGCCCCGGCTGGACGGCGGACGGGGCGGGCACCGGACGCGTGGAGGTACGCACACCATGAGTCAGACCGTCGATCGCGCGCTGAGCATCCTGCCGCTGCTCGCCGAGGGACCCGCGGGCCTCGAGCAGGTCGCGCGGCGGCTCGGTGTGCACAAGTCGACCGCCCTGCGGCTGCTGCGCACCCTGCACGAGCACGGCATCGTCTACCGCCAGCAGGACCAGCGCTACCGGCTCGGGGCCCGCCTGTTCGCCCTCGCCCAGGAGGCGATGGAGAACCTCGACGTCCGCGAGATCGCCCACCCCCATCTCGTCGAGCTGAACGAGCGGTGCGGGCACACCGTCCACCTCGCGGTCTACGAGGAGAACGAGGTCCTCTACATCGACAAGGTCGAGAGCCGCTACCCGGTCCGGATGTACTCGCGGATCGGCAAGCCCGTCGCGATAACCGTCGCCGCCGTCGCCAAGCTGCTCCTGGCCGATCTGCCCGAGCCGGAGCGGCGCGCGCTCGCCGAACGGCTCGACTACCCCCTCTACACGCCCCGTTCGACGCCCCACGCGGCGGCCTTCCTCAAGGAGCTGGCCGCCGTACGGGAGCAGGGCTGGGCCACCGACCTCGGCGGCCACGAGGAGTCGATCAACTGCGTCGGGGCGCCGATCCGCGGCGCGGACGGGCGCGTCGCCGCCGCCTGCTCCGTCTCCGCCCCGAACGTGGTGGTCAGCGCCGACGAACTCCTCACCCTCCTCCCGCTGGTGCGCAGAACGGCGGAGGCCATCAGCCGCGACTACTCGGGCAGAACTTCGTAGCCCGGTACCGGGACACCCGCCACCGACTCCCGCATCCCACCAGCCCGTACGACTCCAGGGAAGGAAGCAGCCTGATGGGCGACACGCTTCGGAAGACCGCCGTCACCCCGGCGAACCACACCACCCCGCCGGCCAAGTTCTCGCACGGCGTGAGGAAGGGCAACATCCTCCAGGTCGCGGGTCAGGTCGGGTTCGGGCCCGCGCAGCCGGGTCAGGCGCCCGCGGCCGTGGGGCCGGGGCTGCGCGAGCAGAGCGTGCAGACCCTGCGCAATGTGCAGGCCGTGCTCGAAGAGGGGGGTGCGAGCTGGGAGGACGTGATGATGGTCCGCGTCTACCTCACCGACACCTCGCACTTCGCCGAGTTCAACGCCGTCTACGACGAGTTCTTCGCCGATCTGAAGGAAGCCCCCTCGGCCCGTACGACCGTGTACGTGGGTCTGCCGGCCGGGCTGCTCGTCGAGATCGACGCCATGGCCGTCCTCGGCTGATGCACCCGGGGGCCCAGCCCGGCCCCCGCAACCGTCCCCGATCCCCGTCCGCCCGCTCACGCTCCGTCCAACCCCCCCCGCCCACGGCGCGGCGTCCCGCCCCCGGTGAATCCCCCACGGGGCGCCGTGCCGCGATCACCCCTGCCTGGAATCCCTTTGCCAGAGACCGGAGTTCGCCCATGCCGCTCGCCGCCGCCGCACCGCCCGCCCCACCGTCACCACCCCACACGGGTGGCCTCATCGCGCTGATACCCGGCACCGCAGGTCTGCTGACCGTCGCGGCCCTCGGTATCGCCCTGCTGCTCGTCCTCATCATCAAGATCCGGCTGCAGCCCTTCGTCGCGCTGCTGGCCGTCTCCATAGCCGTCGGCCTCGGTGCCGGGCTCTCCGTCACCGAACTCTTCGGCACCGTCCAGAAATCCGATGTCGTCTCGCTCATCGAGAGCGGCATGGGCGGCATCCTCGGCCATGTCGCGATCATCATCGGTCTCGGCACCATGCTCGGCGCGATCCTCGAGGTCTCGGGCGGCGCCGAAGTGCTCTCCTCACGCCTGCTCGGTCTCTTCGGCGAGAGGCGCGCCCCGCTCGCGATGGGGCTCACCGGCCTGATCTTCGGTATCCCGGTCTTCTTCGACGTCGGTGTGTTCGTGCTCGCCCCGATCGTCTACGCGGCCGCCAAGCGCAGTGGCAAATCGATTCTGCTGTACTGCATGCCGCTGCTCGCGGGGCTGTCCATGACCCATGCGTTCCTGCCCCCGCACCCGGGCCCCGTGGCCGCCGCCGGACTGCTGAAGGTGGACCTCGGCTGGGTGATCCTCATGGGCGTCGTCGTCGGCATCCCCTCGGTCCTCGCCGCGTGGGCGTACGCCGCGTGGATCGGCAAGCGTCTCTTCGTCGCCGTACCGCAGGACATGGTCGAGGCGGCGGAGGAGGCCAAGGCGGCCGTGGCGGCCGAGCAGGCGAAGGCCGGGCGCGCAGGCGGCGAGGCGCCGGTCCCGCTCGGCACGGTCCTGCTGATCATCGGCACCCCGCTGGCCCTGATTCTGGCCGCGACCTTCTCCTCCATCGCCCTGGACCCCAGTACGGCGCGCAGCGTCATCGAGTTCTTCGGCAACCCGTTCGTGGCGCTCACCCTCGCCCTGCTGCTGGCGTACTACCTGCTGGGCATCCGCCGCGGCTGGTCCAGGAAGTCGCTGGAGAGCGTGTCCACGTCCTCGCTGAAGCCGGTCGGCAACATCCTGCTCGTCGTCGGCGCCGGCGGCATCTTCGGCGCCGTGCTCAAGGGGAGCGGTGTGGCCCAGGCGCTCTCCGACACCTTCCACGACGTCGGCCTGCCGGTCATCGTGCTGGCCTGGCTGATCTCCGTCGTGCTCCGGGTCGCGCAGGGATCGGCGACGGTCGCGATCGTCACGACGGCGGGCATCGTGCTGCCGCTCGTCGAGGGCGGTCACCATTCGCAGGCGTTCCTGGCCCTGGTCATCATGGCCATCTCCGCCGGGTCGATCTTCGCCTCGCACGTCAACGACGGCGGATTCTGGATCGTGTCGCAGTACTTCGGCATCTCGGAGCGCGACACCCTCAAGTCGTGGACCGTCCTGGAGACGGTCCTCTCGGTGGCCGGATTCGTGGTGGCGGCGGCACTGAGTCTCGTCGTCTGACGCCGAGGCCGTCCGAGCGCGGGAAGGCCCCGGGACCTTCTGGTCCCGGGGCCTTCGGTCGCGGCCGGGCCGCACGGGCTCAGCTCTTGCAGTACTCGTCCTCCTTGCCGATGGAGCGGTACATGCAGTCGGCGTTCTCCAGGAGCTGGAGCACCGCGTCGCGGTTGCGGTCGGTCTCCCGCTCGATGACCTCGTCCGGCGGGTAGAAGCCGTCACCGCCGCCCGACGGGAACATCTCGAAGGTGTAGGCGAAGACCTTCTGGGTGCCCCACAGGTAGTCGTCGATCGACCCGTCCGTGACGTAGAGGTCGCTGGACTGCTCGGGGGTGTAGCCGTTGCTCTTCGCCATGCTCTCGCCGACGGCCGCGAACGCGTCGCGGTCGTCCTGCGTGAGGCCCTCCGCGGTGTCGTCCTCGGTCCAGCCGTACGGCCAGAGCACCAGCTCGCTGTACGTGTGGAAGTCGATCGCGGCCTTGATCTGCTGCTTGCCGCCGACGACGCGGCCGGCCACGAAGTCCGACACGACCTTCACCTCGGGAGCGGACCCGGCTGACTCACCGCGGTAGGTCTCGGAGCCGGGGTCGTCCGACGAGCCGCCGCAGCAGCCCCACTTGTAGTCCCAGTTGCGGTTGAGGTCGGTGCCGACCTCCGACGAACCCTCGTTGGGCTGCCGGTTCTTGCGCCACATCCGGTAGTCGCCGGACTCGATGTCGTACTCGCCGCCGTCCGGGTTCAGGTCCGGGACGATCCAGATCTCACGGCCGTCGACGGCCTTGGTGATGCGCTCGTCCTTCTTGTAGTCGTCGCCGAACTCGCGCAGCAGGTACAGCGCCATCTCGACGGTCAGGTGCTCGCGCGCGTGCTGGTGGTGGGTGAAGAGGACCTCGGGCTCGTCCTCGTCCTTGCCGACGTTGTCGCTGATCTTGACGGCGACGATGTCGCGGCCCTCGTGGGACTTGCCGATGACCTTCTTGCTCATGATCTCCGGGTGCGCGGCGACCCGTTCGTTGATCTCCTTCTCGGCCTCCGCGTAGTTGTGGTAGCCGGAGTCGTCGGAGGGGAAGTCGAACGGCTTCGCCGCGCGTCCGCCGGAACGGTCCGGGGGTGCGGGGCGCGCCTTCAGCTCGTAGCCCAGGGAGCGGAGCTTCTTCGCCTGGGTGGGGTCGGCGGTGACGACGACGGTGTGCTCGTGCGTCTCGTCGATGCTGACGCCGGTCCGGGCGATCCGGGTGCGCTCGGCGACGGTGGCCGGGCCGTGGATCTCGTACTGCCGGAGCTGCTCGTCGGCGGCCGCGGCGACCTGTGAGGGGGTGGGGTCCCCGGCCTGCGCCGTGAACGGCGCGGCGAGGGCAAGGGTGAGTAGCGCGGCGAGGGCTGTGGTCCTTCTGCCGCGTATGCGGAGTCGCATGGAGTCTCCTGGGATTCCAGTGTGGGGGGTGCTCAAGGCGACTGATTCGTGCGGTTGTTCGCCCCATGCTCGGGAACTGGCATGGATAGGTCAATAGTTCGTCGCCTTCTTGTCCTCTCCCTCACCGGGCGTCCACAATGCGCATGTCAATACCGAAAGAACTTCGGTACGGAGAGGAACCCCCCACATGAACAAGCCTCTCGTCGGTGCGCTCGCTGCCGTTTTCCTGGCCGCAGCCGCGGCTCCCGCAGGAGCGCTCACCGCGACGGAGAAGCCCGCAGAGCCCACCCGGCAAATCCGGACCGCCCCCGCCGAGACGTCCGGCACGGCCGGGAAGGCGGCGCGGGCCGCCGACTTCGCCGGCACCGTCGCGCTCTCCAACTGCTCGGGCTCCGTGGTGCGCATGCCGGACTCCCAGGACCAGGACCCGGCGCTCGTGCTCTCCAACGGACACTGCCTGGAGAGCGGCATGCCGGGCGCCGGCGACGTCGTGGTCGACAAGCCGTCCAGCCGCACCTTCGACCTGCTGAACGCGGAGGGCGACGAGGTCGCGTCCCTGAAGGCCACCAAGGTCGCCTACGCGACGATGACCGACACCGACATATCCCTGTACGAACTGGACACCACCTACGCCGACATCGAGTCCGAGCACGGGATCAAGGCCCTGGAGATGTCGGCCGACCACCCCGAGCAGGGCAAGGCCATCGACGTCGTCTCCGGCTACTGGAAGCGGGTCTACAGCTGCGAGATCGACGGCTTCGTCCATGAGATGCGCGAGGCCGACTGGACCTGGAAGGACTCGGTCCGCTACACCCCCGCCTGCGACACCATCGGCGGCACCTCCGGCTCACCGGTCGTCGACAGCGCGAGCGGCAAGGTCGTCGCCGTGAACAACACGGGTAACGAGAGCGGCGGCGAGTGCACCATGAACAACCCGTGCGAGGTCGACGAGAACGGCAAGGTGACGGTGCGCGAGGGGATCAGCTACGCCCAGCAGACGTACACCCTCACCAAGTGCATCGGCACCGGCAACAAGGTCGACCTCGGTCTGCCGGGCTGTGAACTGCCCAAGCCCGAGTAGCCGTCGGCGCGACGGGACGGCCTGAGGCCGCCCTGTGGACGACGGCGGGGTCCACAGGGCGGAGGCCGTTCCGGCGCGTCCCGGCGCGGAGTTCAGCCGGGCGGACCGTTCCGGCGCGTGATGCGCCGCCGCAGCAGACGGACCAGCGCACCGGCCGCCAGCACGCCCGCTCCCGTGACGACCGACGGGAGCGGCAGCGTGCAGGCGAGCAGCGCACAGCCGGCCAGTCCGGCCACCGGTACGGCGCGCGGCGGGCGGCCCTCCTCCCGGGTCAGGGTGCGGGCCGAGGCGTTGGCGATCGCGTAGTAGACCAGCACGCCGAACGAGGAGAAGCCGATCGCCCCGCGCAGATCGGCCGTCGCGGCGACCACCGCGACGACGGCGCCCACGGCGAGTTCGGCGCGGTGCGGCACCCCCGACCGCGGATGGACGGCGGCCAGGGCGTGCGGCAGATGGCGGTCCCGGGCCATCGCGAGCGCGGTGCGCGAGACGCCGAGGATCAGCGCGAGCAGTGAGCCGAGGGCGGCGACGGCGGCCCCGGCCCGTACGACGGGGGCCAGTCCGGGCGCCCCGGCCGCGCGCACGGCGTCGGCCAGCGGCGCGGTCGCCTCCGCCAGCCCTTCCGTGCCGAGCACCGCCAGGACGGCCGCGGCCACCGCCGCGTACACGGTCAGGGCGATGCCCAGCGCGACGCCGATGGCGCGGGGGATGGTGCGCGCCGGGTCCCGGACCTCCTCGCCGAGGGTGGCGATGCGCGCATAGCCCGCGAAGGCGAAGAACAGCAGACCGGCGGCCTGGAGCACGCCGGACACCGTGGCGTCCGCGCCGAGTTCGAGCCGTACCGCCTTCGCCGTGCCACCCGTCAGGCACGCGGTCACGACGGCGGCGAGGACGGCCAGCACCACGGCGACGATCGCCCGGGTGAGCCACGCGGCCTTCTGCACCCCCGCGTAGTTCACGGCCGTGAGGGCGACGGCGGCGGCGACGGCCACCGCGTGCGCCTGCTCCGGCCACACGTACGCGCCCACGGTGAGTGCCATCGCCGCGCACGAGGCGGTCTTGCCCACCACGAAGGCCCAGCCCGCGAGATGGCCCCATGCCTCGCCCAGGCGCTCGCGCCCGTACACGTAACTGCCGCCCGAGGCCGGGTGGCGTGCCGCGAGCCGCGCGGAGGAGGTGGCGTTGCAGTAGGCGACGAGCGCGGCCACGGCGAGCGCCGGCAGCAGCCCCGATCCGGCGGCAGCGGCGGCGGGCGCGAGTGCGGCGAAGATCCCGGCCCCGACCATCGCGCCGAGACCGACGAGGACGGCGTCGAGGAGGCCGAGACGCCGCCGGAGGCGGGGGCTCTCACCGGGGGACGGGTCGCCTTCAGGGACCGGAGCGCTCACGCCCGCCGACGCTACAGGGCGGCCCCCCGGGGCGGTACGGCGGCGGCGCGGGCAGCGGGAGGGCCGCCGCCGTACGGGACGGCGGCCTCCCGGCGTGGGGGATGGCGGTTCTCCGGACGCTCGCGCAGGAGGTGCCGCGTGAGGACGGTGCGTGAGGGTGGCGCGTGAGGTCTACGGAAGGCCGTGGACGTGCGGACCCACCGCCTTGGACCAGGCGCTGCCGTTGCTCGCGTCCCAGTTCGTGGACCAGGTCATCGCTCCGCGGATGCCCGGGTAGGTCCGGTCCGGCGTGAAGCTTCCGCAGCTCGTGCCCTTGGCGAGGCAGTCCAGGGCCGCGTTGACGACGGCCGGTTCGACGTAGCCGCTGCCCGCGCCCCGGGTGGAGGCGGGCACGCCGATGCCGACCTGGGACGGGTCGAGACCGCCTTCGAGCTGGATGCAGGCGAGGGCGGTGAGGAAGTCCACCGAGCCCTGGGAGTAGACCTTGCCGTCGCAGCCGAGCATCGAACCGCTGTTGTAGTACTGCATGTTGACGACCGTGAGGAAGTCCTTGATGGCGAGGGCCGTCCTGAAGTACTCGTTCGACGTCGACTGCATGTCGATCGTCTGCGGGGCCATGGTGACCACGACGTCGTTCGCCTCGGCGTGGACGGCCTTCAGGGCCTGGGTCATGTAGGTGGAGTCGAGGCCGTTCTCCAGGTCGATGTCGACACCGTCGAAGCCGTACTCGGCCATGAGCCCGGTGACGGAGTCCGCGAAGTTGGCGGCGGACGCCGCGTCGTTCACGCGGACGGCTCCCTTCTCGCCGCCGACGGAGACGACGACGGACTTGCCCGCCTCCTGCTTCGCCTTGATGTCGGCCTTGAACTCGTCCTCGGAGCCGTAGCCCAGTGCCGGGTCGAGGGTGAAGTCGACCGCGCCCGGGGTGCCGGTGGCATCGGCGAAGGCGACGGCGATGATGTCGTACTCGTCCTGGACGTCTCGCAGTTTCTGGACGGTGGCGCCGTTGTCGAAGTTCTGCCAGTAGCCGGTCACCGCGTGCTTCGGGACGGCGGCCCGCTCGTCGGCGGGCCGGGCCGTCGCGGTGCCGGTCCCGAGCGTGGTGAGTCCTGCGGCCGCGAGGGCCGCGGCGGCCAGTCCTGCCGCGAGCCGGGATCTGTTCCGATACGGCCGACGGTGTGTGCTGCTGCGTTCCACGACTGCCTCCGGGGTGGGGGGAGTTGGGGAGTGGTGCGTGGTGAACGCGGGGGCCCCTGCGTCGCTGCGGTACAACGTGGTCCAGACCAATGCCCTTGTCAAGGCTTCGCGCGCGAACGCCCCGTGGAGCCACCGGGCGCCGGGCGCCGGTCCCGGTGCGGCGATGTGTCCGGCGGACGGCCGAGCCGCAGCGCCCCGCGGGTGGTCCGTCACGGCGCGCCCGGCGCGTAGCCGTCCACGGTGGCGGGCGGGAGCCGAGACTGTCATCCGACCGCCCCGGGCCACCGCGCCGGCAGCTGACGCGCGCGGCCCGGCACCCCGTGGAGGAACCATGCGCGTGATCGACTTCGACCATCTCGTCCTCAGCGTCGCCGACATCGAGCGCACGCTGGCGTTCTACTGCGGCCCGCTCGGCCTGGAGCCGGTCCGTGTCGAGGAGTGGCGTGCGGGCAAGGCGCCGTTCCCCTCGGTGCGGGTGAGCCCTTCGACCATCATCGACGTCGTCCAGCGTCCTGAGGGGGCCCCGGAGGGCTCCAACGTGGACCACATCTGCCTGGTCGTCGAGCCGCTGGACTGGGAGCAGGTCGTCGACTCCGGCATGTTCACGGTCCTGGACGGCCCGGGGGAACGGTTCGGCGCCCGCGGCACCGCACAGTCGCTCTACGTACGCGACCCGGACGGCAACACCGTCGAACTGCGCTGGTATCCGCAGGACGCCTGACGTGCCCTTCGCGCCGGGGCGTCACGCGGACACCCTCGGTACGGCACCAGGCCGCCGCTTCGCCGGCAAGAGCCCGGCCGAGTCATCCGATCCTGTACGGCCCCTTGTGCGCCGGTGGTCAAGGAAGTTTCAATTCCGCAGGTCGGCCCCGGGGGACGAGAGCGGAGGCAGCCCATGGCGGAGACCAGTGAGCGCGGTACCGGTGAGGTCGTAGAGGAGCCGCGGAAGTCCAGTTGGCGGTACATCGGGCCGGGGATCGTCGTCGCGGCGACCGGCGTCGGAGCGGGTGACCTCGTCGCCACCCTCATCGCGGGCAGCAAGTTCGGCTACACCCTGATGTGGGCCGCCGTCATCGGCTGCCTCGTGAAGATCTCGCTCGCCGAGGCCGCGGGCCGCTGGCATCTGGCCACCGGGCGCACGCTGTTCGACGGCTGGCGCAGCCTCGGCGCCTGGACCACGGTCTATTTCGCGATCTACGTGGTGATCTGGGGTTTCGTGTACGGGGCGACGGCCATGTCGTCCAGCGCCCTGCCCCTCGCCGCGCTCTTCCCCGACTTCCTCGGGCTCAAGACCTGGGCGGTGATCACCGGCCTGATCGGTCTCGTCTTCGTCTGGTTCAACCAGTACGCCGTCTTCGAGAAGGTCATGACGGTGCTCGTCGGCGTGATGTTCGTGGTGGTCGTGTACGTGGCCGTACGGGTCGGTCCGGACGCGGGCGCGGCGTTCGCGGGCCTGGCCCCCGTGCTGCCCGACGGGTCGCTTCTCTACACGCTGGGCCTGATCGGAGGCGTCGGCGGGACGATCACCATGGCCGCGTACGGGTACTGGGTCAACGCGAAGGGCTGGACGAGCCCCGGCTGGATGAAGGTGATGCGTCTCGACAACCGCGTCGCGTACATCACCACGGGCATCTTCGTCATCGCCATGCTGGTCGTCGGCGCCGAGTTGCTGCACGCGTCGAAGCTCGCCCTTGCGGAGGGGGACAAGGGGCTCCTGAGCCTGGGCGACGTGCTGGAGGCGAGGTTCGGCGCGACCACCGCGAAGCTGTTCCTGGTGGGCTTCTTCGCCACGTCCTTCTCGTCGCTGATCGGGGTCTGGCACGGCGTGAGCCTGATGTTCGCCGACTTCGTCGAGCGCTTCCGCAAGGAACGCTCTCCGGACGGTGCCGACCGGGGCGCCGTGGCCGAGGTCGTGTCCGGGGACGCGGCGAAGTCGCTGCCCTTCCGGGCATACCTCCTCTGGCTCACCTTTCCCCCGATCTCCCTCCTCTTCCTCGACCAGCCCTTCGGGCTCGTCATCGCCTACGGCGTCCTCGGCGCCTTCTTCATGCCCTTCCTGGCGCTGACGCTGATCTGGCTGCTCAACACCGACCGCACGCCCAAGCAGTGGCGCAACGGCATGCTGAGCAACGGGATGCTGGCGGCGGCGGGGCTGCTGTTCGTCGTGCTGTGCGTGCAGCAGGTGCGCGAACTCCCCTGGTGACGGAAGGGGGTTCGACCCGTGGGCGTACGAGGTGTGCGGCACTGCCGGTTCTCCGGCGGCGCCGCGCACCGCTGTCCGGGCGCCGGCGCCCCCGTACGCCCTGACGCGCCGACCGTCCGACGCCCGTGAGCGCCGCGTACGCCCGCACCCCCGCGGCGCCCCGTGCGCCCCCGGTCCGGAAGATCGTCAAGACCTCTGGATACCGGTCTTCCCGGGATCAACTCCGCTGATACCGGCGAACTGTTCACTCCATCTCAACTGGTGGATACAGTGCTCGTGCAGGAGCGCAGCGCAGTGTCGATCTGCGGCCGCCGGCCCCCGGCGACCGGCGACCGGAGGGGAACGGGGAGACCGACGTGCCCATCGCCATCGCAGTCACCAGTCCGGATCTGGTGCTTCCGTCCGCCGACCCGCAGACCCCGCCCGCCGCCGTGATCCCGCCACCGCACGCGCAGTCCCTCGATGCCGCGCTCGCCGACACCCACCGGCTCCTGGAACAGCACGGCTATCTGATCGTGCTCTACCCCGCGGGCGAAGCGCAGCGGGAGACCCACCAGCGGCTCCACACCATCCGGTCGGTGCTGGAGAGCGACCGCATCGCCCTGCTCGGCCTGGACCTGCCGCCCCTCGCCGTCGCCGCGCTCGCCCTGCAGCTCCGCCGGCTCTCCGTCTGCGACTTCAGCCCCGGGGTGCTCGCCTCCGCGACCCGGCTGCTCGCGCACTACGTCTACGCGGGTGCACTCCTCGGTTCGGTGTCCCGGCTCGACCGCGTCCCTGTCAGCCTCGCCTCGCACGCCACGTCCTGGGTGCCAGGCAGCCAGTTCGGTGTCCTGGTCAACCCGGCGCAGCAGCTCACCAAGGTCGGGGGAGCGGCCCAGGAGCCCCTGCGGGGGCCGGAGTTCGGCACCGAGCTGCTGTTCGCCCGCGGGCGGCTGCAGTCCGACTGGGTCACCTCCGGACTCGCCCCCGCCTGGCGGGTGCAGCAGGTGCGCGAGGTGGAACTGCCCGCGGAGTCGGCGCGCTGGTGGGGCACGTCCCGGCTCGTCGAGTTCGCCTCCGCGATCGGCGACCTCTCCGTCCTCTACCAGGTCGTGGCCTCGGTCCGCCGGGACGACTGCCGCTGGTGCGGGCTCCAGCTCATCGGCGACCGCTGTGCGTTCTGCTCGGCGCCCGTCGCGCCACCACCCGCCCGGAAGGCCCCGCTGGCGCTGACCGCCTCGTGACCGCCCGCCGGGCGGTCGCCCGGTCCCCCGGGCCGGTCCGCCGTCACGTTCATCGCTTACTGTCCGTCCTGACCCGGATACGTTCCTGAACGAGGTTGTCCGTCACATGAATTCACGCCAGCGCCGCGGCGTCATCCTCATCCTGCTGTCCGTCCTGTGCGCGCTCGGCGCCTTCGCCGGGGTGCTCTCGGTGATCAGTGACGTGGAGTCGAAGGTGGGGCCGGAGACGACGGCGTACGAACTCGCGGCCGATGTGAAGCCGTACCAGGAGCTGAACGAGAGCCAGTTCAGGAAGGTGGAGATACCGAGGCGCTGGGTGCCCGACACGGCGGTCACCGACCTCCGCGGCATCGACGGCAAGATAGCCGTGACCCCGCTCCGCAAGGGGTCCCTGCTGCAGAGCGACATGGTCGTGGACCGCCCGGCGCTGGAGAAGGGCGAGCAGGAGATCGCCATCATGATCGACGCCGCGACGGGGGTCGCCGGCAAGATCCGCCCCGGCGCCACGGTCAACATCTACGCCACCTTCGACCGCGAGACCGGCGGCGCCAGGCCCCAGTCGAAGGTCATCGTCACCGGCGCCAAGGTCATCGACGTCGGCCGCCTCACCCCGCTCGACCCCGACCAGGACGAGCGCCGGCGCGGGACCACCGAGGCCGTGCCGATCACCTTCGGCCTCGGCACGCTGGACGCCCAGCGCGTCGCCTACGCCGAGTCGTTCGCCTCGCACGTACGCCTGGCCCTGGTCGCTCCCGGCGGCGGCTCACCCGTCCCGCCTGCCGACCGCACGTACACCCTCGACGGGGACAAGGGGGGCAACGGATGACGACCAGAATCCTCACCGCCATCAGCGACCCGGACGCGGCCCGCTCCGTCACCACCCTGCTGAGCCAGCTCCCGGACGCCGAGCCGGCCCCGCCGGTCGCCGACTCCACGACCCTCCTGGACACCCTCGCCCGTCTCGCCGCCGAGTCCGTCGAGGAACTGCCCGAAGTCGTCCTCGTCCACGAGCGCATCGGCCCGGTGCCCGCCCTCGAACTGATCCGGGAAGTGGCCCTGCGCTTCCCCGCGGTCGGCGTCGTCCTCGTGACCGCAGACTCCAGCCCCGGGCTCTTCTCCGCCGTGATGGACTCCGGCGCGCGCGGGCTCGTCGCGCTCCCGCTGTCGTACGAGGAGCTGGCCGCCCGCGTCCACGGTGCCGCGCAGTGGTCCGCCGGGGTCCGCCGCCATCTCGGGGCGGGCGCCGACCCGTTCAGCGGCCCCGGGGGCACGGTGATCACCCTCAGCGGCGCCAAGGGCGGGGTCGGCACCACGGTCACCGCCGTTCAACTCGCCCTCGCCGCACGGGCGTCGGGGCGCAACGCGGCGCTGGTCGACCTGGACCTGCAGTCCGGTGACGTGGCCTCGTACCTGGACGTGCAGTTCCGCCGCTCGATCGCCGACCTGGCGGGGATCAGCGACATCTCGCCGCGCGTCCTCCAGGAGGCGCTGTACGCCCATCCCACCGGGCTGGCACTGCTGCTGGCGCCGGCCGAGGGGGAGCGCGGCGAGGACGTCCCGGACCGGGCCGTGCGCCAGATCGTCAGCGCCCTGCGGACCCGGTACGAGGTCGTGGTCATCGACTGCGGCTCCCAGATGAGCAGCGCGAACGCCGCCGCCATCGAGATGGCGGACGCCTCCCTGATGGTCACCACCCCGGACGTGGTGGCCGTGCGGGCGGCCAAGCGGCTCGTACGGCTGTGGGACCGGCTGCAGATCCGCAAGGCGGAGGAGACCGTCACCGTCGTCAACCGCCACACGCGGCAGAGCGAGATCCAGCCGTCGCTGATCGAGAAGATCACCGGTACCCGGGTCGCGCGGTCCGCCGTGCCCGCCAACTTCAAAGAGCTGCAGCCCGTGGTGAATTCGGGCCGGATGCAGGACCTGGACGGCCGGTCCGCGGTCAAGCAGGCCGTGCAGGCCCTCGCGGGTGAACTCGACCTGCTCGGCGGGACGGACGAGGACGGACCACGGGGCCACCGCGCGGGCCGCGGAGAGAAGGGAGCGCGGGGCGGTCGGGCCAAGCTCCGCGGTGACCGCGGCGAGCGTGGGGCTCCGGGGCTGCGGCGCCGGGGCGCGGGCGGCGACAGCGGCCAGGTCGCCATCGAGTTCCTGGGGATGGTCCCGCTCATCGCGCTCGTGCTGATCCTGGTGTGGCAGTGCGCGCTGCTCGGCTACACCTACACCCTCGCGGGCAACGCGGCCGACGAGGCGGCCCGGGCCGCGACCGCGGCGGACGGCGCCGGGCCCTGCGCGGACGTGGCGACGGACGAACTCCCGCAGGGCTGGCAGGACAGCGGCCCGGAGATCAACTGTTTCCGGGAGCCCGGCCTGTGGAAGGCCGAGGTCGGGCTGAAAGTTCCGGTGCTCTTCCCCGGGGCGGTGGACTTCCCCGTCACCGTGTGGGGCGAGGCCGGAGCGGCGGAGGAGGGCTGACCCATGGCTGCGGGCTCGACGGCGCGACCTTTACGACCCGCCCCCGGCCGCGCGGGCCGGATCAGGAGCTCCGCCGCGCGCGAACGCGGCCAGGTCGCCCTGGAGTTGATCGGCTTCGTGCCGATCCTGCTGCTCCTGGGCCTGGCCACCGTCCAGCTCGGCGTCGCCGCGTACGCCGTCTCCCAGGCGGGCACCGGCGCGCGCGCCGCGGCCCGTACCGAGTCCTACGAGGAGTCGGACTCCGACGGGGCGAGCGCGGGCCTCGCGGCGATGAGCGACTGGATGGCCGGCCGGGCCGACATCACGGTCGGAGGCGGCGCGGGGGAGGCGACGGCGACCGCACGGGTCGAGATCCCGTCGGTCGTCCCGGGCATCGGGAACTTCGGCACGGCCGAGCGGTCGGCCGTCATGCCGCGTGACGAGGAGAGCACACCATGAGCACGGCCAGCGATCCGGTGCGCGGCGCACGTCCCGCCCCTCCCGTTCCCGCGCGCGGCCCACGCCGGGCCCCGGCGGGCGGCACGCGTCCCGTACGGGTGCCCGGCGCGGGGAGCGTGCGATGAGCCTGCGGGCCCGCGTCACGGCCCCCGAGGAGAGCGGCGGGATGCGCGAGGACGGCCATCTCGTCGCCGTCTACCGCGCCAAGCTGCTCGAGGAGATCGACCTCGCCGAGATGTCCGCCCTGGCCGCCGCCGACCGCCGGGCCCGGCTGGAGCGCGTCCTCGGCCACATCATCAGCCGCGAGGGCCCCGTGCTCTCCACCGCCGAACGCGCCCAGCTCATCCGGCGCGTGGTCGACGAGGCACTCGGCCTCGGCGTGCTCGAACCGCTGCTGGAGGACGCCTCCATCACCGAGATCATGGTCAACGGACCCGACCAGGTCTACGTCGAGCGCGGCGGCCGCGTCGAGCAGGTGCCCGTACGGTTCGCCTCGCACGACCAGCTCATGCAGACCATCGAGCGGATCGTCTCAGTCGTCAACCGCCGCGTGGACGAGGCGAATCCGATGGTCGACGCCCGCCTGCCCAGCGGTGAGCGGGTCAACGTCATCATCCCGCCGCTGTCCCTGACCGGTGCGACGCTCACCATCCGCCGCTTCCCGCGCTCGTACACGCTCCAGGAGCTCATCGGGCTCGGCACGCTCGACGAGCCCATGCTGATGCTGCTGGCGGGCCTGGTCCGGGCGCGGTGCAACGTGATCGTGTCCGGTGCCACCGGCTCCGGCAAGACCACGCTCCTGAACGCCCTGTCCGGGCTGATCCCCGACGGCGAGCGCATCATCACCGTCGAGGACGCGGCCGAGCTCCAGCTCCAGCAGAGCCACGTCATCCGGCTGGAGACCCGCCCGCCCAACGTCGAGGGCATGGGCCGGATCACCGTACGGGACCTGGTGCGCAACTCGCTGCGGATGCGCCCCGACCGCATCATCGTCGGCGAGGTCCGCGGCGGCGAGACCCTCGACATGCTCCAGGCGATGTCCACAGGACACGACGGCTCGCTGGCCACCGTGCACGCCAACAGCGCGGAGGACGCCCTGATGCGGCTCCAGACGCTGGCCTCCATGTCGGAGGTCAAGATCCCCTTCGAGGCGCTGCGGGACCAGATCAACAGCGCCGTCGACTGCATCGTGCAGCTCACCCGGAACGCCGACGGGTCCCGCAAGGTGAGCGAGATCGTCGTCCTCGCCTCGCGCGGCCGCGAGACCTACCGGATCGCCACCGTCTGCCGCTTCAACGCCCGCCCCCTGGACGCGGACCGCACCGTGCACGGCCACTACACGTACTTCCCGCTGCCCCGCCGCATCGCGGAACGGCTCCACCTGGCGAGCGAGCCCGTGCCGCAGGCCTTCGGCGTCGCCGACTCCGACGACCAGCTCGCCACGAGAGAGGCGAAGTAGCAGTCCATGGACACCTTCGACGGCTCCCTGCCGATGCTGACGCTCGGCGTGACCCTGCTGTGCGGGGCGCTCGCGGTGGCGGGGGTGCACGTGTACGCATCCGGCCGGGCGCAGCGGCAGGCCCTGGTCGACCGGCTCTCCTCGACCGGCCCCGTCCCGGAGACGCAGCGGCGGCGGTTCGCCGGACTGGACCGGCGGCTGCGGCGTACGCGGTGGGGCCGGCAGCTCGAACTGCGCCTGGCCTCCACCGGACTCGACCTCACCCCTGCCGAGTTCGTCGTCTGGACGGTGACCGCGGCCGCCGGACTGTGGCTGATCGCGGGTTCCTTCCTCGCCTCCTTCTTCGGCCCGGTGGCCGCCCTCATCGGCCTGTGGGCCGCTGTCGCCTTCCTCAACTGGCAGCGGACCCAGCGGATCGAGAAGTTCATCAACCAGCTCCCGGAGCTGGCCCGGGTGCTCGCCAACGCCACCCACGCCGGGCTCGCCCTCCGCACCGCCCTGGCCATGGCCGCCGAGGAACTGGACGACCCCGCGGGCTCCGAACTCGCCCGGGTGGCCGACCGGCTGGCGCTCGGCCACTCCATCGACGAGGCCCTCGACGAGCTGGCCGAACGGCTGCCGTCGCGGGAACTCGTCGTCCTCGTCACCACGCTGGTGCTCTCCAACCGGGCCGGGGGCACGGTCGTCGCGTCCCTGCGGAACCTCACACGGACCCTGGAGGAGCGCAAGGAGACCCGGCGCGAGGTCCGCACCCAGCTCTCGCAGGTGACCGTGACCGCGTACGCCGTGCCCGCGCTCGGCGTCGGCGCGCTGCTGCTGCTCGACCGCGTGATGCCGGGCGCGCTCGACCGGATGACCGGCTCGTTCCTCGGGCAGGCGGCGGTGATCGTGGCCATCGGACTCTACGCGGTGGGCTTCTTCCTGGTCCGCCGTCTCGCGAAGATCGACGTCTGAGGAGGCGGGAGGACATGGGACTGCTGCTCGCCCTGCTCACCGGCCTCGCCGTGGCCGGGATCGCCTACGGCATCGCGCTCTACCGCCGTGACACCAAGCTCCCCGGCGACCTCGCCCTCGCGCTCGAAGTCGGTGCGACCCGCACCGGCGCCGTCGGCTCGCTCATCGACCGCATCGGCATGCGCTACGCACCCGTCGTGCTGCGGATGATGGGCCGGCAGCGCGCGGGGAAGGTGCGGCGCCGCATCGACCTCGCGGGCAACCCGGGCGGTCTGACGCTCAACCGTTACGCCGCCCGCCGCGCCGTCTATGGCTTCCTCGGCTTCTTCGGGGCGTTCGTGCTGCTGCTGCGGGGCCAGCCCGTCCTGGCCGCCCTGCTCGTGGCGTTCGGCTTCCTGTGGGTGGAGGTCGGTATCTGGGCGGCGGTCCAGCAGCGCAAGGCCGCCATCGAGCGCACCCTTCCCGACTTCCTCGACGTCCTCGCCGTCGTCGTCAGCGCCGGACTCGGCTTCCGGCAGGCCCTGGACCGGGTCGCGGAGAAGTACGAGGGCCCGTGGGCCGACGAACTGCGCATCACCCTGCGGCAGATGGACATGGGGGTGAGCCGCCGCCAGGCGTTCCAGGAGCTGCGCCGCCGCAACGACTCCGAGCAGGTGGCCATGTTCGTCACCGCGCTCCAGCAGGGCGAGGACCTCGGCGCGCCGATCGTCGACACGCTCATCCAGATCGCCGCCGACATGCGGAGGGCCGATGCTCAGAACGCCCGGAGGCGGGCGGCGCGGGCGGTCCCGAAGGCGACGCTGACCATCACCACGTTCATGCTCCCGGGCACCCTGCTGCTGCTCGTCGCGGGCTTCGTGTTCGGCGCGGACGTGGACTTCGGATCCATTGCGGGCTGACGGGGGCGAGGGGAGGGACGTATGGCCAGGAAGTGGGGCCCGGGAGGACGGCCGGGGGTGACGGGCCGGTCCGGATTACCGGGCCCGGCGGTGCTGCCGGGCGTCGCGACGGGTCCGGGACGTCCGGGCGCGGTGGTGACGTACGGGCGGTCGTTCGCCCCGCCGTCCGCGTCCGCGTCCGGGCCGCGGGGCCTGCCGGGGTTGCCGGACCTGCCCGGGCTGCCCGTGCTGCAGGGCCTGAACCGCCTGCGCGGCGGCCACCGCCCGCACGGTCACCGCCCACCCGGCGAACGGCGGCCGTGGGACGCGCGGAGGCTGGGCCTCGGGCGGCGCGGCCTCGTCCAGGGCGGGGCGGCGGACGCCGCGTCGACGGACGGATCGCGTGACGAGCCGACGCTGAAGATCCGGCTCAACGCCCTTCAGGCGCTGTGCCGTCAGGTCTTCGGATTCCGTCTGGCGATGATCGCGCTGGCGGCACCGATCGCCCTGGGCCGCACCGAACCGGGACCCTCGACCTGGCTGGTCGGGTCGGCGGTCGTGGTCACCTTCATGGTCTCGTACGTGCTGTTCCGCGACTGGGAGCGGTTCGGGCCGCTGCTGCTGCGGCATCCGTCGCTCCTCGCCGCCGACATGCTCTTCGGCGCGCTGCTGCTCATCACGGCGACGCCCGAGTCCACGCTCGCCTTCGTCACCATCTGCACTCCACTCCTGGCGGGGCTCGTCTACGGGGGGATCGGGGCCGGGTTCTTCTCCGGACTGCAGATCCTCATCCTGGCGGGCGTCTACGCCGCGGACCGCGATCTGGACGCGACGGGCCTGGGGTTCCTGATGCTGCCCGGCTTCTGCGTGGTCGCCGGGGCGGTGGGCGTCTCCCTGCGTAATCTGCTGTTCCGCTTCGGCACGGCGACACACGCCCTCACCGAGGCGCGCGCCCGGCTGGCGGTCGCGGAGGCGGTCGCCGAGGAACGCGCCCGGCTGGCCCGGGAGATGCACGACTCCGTCGCCAAGACCCTGCACGGTCTGGCGCTCGCGGCGGACGGCCTGGCGGCCTCCGCGGACCGCGCCGAGGCGGGGCAGCGAGCGGCCGCCGCGGAGTACGGGACCGGGCGGCAGGACGGAACGGCCGGTGCGTCCGGTGCGGCTGGTGCGTCCGGTGCGGATGCGGGCGGCGCCGCGGGTGCGGAACCCGGCGACGGCGAGGCGGCGGGGCAGGACGGACAGAGCAGGCAGGGCGGGCAGAGCAGGCAGGACGCGCAGGGCGGGCAGGACGCGCAGGGCGGGCAACGGCCCCACAAGGAAGCCACCGCCCACCAGGAAGCCACCGCCCGCCGGGACACCCCCGCGGGAGCGGTCGGCGACGGGCAGGACAGCCGCACCCGCGGGGATGTCCGGACGGACATGGCGACCGTCCGCCACCAGGCAGGGCTCGTCGCTCGGTCCGCCCGCCGGGCCGCCGCCGAGACCCGGGAGCTGCTCTCGGACCTGCGGCGGGAGTCCGGCCTCGACGGCGCCGGGGTCCAGGTGACCGATGAACTCCCCGCCCGTGTCACAGACTTCTCGCGGCGCACCGGTCTGCCCGCGGTCTTCGAACGCATCGGCACCGCGCCGGTCCCGCCCGTCCCGCACGCGGTGGCCCGTCAGCTCCTGACGATCGTGTCCGAGGCGCTGGACAACGCGCACCTCCACGCCGGGGCCACCCATGTCAGTGTCGAGGCGGGTATCGCCGACGGCACGCTGCGGGTCCGCGTCGTCGACGACGGCCGCGGACTGCCCGCGGGCACGAGCCTGCAACAGCTCCGCAGGGCCGGGCACTTCGGCCTGGTGGGCATGGTCGAGCGGGCGGACGCCATCGGGGCCCGCATCCGTATCGGCGCCGGGCCCAGGGCGGCCGGAACCGAAGTGCTGCTCGAACTCCCCGTGTCGGCACTGCTGTTGAGGAGAGGGCGGGACCGATGAATCCCGGCCGAATGCCCGGACCGAGGCCGGGACCGCAGCAGCCGCAGCAAGGGCGGCAGCAGGAGCCGTGGCAGGAACCGCGGCAGGAACCGACCCGCTTCGAGGGCCCCGGGGACCCCGGGAACCCGGCGGGCTCAGGGGCGTCCCTGCTGCGCGTGGTCGTCGCCGACGACAACCCGGTCGTCCGGGCCGGGCTCACCGCGCTCCTCGGCGGCCGGGACGACATCGACGTCGTCGCGGAGGCGGCGGACGGGGAACAGGCCCTGCGGGCGGCCCGCGAGCAGTGCCCGGATGTGGTGCTGCTGGACGTCCGCATGCCCGGCGTCGACGGCCTCACCGCGCTGCCGCATCTCGTCCGGTACGCGCCCGTCCTCATGCTCACCTACAGCCGGGAGAACGAGATCGTGCAGGAGGCGATGCGCCGCGGCGCGGGCGGCTATCTCGTGCACGGCGAGTTCACCGCCGACGAACTCGCCGAGGCCGTACGGGACATCAGGGCCGGACGGGCCCGCCTGACGTCGACGGCCGTCGACGCGCTGGTCGCACACGTACGCGCCGCACCCGTCCCGCCCGGGGTGCGCGAGGCCGCCGCGCCGCCGGCGGGTGCGGGGCTCGTACCCCCGGCGCAAATTCACCCAACCTCTTCGCAAACGCAATCTGCTGTGGCACAGTCAAGAGGTGAACGGGGCTGCGCCCGGAAGGAGTTCGGGCTCAGCCGGCGGGAGGGGGAGGTCATGGACCTGATCGCGTCGGGTATGACGAATCAGCAGATCGCCGCCGCCTGCTTCATCAGTGAGAAGACCGTGAAGAACCACATCAACCGGATCTTCGCGAAGCTCGGTTCGGGCAGCCGCAGTGACGCCATACTGACGTGGTTGAGCGAGGGGCGGTCATGAGGCGGCGGACGTCAGCGACGGCCCGACTCGGACTTTGGGCCCGGAATTGGGCCTCGGGGCCCAGTGCGCGGGGGGCCGCCCGGGCGTACGGTCCGGGTATCGAGTCGGCCCACCCGGGAGAGGAACCCGATGTTCTGGAAGAACGCAGCCGTGAGGGCGATGACCGTCCGTTCGGACCGGGGACAGACGGCTTTCGAGTACCTGGGCATCATCATGGTGGTCGTCGTGATCATCGGCGCGATCGTGGGCACCGATATCGGTGGCAACATCACCGACAAGATCATCGAGCAGATCGACAAGGTCAAGGCGGGCTGACCGCCGTACGCCACTCCGGCGACCGAGGGCAGGCGTTCCCCATCTACGTGACCGTGGTGGGGGCCCTGCTCTTTCTCGCGTTCGCATTCTTTGCAGTCGGGCAGGCATCGGCCACGCGCAACGGAGCGCAGACGGCTGCCGACGCGGCCTCCCTGGCCTGGGCTCAAGACGTCAGGGACGAACTGCGCACCGGGCTGCTCGATGCCGTGGAGAACGGGGAGCCCTGGGAGGACTGGCTGGAGGGCCAAGGCCTCCTGGACCTGGCGGACTGCCCCGGTGCCCATGACTTCGCCGACCGCAACCGGGCCGATGTCACCTCCTGCGGGGCGGACGGGGGGCTGCGGCCCGAGTTCACCGTCGAGGTCCGCACCCAGTACCCGGTGGGCCGGTCCGTGATCCCCGGAACCGAGGGCACGTACGGCACCGCCAAGGCCACCGCGGTCATCGAACCGCGCTGCCGCCTCACCTCGGGCGACGACACCGGCGACGACACCGGCGACGAGCCCGGCGGCCCACCCGGTGACGGCGCCGGCGGCGACCCGGACGGCGAGGACGACGACGGCGACGGCGGCGGGAGCGGTGGCGACGGTGACGGCGGTGACGGCGGTGAGGACGCGCCCCGGGCCGAGTTCACCTGCGACGGCAAGGACTGGACCGTCGACCCCGGTGACGACGGCGGTCTCCTCCCCAGCGCGTCCGACCTGTTCTCCGTGCACCTGACCGACTGAGCCGCGAGCGACGACCGAAGGAAGCAGCACAGATGAGGACCCGACACTTCAGGCCGGCCCGCAGGGAAGCGGCCGCGGCGGCCGTCGCCGTCGTACTGGCTTGCACGGCCGTCGGCTGCGGTGACGGTGGAGAGGGCGACGGCGGCGACCGCGGCCCGGCCGCCTCGTCCTCCGCCGACGGCGGCAAGGGCGGCCGTGACCGCGAGGACGGCGCGCGGACCGACGTGCCGGACGCGAGCGAGACCCTGGCCGTCATCAAGGGGTCCGACGACCTGGTCCTCACGGTCCACTCGGCCCGGCGGGACTCGGGCGGCTTCGTCACCGTCAACGCCGAGGTGAAGAACGACGGGGACGAGTCGTTCTACGGCGTCAGCGCCTGGCGCGGCTACGAGCAGGAGATCGTCCGGAGCAGCGGCCGGTCGGTGGGAGGGGCCATGCTCGTCGACCAGAAGGGCAAGAAGCGCTACTACGTGCTGCGCGACACCGAGGGCCGCTGCCTGTGCACCACCGGGCTCACCAAGGTCGAGGCGGGCAAGTCGCTCGCCGTCTTCATGCAGTTCCCGGCGCCGCCGGAGTCCACCGGCGAGGTGGACTTCCAGATGCCGACCTTCCCCAGTACCCCGATCAAGATCTCGGGGTGAGCCGCCGATGACTCCCGACGACCCGCGTCCCGCGCTCCGTTCGGACTCCCGCGGCGTGACGGCCCCGGCAGGAACGTCGCCCTCCGGACATCACGCCCGCCGGGGACGCCGTGTGCGCTCCGCCGCCGGTGCCGTCCTCGCGACCGGACTCGTACTGGGCCTGCCCGGTCTCCCCGCCGCCACCGCGTACGCCGACGACGAGCCGAACGTGCCGCCGGGCAGTATCACCAAACCGGCCGCACCCGTGGAGATCGACGGCAACGACCCCGATCTGAAGATGGTCGACGGCGGGACACTGGCCCCCGCCAAGGTGCTGGACATCAAGTCCGTCGTCGAGGACCTCGGCGGCGAGGAGCGGCGCGAGGACACCAACTCCGACGTCAAGTTCGCACTCCAGGCGGAAGTTCTCTTCGGCAAGGACAGCGCGAAGCTGGGCGAGGCGGCCCACCGGCGGATCGAGACCATCGCGGACGAGATCAAGGACCAGGACGCGGAGAAGGTGCGCGTCTTCGGCTTCACCGACAACCTCGGGTCCTCGGCCCACGGCGACGTCCTCTCCAAGAAGCGTGCCAACGCCGTCCACAAGGAACTGGCCGAAAGCCTGGGCGCCGGCATCGACTTCGAGATCCGCGGCTACGGTGAGCAGTACCCGATCGCCGACAACAGCACCGAAGAGGGCCGCAAGAAGAACCGGCGCGTCGAGGTCTCCTTCCCCCGCGGCGACGGCGGTTCTTGAAGCCCCCTGCGCCCCTGCCTGTTCGGGCCCCTCTGATGTCCGAGGGTCACAACCGGCTCACCCTCCTCTCTAATAGGAGCCAAGCCGACGGGGGAGTCGGAAGACGGCTGATCCGGTCCATGGCGACCGGACGGGCAGGGGGTGGCCATGGTGCGGGCTGCGAGGTTCGTTTCCACGGTGGCGCTGTCGATGTGCGTGGCGGCCACGGTGGCCGGCTGCGCGGACGGCGCGGGCCGGGACGATGCGGGGGAGACGCGGTCCGTACCGCGGTCGGCCCGGGCGCAGGACGATCTGCTGAAGAGCGCCGAATCCGCGCTCGTACGACGGTGTCTGACGGAGCGGAAGATCACGCCGCCGCCGGCTCCGCGCCCGGCGGCGAACGGGACCGGACAGGTGGGCACCGCGCAGGACGGCGGATCGCCACCGCAGCGCCGGTTCCCGTACGGGATCGACGACCCCGCCTGGGCAGCCGAGCACGGCTTCGGCAGTGCCGCGGGCACCGGGGCGGAGGCGCGGCCGACCCAGCAGGCTCGGCAGGCGCCGCCGCAGGAGCGGCGGCCCGGGAAGAAGGCGATGGCCGCCCAACGGCGGCTGTCCGACGCGCTGTTCGGCACCGGGCGCCGTGAACTGTCCACCCGGACGGCCACCGGGTACGTCGTCAGGGCCAACAGCGACGGCTGTCTCGCCGAGGCCCAGCGCGAGCTCTACGGGGATCAGGCCCGCTGGTTCCGAACCGAGGTCGCGGTCAACAACCTCGAGGCCGCCACCCACCAGCGCGTGATCCGGGACCCCGCGTACCGAACCGCGCTCGCCCGCTGGTCGCGCTGCATCGCGCCGGTCCAGAAGGCCGGGGACCCGGGGGAGTTGCGCAGCGCCTGGCAGCGCCGCGCGAGCGACCTCGAACCGCGCGATGCCACCTCGCTGCAGCAGCGGTACGCCGTGGCCGAGGCACGGTGCGTACGAAGCACCGCCCTCGCCCGCACCGGTACCGAGCTGGAGAAGCGCCACGCGGCCGATGTGCGGGAGGCGTACGCCGGGCAGATCGCCGACCACCGGCGGATGCGCGAGCGCGGACTGCGCATCGCCGTACTGCAGGGTCTCTGACACCCCGTTCCCGGTCCGGCGCCGACGGGCCCGGTGCCCCGGCCGCCGACGGCGAGCCCCTTCCTCACCTCTGACGTTCCGTCACCGGTGACCGCTCTCCGGTTCCCGAAGACGCCTCGTCAACACCTCCGCGGCCGCACACCGCGCCGCGGCACTCACCGGATCACAGGACTCCCGGAGTCACGACCGGCCGACCGGCCGCGCGGGCCACCGGGTTCAGCGAGTGCGTCCCCGCCCGGGGCCGCCACTCGATCTCACACCGCCTCACCGCGTCACCGCATCAGTGATGCACCGATGGCACTCATCACCCGCATCGCGGGATCGCCGATCCCACCGATGCGCAACCGAAAGGGAACGACACCATGCGCAAGATCTTCATCACCGCAGCCGGAGCGGTCCTCGCCGCCGGCGCCGCCCTGGCCGCCGTCCCGGGTACGGCCCAGGCCGCTGCCCCCTGCTCCTCCGGCAGCTTCTGCGCCTACACCGACGCCAACTTCGGCGGCCAGGCCGTGGGCTGGACCGGCGACGACGGCTGGTGGGAGGGCAACATCGCGGACCAGGACAGCTCGTGGGCCAACCACGGCATCTCAGGCCCGGGTGTCAAGGACCACGTCAAGGTGTTCGCCAGCGCCTGGCAGGGCGGTGGCGTCACGATCTGCCTGACCCCCGGCCAGGAGGTCGGCTACAACGCGGGCGCCAACGACCGGGGCGACTCACACACCTGGACCTCCGGCTGCTGACACCACCGGACGGCCTGCTCACCACCCGGGTGTCACACCCGGGTGGTGAGCGTCGTCTCCATCGGGTGACATGCGTACGGAAGGGCCGGGGCGGCCAGTGGCCCCGCGCCCGTGGACGGACGGGCGTCGGCGAGACGACCCGCCAGGAGGTGTGATCCGTGAACGGACCGATTCTCGTGACCGGCGGTACCGGGACGCTCGGACGCGCCGTCGTCCGGCGGCTCCTCGACGACGGCAGGACGGTGCGGCTGCTGAGCCGCCGGACGCGACCGGCCGACGACACCGCCCCGTACGAGTGGGCCACCGGCGACATCCGCACCGGTGCGGGGCTCGACCGGGCCGTCGCGGGCACGGACACGATCGTGCACTGCGCGACCACCGGGGGCCGGGGCGACGTCGAGGGCACGCGCCGGCTGATCGAGGCGGCGCGCGGGCAGGGCGGCACCCCGCACCTCGTCTACATCTCGATCGTCGGCATCGACACCATCCCGTTCCGCTACTACCGCGCCAAGCTGGCCGCGGAGCGGCTGATCGAAGCGTCGGGACTGCCGTGGACGGTGCTGCGCACGACCCAGTTCCACGACCTGATCGCCATGGTCACGGACGCGCAGCGGCGGCTGCCGGTGACGCTGTCGCTGTCGGGCGTCCGCCTCCAGCCCGTCGAGGTCCGAGAGGTGGCCGACCGCCTCGCCGGACTCGCCGCCGGGGAACCGGCGGGCCACGTCCCCGACATGGGAGGCCCGGAGGTCCGTACGCTCACCGACCTCGCCCGCGCCTGTCTCGCGGCGGCGGGGCGCCGCCGCAGGGTGGTGCCCCTGTGGCTGCCCGGCAGAACGCTGCGCGCCGTACGCCGGGGGGACATCCTGACGCCGGAGCGCGCCGTCGGGCGCGGCACGTTCGAGGACTTCCTCGCGGCGCGCGGCGGCGGGGCGGCCGCCTCGGGCGCGGGCCCGTCCCAGCGGAAGCAGGGATAGGACCGCAGCCGGGTCGCAACGGGAGCGACCACGGCCGGGGCACAGCGCGACCACGGCCGGGGCACAGCGCGACCACGGCCGGGTGCCGTTCCGAGGGGTGACGGAGGCTTCGCTACGGCACCGCGGGCGGGGTCACGCCGACGACCTCGACGCGCGCGCCCGCTCGCAGCCCCCAGCGCTCCATCGCCCCGGCCTCCGCCTCCAGCACGTGGCGCGAGCGCAGCCTCGGGAGCCCGAGACGGCCGGGCGGCATGGTCCGTACGGCGAGGACGCGCAGACGGCGGTCGAGATACGCGACGTCGATGGCGAACCGCATCCGGAACGTGTGCACGCTGCCGGCGGGGCTGAGGAGGATCGCGCCGTCGAGGCCGTCCCGTCCGAGCAGCCCGCGGGTACGGGCCCGGTAGGAGGCCGCGATCTCCAGCGGGATCCCGTCGCGGGCCCGGCCCCCCGTCCCGGCCGCCGGGCCCGCCGCCCCCTTCGCCCCCGCGTCCCCGACCCTGTCCCTGTCCGGTTCCGTGATACGCAGCAGCGCGACGCCGTCGTGCATGCGCTTCCCCATGGTCTCCGCCTCCCCCTGCACGCCGTGCGGTCACGCGTTCCGGCCGCTCCGCGACGAGCCTTCTACGCGAGGAGGCGCGCGGGCAAGGCGACCGACCGGAACGCTTGAGTCCGCCAACGGGCCCGTCCGCAGGGCCGGTTGGGTCCGCGGCCCGCCGTCACGGTGCACCGGAACCCGTGTCCATGGACAGCGTCGGCGCGGGGCGGACCGGGGACCAGGGCGGTGACCGCGGCGACCGCGGTCCGTAGGGTCGGGGGGTGCACCTGCTGCTGATAGCCCTCGCCGCCGCGTACGGCGCCGTCTGCGGACTCCTCGTTCCCCGGCCCGTGTTCCGCCTGGCCGTGGTGCCCGAGGAGCCGTGGCGCACCCGGTGTCCTGCCGGGCACACGATCACCGGTCCCGTCCGTGGCTGGCTGGGCACCGCCCGATGCCGCGCGTGCGCGGGAACCACCGGAGCCGACGTGACGACACCCGGGGCCGAAGCCGCTCCGCCGGCCCCTGTCGTCCCGGCCGCGGCGGAGGCTCCCGCAGCGGGCCCGGCCCCGGAATCCGGAGCCCGTACCGCCGCCACCGATTCCCCCTGGCGTACGCGCGCCGGGGGCTCCTACGGTCCGGCCACCGCGATGACCGGCACGGTGGCAGCGCTCCTGTGCGGCGGGCTCGCCGCCACCACGGGTGCGCGGCCCGAACTCGCGGTCTGGCTGCTGCTCGTACCGTTCCTCTGCGTCCTCGCCCTCGTGGACCTGGCCGTGCACCGGCTGCCCGACGTCCTCACGCTGCCCCTCCCCGCCGCGGCCGCCGCCCTGCTCGGTGCGTCCGCCCTGCTGCCCGGGCACGCGGGGTCCTGGACGGGCGCGCTGCTCGGCGGAGCCGGCCTCGGCGCCGCGTATCTGGTGCTGTTCCTGATCCACCCCAGCGGCATGGGGTTCGGGGACGTCAAGCTGGCGCTCACGCTGGGGGTCGCCCTCGGGTGGTACGGCTGGCCGCTGCTGTTCGCGGGCGCGTTCGCCGGTTTTCTCTTCGGCGCGCTCTACGGCGTCGGGCTGCTCCTGGCGCGGCGCGCGGGCCGGAAGACCGCTCTGCCCTTCGGTCCCTTCATGATCGCCGGGACGCTGCTCGGTCTGATGCTCGGGGGACTCGGCGCCGCCTGAGCCGCTCACGCGGCCGACGGTTCGGACAGACGAACGGGAGTGACGGCCCGGGCGTCAGCACGCGGCCTCCGCCATCACTCCCGCAGATCCCGGGCTCACCTCGGCCCAGCGGTTATGGTGGGGATCCCCCCTCGGGCCGGTTCGTCATCCCCCCCACGGACCGGCCCGTTTTCATGCCCGGACGCCTCCCGCGCCGGACGCCTCCCGCGCCGGACGCCTCCCGCGCCGGACGCGGCGGCCGGTGGCTCAGGTCCTGGCGGCCCAGATGTTCACGCCCTCCGTGGAGCGCGCCAGCTCCTCGATGTCCCGCAGCTCCTCCGCGTCAAGGGCGGGCGCGTCGAGCGCCGCGATGTTGGCCTCGAGCTGCGCCACGCTGGAGGCGCCGATGAGAGCCGAGGTCATCCGGTCGTCGCGCAGCACCCAGGTGAGCGCGAGCTGGGCCAGCGACTGCCCTCGCCGCCGCGCGATCGCGTCGAGACCGCGCAGCCGCCGTACGACCTCCTCGGTCAGCAGCCCGGGGTCGAGCGACTTGCCCTGCGAGGCCCGCGAGCCCTCCGGGATGCCCTGCAGATACTTGTCCGTCAGCAGTCCCTGGGCGAGGGGGGCGAACGCGATGCAGCCCATGCCCTCCCCCTCCAGGGTGCCGAGCAGCCCGTCGTCCTCGATCCAGCGGTTGATCATGGAGTACGAGGGCTGGTGGATGAGCGGGCGCACGCCCATCTCGCGCAGCAGCCGCGCCGCCTCCGCCGTCTGCTCCGAGGTGTAGGAGGAGACGCCGACGTACAGCGCCTTGCCCTGCTGGACCGCGGACGCCAGCGCGCCCATCGTCTCCTCCAGCGGCGTCTCGGGGTCGAAGCGGTGCGAGTAGAAGATGTCCACGTAGTCGACGCCCATCCGCTTCAGCGAGGCGTCGAGCGAGGACAGCAGGTACTTGCGCGAGCCCCACTCTCCGTACGGGCCGGGGTGCATGTCGTACCCGGCCTTGGTGGAGAGGACCAGCTCGTCCCGGTAGGGGCGGAAATCCTGGGCGAAGAGCTTGCCGAAGTTCAGCTCCGCCGAGCCGGGCGGGGGCCCGTAGTTGTTCGCCAGGTCGAAGTGCGTGACGCCGAGGTCGAAGGCGCGGCGCAGGATCGACCGCTGTGACGTGAGGCTCCGGTCGTCGCCGAAGTTGTGCCACAGGCCCAGCGAAACGGCGGGCAGCTTGAGGCCGCTGCGGCCCGAGCGGCGGTACCGCATGGAGTCGTAGCGCTCGTCGGCGGCGCGGTAGGGAAAGGTGTCTGTCACAGCTTCTTCCCTATCACGCGACGGTGACGTACCTCCTCGTCCCCGGGTTGGGCCAGGCACCGGGCAGCGCAGTAAGGTGCAAAGCCTGGGGGCCGTCAGTACGGAGGGGCTGGAGAAGAGGATGAACCTGCGCGACCTGGTGTACAGGCTTTACGCGCGCCGGGTGGAAGGCCGCCTCGACCATGCCCAGGTGCCCAAGCACATCGGCGTGATCCTGGACGGCAACCGGCGCTGGGCTCGTGCCGCCGGCGGCACCACCGAGCAGGGTCACCAGGCGGGCGCGGAGAAGATCCGCGAGCTGCTGGGCTGGTGCGCCGAGACCGACGTCGAGGTCGTCACGCTCTGGCTGCTCTCGACGGACAACCTCGACCGGCCCGAGGAGGAGCTCGTACCGCTGCTCGGCATCATCGAGGACGCGGTGCGCGACCTCGCCGCGGACGGCCGCTGGCGCGTCCACCACGTCGGGACGCTGGACCTGCTCCCCGACCGCACGCGCGCGGTCCTCAAGGAGGCGGAGCAGGCGACGGCCGGCGTCGACGGGATACTCGTGAACGTGGCCGTCGGCTACGGAGGCCGCCAGGAGATCGCCCACGCGGTGCGGTCGATCCTGCTCGAGCACGCCCGCAAGGGCACCTCCTTCGAGGAGCTCGCGGAGATCGTCGACATCGACCTCATCGCCGAACACCTCTACACCCGCGGCCAGCCCGACCCGGACCTGGTGATCCGCACGAGCGGGGAGCAGCGCCTCTCGGGCTTCATGCTCTGGCAGAGCGCCCACTCCGAGTACTACTTCTGCGAGGTCTTCTGGCCCGCCTTCCGCAAGGTCGACTTCCTGCGCGCGCTGCGGGACTACGCGGCGCGCCACCGGCGGTACGGGGGCTGACCACGCGCCGCTGAGGCCGCACCGGGCCGCCGCCCTCTTCCGGCTGACGGACGGGCATCCCCCGAGGCCCCGTGCTCCGCGTCGCGCTCCCGGATGACCGGCCGACCGCCCGTCCGGCACTCGGTGTCATGACGCCCGCCGTCCGGTGCGAACCCAAGGCGATCTTGAGCGATAGCTCCAATGGCGCAGGCCGGAATGTCGGATACGTCTATTTTTCTTCCCCGGAATCATGCGGCTCGCAGCCCTCGGCGTTGCGAAAAGTTCACATACGGGCCGTCATATGCCGTGGCATGGGGGCCTACCTTCGAGGGAATATCCCTTCCAGGTCGACGCCCGGTCCACGGGCGTCCGGCATACCAGCGGGTGGCATGGGGTCGCCCGCCCGGGAGGCCCTTTGCACACGGACGACCGCGCGTTTCGTGCGGACCACGCCGAGGGCCGGTGCACGGCCCGCGCATTGCGGCCCGAGCCCGGTCCATTCCCCGGCGACGCCGTCGCGCCCCGACCTCATGCGAGGGGGTTCGTCCACCCGTGGTGACCAGCATCAAGCGCCGCACGCACGACCGGCGCACCTATGTCATCGACACCAGCGTTCTGCTGGCCGACCCTATGGCCATGGCCCGCTTCGACGAGCACGAAGTCGTGCTCCCCGTCGTCGTGGTCACGGAGCTGGAGGCCAAGCGGCACCATCCGGAGCTCGGGTACTTCGCCCGGCAGGCATTGCGCCTGCTCGACGACTACCGCATCCGGTACGGGCGGCTCGACGCGCCGATCCCGACCGGGGAGCTGGGTGGCACGCTCAGGGTCGAGCTGAATCACTCCGACCCCACCGTCCTCCCGGCCTCGTTCCTGAACGAGCGCGGGCGCCTGGGCGACAACGACACCAGGATCCTGGCCGTGGCCAGGAACCTGCAGGCGGAGGGGTACGACGTCACGGTCGTCTCCAAGGATCTGCCGCTGCGCATCAAGGCGTCGTCCGTCGGCCTGCTCGCCGAGGAGTACCGGGCCGAGCTCGCCATCACCGACTCCGGCTGGACCGGAATGTCGGAACTGACCGTTACGGCGGAGCAGGTGGACGAGCTGTTCGCCTCCGAGGTCGTCCAGGTGCCCGAGGTGGCGGAGCTGCCCGTGCACACCGGTCTGGTGCTGCAGTCCGAGCGCGGCAAGGCGCTCGGCCGCGTCACGGCCGACGGCGGCATCCGTCTCGTCCGCGGCGACCGGGAGGCGTTCGGCATCCACGGCCGCTCCGCGGAGCAGCGGATCGCCCTGGACCTCCTGCTGGACCAGGACGTCGGCATCGTCTCGATGGGCGGCCGTGCCGGTACCGGCAAGTCGGCGCTCGCACTGTGCGCCGGCCTGGAGGCGGTCCTGGAGCGCCGTCAGCACCAGAAGGTGATGGTCTTCCGGCCGCTGTACGCGGTGGGCGGGCAGGAGTTGGGCTATCTGCCCGGCACCGAGGCCGAGAAGATGAGCCCCTGGGCGCAGGCGGTCTTCGACACGCTCTCGGCGGTGACGACGCGCGACGTCATAGAGGAGGTCGTGGGGCGCGGCATGCTCGAGGTGCTGCCGCTCACGCACATCCGCGGCCGTTCGCTGCACGACGCCTTCGTGATCGTCGACGAGGCGCAGTCGCTCGAACGCAATGTGCTGCTGACCGTATTGTCCCGGATCGGTGCCAACTCGCGGGTAGTGCTGACCCATGACGTGGCGCAGCGCGACAACTTGAGGGTCGGGCGGTACGACGGCGTGGTGGCGGTGGTCGAGAAGCTGAAGGGGCACCCGCTGTTCGCGCACGTCACGCTCACGCGCTCGGAGCGTTCGCCGATCGCGGCTCTGGTGACCGAAATGCTCGAAGAGACCCGCATTTAGACCGGGACGGCACGGAGGGTGCGGTCCATGCGGCCGAATCCCACTAGGTCCTGATCTGGGGCCACTTGGCGCCGCGCAGTTAAGCCCAAAAGCTTAGCCGCGCGGCGCTGTGCTGTCCCGGGGTTTCCGTAAAACCCGTGGTGCAAACGGGGTGTGAGCTTTCCCACCCAACACAGAATTGCCTCAGGATGCGGGCGTCGGGCAGTGTGTGGGTCCTGTCAGGCCCCGCATACGGCACACCAGCACCCCCAGCGGTGTTGCACCACACAACTCAACAGACGTTCGCCGTATGCCGCCCGAGCACCAAGCGGAACTCCCACGGGAGTTCGCACCGGGTCAGTGCCTCCCGTGACCAGCCGTTCCCGACCTGTACAACCGGGACCGGAACAAGGGGAAGCCAGCGCCAGGGGCACGATTGCGTCCGCGAGGTCACCTGAAGCGGGCGCTGCTGGAAGGAAACCGTGTGAGCCGGATCTCGGTCCGGGGATTCGCGGTGGCGTCAGCCACTGCGGTCACCACAGTCGGCGCCGTCGTGGGCGTCGCCTCGGGCAGCACCCAGGGCGGGGCGGCAGAGGCCGCCGAGCCGACCGCTGCCGACGCGACACTCCTCTCGGACATTTCCGCGGGGAACCAGACGCAGGCGCAGACCGCGTCGCTGACGGAGCAGGCGGACGCGCAGTCCACCGCTGCCGACGCGGCGGCGAAGAAGGCCGCCGAGGAAGCCGCGCGCAAGCAGGCTGCCAAGGACGCGGCGGAGAAGAAGGCCGCAGCGGCCAAGAAGGCCGCCGAGGAGAAGGCCGCGAAGGAGCGTGAGGAGTCGCTGAAGGCGGCCCGTTCCGCTTCGCGCTCGGACTTCCCGCAGCAGGCCTCCTACACCGTCGCCGAGGTCCAGAGCATGGCCCGGCAGATGATGCCGGCCGACCAGTTCCAGTGCTTCAGCAACATCGTGGACCACGAGTCCAGCTGGAACTACCGGGCCAGCAACCCCTCCTCGGGCGCATACGGTCTCGTCCAGGCACTGCCGGGCACCAAGATGGCCTCGGCGGGTGCCGACTGGAAGACCAACCCCGCGACCCAGATCAAGTGGGGCCTGAACTACATGAACAGCCGCTACGACAGCCCGTGCGGCGCATGGGACTTCTGGCAGGCCAACCGCTGGTACTGACCTCCAGCGGCATCGCGTACGACGGAGCCCCCGGCCCTTCGAAGGGCCGGGGGCTCCGTCGTGTCCCGCGCACCGGGTACCGTCGTGCGGTACGAAGCCGGGGACTGGGGGTTGAGGGAAGAATGTCCACATTGCCGCAGAGGCTGGGCGCATGGGGCTCGCGTCTTGGCCGTGCCGTGAGGCGGCTGGACGAGCGCCGTGCCGCCGCGGCCGCATCGGCCGCGCAGGACGACTACGGGGACAGGACCGCGGCCGCGACGGCCGGCGCCGTCCCGGGCCCGGCGGACGACCAGGACGCGCCGCCGGCCGCCGCCGACCACGTACCTGCCCCGCCCGCGTACGCGCCCGCCGTCGCCGCGAAGCCCGAGCCGTCCGCCGCCGTCCCCTGGGGGCTCCGGGTGGCGGCCGAGGCGAGCTGGCGGCTGCTCGTCCTCGCCGGAACGCTCTGGGTGCTGATGCGCGTCATCAGCGCCGTGCAGCTCGTGGTGCTGGCGTTCGTCGCCGCGCTGCTCATCACCGCGCTGCTGCAGCCCACCGTGGGGCGCCTCCGCAGGGCGGGCCTGCCGCGCGGCGTCGCCACCGCGCTCACCTTCATCACCGGTTTCGTGATCATGGGGCTGGTGGGCTGGTTCGTGGCCTGGCAGGTCATGGAGAACATCGACACCCTGGCCAAGCGCGTCCAGGACGGCATCGACGAGTTGCAGGCGTGGCTGCTACGGAGCCCGTTCCATGTGACCGAGGAGCAGATCAGCGACATCGCGAACAGCTTGCGGGACGCGATCGGTTCCAACACGGAGGAGCTGACGTCGGCCGGACTCGAAGGCGTCACCGTGATCCTCGAGGGGCTGTCCGGGATCCTGCTGGCGATGTTCTCCACGCTCTTCCTGCTCTACGACGGGCGCAGGATCTGGGAGTGGGTGCTGAAGCTCGTCCCGAGTGCGGCCAGGCCCGGGGTCGCGGGCGCCGGCCCGCGCGCCTGGCGGACGCTCACCGCGTATGTGCGCGGCACGGTCCTGGTGGCGCTGATCGACGCGATCTTCATCGGGCTCGGGCTCTATGTCCTCGATGTCCCGATGGCCGTGCCGCTGGCCGTGTTCATCTTCCTCTTCGCGTTCATCCCGCTCGTGGGTGCCGTGGTCTCGGGAGCCCTCGCGGTGATCGTCGCCCTCGTCACCCAGGGGGTGTTCACCGCGCTGATGGCGCTGATCGTGGTGCTCGCGGTGCAGCAGATCGAGGGCCATGTGCTGCAGCCGTTCATCCTGGGCCGCGCGGTACGGGTGCACCCGCTCGCCGTCGTGCTGTCGGTGGCCGCCGGCAGCCTGGTGGCCGGCATCGGCGGAGCGGTGGTCGCCGTGCCGCTGGTCGCCGTCACGAACACGGTCGTCGGCTATCTGCGGACGTACGCGCGCGAGCAGGCGCTGCGCACGGCCGTCGTCCCGCAACCGGTCGGCCGGATCAACGCCCCGGGTACGGCGACCGGCGCGCCCGTCGAACAGGCCCCGGCGGCGGCCTCGTCGGCCACGGCGCAGCCGGATGCCGGCGCGTAGGAGCCCCGGCCGGCACGGACACCGAGGGGGGCCCGCGGACCTGTCGTCCGCGGGGCCCCCTCGTCCATGACGCCGCTCCGGCGCGATCCCTGCCGGGCCGGAGCGTCAGGCCGTCAACCGGCCAGCGTGTCCTCGGCGTCCAGCGTGGTGGCGACCGCCTGGATCACCGAGGCGATCTTGAAGGCCTCCTGGACCGTCTCGCGGTCCACGCCCGCCTTGCGGAGCACCTGCTCGTGCGAGTCCAGGCACTGGCCGCAGCCGTTGATCGCCGACACGGCGAGCGACCACAGCTCGAAGTCGGCCTTCTCGACGCCCGGGTTGCCGATGACGTTCATCCGCAGGCCCGCGCGCAGCGTGCCGTACTCCGGGTCCGACAGCAGGTGCCGGGTCCGGTAGAAGACGTTGTTCATCGCCATGATCGCGGCGGCGGACTTGGCGGCGGTGTACGCCTCGGCGGAGAGGTTGGCCTTCGCCTCCGGCTCCAGCTCCTTCAGCACCCGCGGCGAGCGCGCGGCGATGGCGCAGGACAGCACCGTGCCCCAGAGCTGCTGCTGCGGCAGCTCGGAGTTGCCGATCACCGAACCGAGGTTCAGCCTCAGGTCCTTGGCGTAGTCCGGTATCGCGGACTTCAGCTCAGCCAGTGCCATGGTCACTCACCGGCCAGCAGCTTGACCGCGTCCAGGGTGTCCTCGCCCTTGCTCCAGTTGCAGGGGCACAGCTCGTCGGTCTGCAGCGCGTCGAGGACCCGCAGGACCTCCTTGGGGTTACGGCCGACGGAGCCGGCGGTCACCATCGTGAACTGGATCTCGTTGTTGGGGTCCACGACGAAGACCGCGCGCTGCGCGAAGCCGTCCTCGCCCTCGACGCCGCAGTCGCGCATCAGCTCGTGCTTGGAGTCGGCGAGCATCGGGAAGGGCAGGTCGCGCAGGTCGGCGTGGTCCTTGCGCCAGGCGTGGTGGACGAACTCGGAGTCGCCGGAGACGCCGAGGATCTGCGCGTCGCGGTCGGCGAACTCGTCGTTCAGCTTGCCGAACGCGGCGATCTCGGTCGGGCAGACGAAGGTGAAGTCCTTGGGCCAGAAGAAGACGACGCGCCACTTGCCCTCGTAGGACTTGTGGTTGATCTCCTCGAACTCCTCGCCGCTCTCCAGCGAGACGCAGGCGGTCAGTTCGTACTCGGGGAACTTGTCACCGACAGTGAGCACGCGCTCTCCTTGTTGCACCGGAAGTCCCTTTTGGGATCTTCCGTTGGGGGTTGGACGCCTCATACCCTTCCACAGCCTTGATTGATCGAGGAAATCGGTAGACTTGTTGATGTTGATCGGAGGTGGTTATCAGTGGCCGTGGGTGGCGTGACCGGGCGGACTCCCGGACGGATCGCGGGAGGGGTGCGTCAGCCGAGCCTCGCCCAGCTCCGCGCGTTCGCCGCGGTCGCCGAGCACCTCCACTTCCGGGACGCCGCGGCGGCCATCGGGATGAGCCAGCCCGCGCTCTCCGGAGCCGTCTCCGCGCTGGAGGACGTGCTCGGGGTGCAGCTTCTGGAACGTACGACGCGCAAGGTGCTGCTCAGCCCGGCGGGGGAGCGGCTCGCGGTCCGCGCCCGTACCGTGCTGGAGGCCGTCGGCGAGCTGCTGGAAGAGGCCGAGGCGGCGCGGGCGCCCTTCACCGGCGTGCTCCGGCTCGGCGTGATCCCGACCGTCGCGCCGTATCTGCTGCCGGCCGTGCTGCGCACGGTCCGTGACCGCTACCCCGAGCTGGAACTCCAGGTGCACGAGGAGCAGACCGGCTCGCTCCTGGACGGCCTCGCGCACGGACGGCTGGACGTGCTGCTGCTCGCCGTGCCGCTCGGCGCGCCCGGCGTGACCGAACTCCCGCTGTTCGACGAGGACTTCGTCCTGGCGATGCCGGAGGACCACTGGCTCGCCGGGCGCGACGACATCCCGCGCGAAGCGCTGCGCGAACTCGACCTGCTGCTGCTGGACGAGGGCCACTGCCTGCGCGACCAGGCCCTCGACATCTGCCGGGAGGCGGGACGCGAGCAGGGGGTCCCGGTGGCCACGAGCGCGGCGGGGCTCTCGACCCTGGTCCAGCTCGTCGCGGGCGGGCTCGGGGTGACGCTGCTGCCGCGTACGGCTCTGCGCGTGGAGACCTCGGGCAACGACCGCCTGGCCACGGGGGCCTTCGCCGACCCCGCCCCGTCCCGCCGGATAGCCCTGGCGATGCGCTCGGGGGCGGCGCGGGCGGAGGAGTTCGGGATGCTCGCCGCCGCGCTGCGCGAGGCGCTCCGGCCGCTGCCGGTGCAGATCCGCGAAGGCTAGAGGCGGCGCGACCGCCGCCGCACGGCTGCCGACCGACCGCCCCGCACGGCTGCCGGTGCGCTCCGGCGTACGACCCGTGCTTCCCCGCGCCCTCGCTCACGGCGCTCGTGCCCTCTCGCTGGTCTCGCGGCGCGCCTCGCTGCGTGTCATCGCGCCCTGGGGCGCGCCAAGTTGAGTACCGCCACTCCTTGTTAAGGCTTGGCCAGCGATCGAGAGTAATCCGTGTCACACCGGCCCGCTCGGGACGGCGGACCGGTGTGACGGACGGCGAACGGGGGCGGGTCCTGGACCGACCGTCCGGGGCCCGTGTCCCGCATGCGCCGTCAGCCTTCCGGTTGCACTCCGAGCAGACTTGGAGACCCCCATGCGCATCCGCGGACGCACCTGTTCCGTCGTAGCCGCCGCACTCGCCCTGGTGCTCACCCCGCTGGCCGCCGCACCCTCGGCGCACGCGGACGAGCCGGACCCCGTGTTGTTCGTGCACGGTTACAAGGGCGGAGCCTGGAACTGGTTCGACATGAAGAGCGACTTCGAGGACGCCGGCTACCCGGCCGACCGGCTGGAGGCCATGTCGTACGACGTCTTCCAGTCCAACGTCACCACGGCGGAGGAGATCAAGGCCGAGGTCGACGCGCTGCGTGCCCGCACCGGCGCCGACAAGGTCGACATCGTGACCCACTCGATGGGCGGCCTCGGATCCCGCTACTACATCAAGTTCCTCGGAGGCGACCAGTACGTGGACGACTGGGTCTCCCTCGGGGGTCCGAACCACGGCACGTCCATCGCCGGGCTCTGCTCGTGGGCCATCACCTCCTGCAAGGAGATGAAGGCCGACAGCGACTTCCTGACCGAGCTGAACTCCGGGGACGAGACGCCCGGTGACGTCAACTACGGCGCGTTCTGGTCGCATTGCGACGAGATCATCAACCCGGACGAGAGCACGATCCTGTCGGGTGCCACCAACAGCGACATCGGCTGCATCGAGCACGCCTGGCTGCTGGTGAGCGACACCGCCTCCCAGGTGACGCGGGACTTCGTCCGCTGACACGGCCCGTACGAGCACGGAACGCGCCCCCGCCATCGCGGCGGGGGCGCGTTCGTGCCTGAACAGCGGACGGGCTATTCGGTGCGCAGTCCGTCCGGGCGCATCATCCGCCACAGCGGCCCCATGCTGACCAGGGTGACCAGCAGGATCACCGCTCCTCCGATCCCCGTCATGATGCCGAGGTTCCACCAGTCGACGGCCAGCGGTTCGTTGACCATCTTCAGCAGCACCGCTCCCAGGGCCAGCCCGCCCACGACCGAGAGGCCGAGGCCCAGCACGACCGGTACGGCGGTCTGCCAGAAGACCGACCAGGCGATGGTCGGGCGGCGGGTTCCGAAGGCCACCAGGACGGACAACAGGCGCCTGCGTTCCCGCAGTTGCTCCAGCATCGACACGATCATGCTGGCCCCGATCAGGGCCAGGGTCGCGGTCGCCCCGATGAACAGCCCGCGCTGGATGGCGGCGAACTCCCTGCCCACCTCGGTCGGGGTGAGCGTCATGTCGTTGCTCAACGGAGAGAACCCGGCCGAGGTGTTGCGCACGTACTCGACGGCTTCCGGGTCGTCGGGGTCGAGCTTCACCAGGACGGACGTGGTGGCGTCCTTCACCCTTCCGACGTCCACGGCCGACGGCGTGGCGAAGACGCCGGTGGGCCGGTAGCCGAGGGCGTTCGTCCTGCTCTTCACCACGGGAGCGGAGGCGGGAACCCTCCACAGCTCCGGCTTGCCGCCCGCTTCCAGCCGCCCGGTGAGATCCATGGTCCCGCCGGGCTCGGCGAAGCCGTAGTCCCCCTCCGACGGTACGAAGAAGACACTGCCGTCCCGGCAGTCGCTGATGTGCAGGGACCGCCGGAGCGTGGAGCAATCCGCGACGGTGAGCGTGTCGATCCGGGTGTCGTCGGGGTTCTTCCCCTTCCGGACCTCCGAGGGATCGCTTCGGACGTGGGCCAGAACCTCGGTCACGCCGCGAGTGCCGCGGAGCTTGTCGACGGTCCGGTCGACCTCGCCGCGGCTGCCTGCCGGAGTGGAGATCTGCATGGACCAGCTCGTGTCCTGGCCCGTGTCCTCGGTGTTGCCCCGCTCCGCGCTGGCGAAGAGCATCTGGATGGCGATGGCACCGGCGACGGCGATGGTGATGCCGCTGACCGCACGGGAGGCCGTGCCGCTGCTGAGCTGGAGCCTGCGGGTCGCGAGCTGCCAGGGCAGCGGACCGCCGCGCATGCCGTTGACGAAGGACTCGACGAGCCAGGGCAGTACGGCCGTGACACCGGTCAGCACCAGCACGGCCCCCGCCGCGACCTGGTAGGTCTCCATGGGACCGCTCGCGTCGAAGCCCCCCAACCGGGGCAGCAGCAGGGCCAGTCCCAGTACGGGCAGGGCCAGGCGCCACCAAAGGCGCCGGCGGCGAGTGGAGGAGATCCGTACGACACCCAGCGGCTCGATGGTGACGCCGCGGAGCGCGAAGAGCGTGACCAGCACCGCGGACGCGGGGACCGCGACGGCGATCAGGAGGACGAGGGTGGGGGAGGGCGTCACATCGGAGGGGAAGACGGATGTGCCCCAGAGCGACAACGAGCCGATGAACTGCCGCCCCACCAGGAACACCGCCGAGCCCACCGCCAGTCCGGCGATCGAGGCGACCAGTGCCTCACCGGCGGCGATCCTGCGGACCATCCGGGCGTCGGCCCCGACCAGACGGAGTGCGGCGAGGCGGCGGTCCCGCCGCTCACCGCCGAAGCGCACGGCGGTCGCGATGAAGATCGCCACCGGCAGCAGCAGCACGACGCACGCGATGATGACCAGCAGTACGAGCTCGGGCGGGAGTTCGTTCTGCTCGTTCGGGCTCCCGAAGTGCTCGACGCGATCGCCCGCGTCCTTGGGAAGGGTCTTCGTGGCGCCCGCGTAGTAGGCCAGTTCCGCCGGTCCGCTCAGGCCGTCCTGGCCGATGGTTCCGGTGATGCGGTCGGGCAGGCGCTCGCGCAGCAGCTCGCCCTCGGGCGATTCCAGGAGGTCCTTGAGAGCGGGGGAGGCGATCATCTCGCCGGGGCCGGGGAGTTGCGTCAGCCCCGGCGGCACGGGGGCCTTGTCGCCGTCCGGGCGGACGACCATTCCGAGGACGTCCTGGTCGTGGAACGTGGTGGGGACGTCGACGACCTGGAGTGTGTCCTGGCCGGGCTTGGTGTCCGCCCCCCAGCCGCTGGCCGTGGAGCGCGCATTCGAGCGGGCGTCCTGGGCCGACAGCATGGACGGGACGGCGGACGCCGCCAGCAGCAGGACCACGCCCAGGCCGACGCCTATCGCGGTCAGCAGGGTGCGCGTCCAGCCCTCGCGGCCTCCGGACAGCGCGAACCGCGCGCCCATCGCGAGGTCCGCGGCCCAGCGGGTCACCCCTGCCCTCGGTGTCTCGTCCTTCTCCGTGGCCCGTGTGTCCGCAGGCCGGTCGGTCATGGTGCCGCTCATCCGACGGCCGCCATGTCCCGCGCGCGGCCGTCCCGTACGACGACCTCGCGGTCGGAGTACGCGGCGACGCGTGCCTCGTGGGTGACGAGGACGACCGCGGCGCGTGTGGTCCGCGCGGCTTCCGTGAGGAGCTGCATCACGCGCTCGCCGTTGAGGGAGTCCAGGGCGCCCGTGGGCTCGTCCGCGAAGAGCACGCTCGGCTCGGTGACCAGGGAACGGGCGACCGCGACCCGCTGGCCCTGGCCGCCGGAGACCTCGCCGGGGCGCTTGGCCCGCACATCGCCGACCTCCAGCCGCTCGAGCCACGTCAGCGCACGGGCCTCGGCCTCCTTGCGCTTCACGCCGTTGAGGCGGAGCGGCAGGGCGACGTTCTCCACACAGGTCAGCTCGGGGACGAGCTGGCCGAACTGGAACACGAAGCCGAACTCGCCCCGGCGCAGCGCGCTCCGCTCGGCGTCCGACATGGCGGACAGCTCACGGCCGCGGAAATGGACCGAACCCGAGTCGGGCCGGACGATCCCCGCCAGGCAGTGCAGCAGCGTCGACTTGCCCGAGCCGGACGGGCCCATGACGGCGACGACCTCGCCCGGGTGGATGCCGAAGTCGGCGCCGTCGAGGGCGGGTGTGGGGCCGTACGCCTTGCGGAGGGCGGAGGCGGAGAGCAGGGCACCGGTGGGGGTCACGAACGGACCTCCTTCGCGAGCTGGTCGAGTCGGGCGGCGGTCAGCTCCAGCCACCGCAGGTCCGCTTCGAGATGGAACAGGGCGTGGTCGCAGATGAGCTGGTCGGCGATGTCGCCGGAGGACTTGCGGCGGGTCAGCTCCCGCATCAGCCGCAGGTGCTCGGAGCGCTGGGTGTCCAGCAGGTCCGCGGCTCTCCGGCCGGTCAGCAGGGCGAGCACGACCTTGGTGTAGAGCGTGGACTGCAGATACGGCTCGGGCTTCTCGGGCTGTGCGAGCCACTGCTCGACGTCGGTGATCCCGGCGTCGGTGATCGCGTACCGCTTCCGCTCGGGACCTCCGCCGGCCTCGATGCCGTCGACTTCGACGAGTCCGTTCTTCAGCAGGCGCGACATGGTCGAGTAGACCTGCCCGTAGTGCAGCGGGCGATCGTGACCGAAGCGTTCGTCGAACGCGCGCTTCAGGTCGTAACCGTGGCGGGGGCCGGACTCCAGGAGTCCGAGCAGGGTGTGGCCAATGGACATGACGGTGACTCTACACCATGCGTATACGTGCAGTGTATAGACGGGCGGAATAGTTCGTTTCCGCAGGTCAAGGGGGTGTGGGAGGTGTCCGGCATCAAGCGTGGCGCCGACGGGTGAGCGGGCGCGATCCCGGGCGTCCGGCAGGCCGGAGCCCCGGGCGGCGGACCCGCCCGGGGTGCGCTACTCGGGCCGGGGCCCGGGGCCCCGCTCCGCGTCCCCGCCGGCCTCCGCGCCGGTGCCCTTCGGCGGCCGGCCGCGCCGCGGCATCGGCCCCGCCCCGCGGGGCAGCCGGCCGGTCTCGGCCAGCGCCAGGCGCAGCAGGTACTCGATCTGGGCGTTGGTGCTGCGCAGTTCGGACTCCGCCCAGCGCGCGATCGCGTCGTGCACGGCCGGGTCCAGCCGCAGCAGCACCTGCTTGCGCTGCTGCGGCCGCCGCTTCCGGTGCCCGTCGCCGCCCCCGGTGTCGCGGGGGAGTCCCTCGTCGGTCACTGAAGGCCCGTCACTGGTAGAGCGTGCCCGTATTGAGGACGGGCTGGGCGGCCCGGTCGCCGCACAGCACCACCATCAGATTGCTGACCATCGCGGCCTTGCGCTCCTCGTCCAGCTCCACCAGCTCGTGCTCGGTCATCCGGGCCAGCGCCGCCTCGACCATCCCGACCGCGCCGTCCACGATCTGGCGCCGGGCGGCCACGACCGCCCCCGCCTGCTGCCGCTGGAGCATGGCCGAGGCGATCTCGGGCGCGTACGCGAGGTGCGTGAAGCGGGACTCCACGATCCGTACGCCGGCGGCCTCGACGCGGGCGGCCAGCTCTATGGCGAGCTTCTCGGTGATCTCCTCGGCGTTGCCGCGCAGGGACAGGTCGTCCTCGTCGTGGGCGTCGTAGGGGTACTCGATCGCGATGTGCCGGACGGCGGCCTCGGTCTGGGTGGAGACGAACTCCAGGAAGTCGTCCACCTCGAAGACCGCCTGTGCGGTGTCCTCGACCTTCCAGACGACGACGGCGGCGAGCTCGATCGGGTTGCCGTACGCGTCGTTGACCTTGAGGACGGGGGTCTCGTGGTTGCGGACCCGGGTGGAGATCTTCTCCCGTGAGGTCAGCGGGTTCACCCAGCGCAGGCCGTCGGTGCGGATCGTCCCCACGTAGCGCCCGAAGAGCTGGACGACGCGGGCCTCGCCCGGCGCCACCATGTTCAGCCCGCTCATCGCGAAGAGCGAGGTGATGCCGATCACGACCCCGAGGACGATCAGCGGGACGCCGACCGCGGGCGTGCCGTCGCTGGAGACGGCGGCGCCGGCGATGACCGTTCCGGCTCCGGCGATCAGCCCGATGAGCCCCAGCAGCAGGGCGAGCCCGCCGCCGATGTCGCGCGCCGCGACCTCGCGGACCTGTGGTTTCGGCATCTGCGGTGCGTCGGACATGACATCCCCCGTCTCGTCTGGTGCGGCGCGGACGGCTCCGTGCCTCCTTAGCAAAGTGATATCACAATACGCTGCTGAGGCAACCCTCCGGGCGGTTCACATGTCAGTTCCTATGAGCGGGTGCTGATTGTCACGCCCGAAAAACCGAGATCGATTGATGTTTCACCCGAGTTGCGGTGTTAGCGTCGTCGGGTTTTGTGGCGCGACGGAAACTGGAGCTTTGACGGAAATGGGACGAGCTGATGCGCGTCGGGCGCGGGGACGCGGCGCACGCCGCGCGAGGTCCAGAAGCGGCATACGCCGCTTCTTCACCTGGAGGAAACTGCTCGGCAGCTTCCTCACCGTCAGCGCCCTCTTCATCGGCGCCTTCATGGCGCTGTATTTCTACGTCGACGTACCCGGCAGCGCCAATCCCCTGGCCCAGGCACAGAGCAACACCTACCGGTACAGCGACGGCACGGTCATCGCCCGCCGCGGCGAGGTCAACCGGGAGTCCGTCAAGCTGACCAAGGTCCCGCTGGACGTCCAGCACGCCTTCGTCGCCGCCGAGAACAAGACCTTCTACAGCGACAGCGGCGTCGATGTGAAGGGCACCGCACGCGGCCTGATCAACACCGTCACCGGCAAGGGCAAGCAGGGTGGCTCGACGATCACCCAGCAGTACGTCAAGAACTACTTCCTGTCGCAGGAGCAGACGGTCACCCGGAAGGCCAAGGAGCTGATCATCTCGCTCAAGGTCGACCAGCGGAAGTCCAAGGACGAGATCCTCGAGGGCTACCTCAACACCAGCTACTTCGGGCGCGGCGCGTACGGCATCCAGGCCGCCGCGCGCGCCTACTACGGCGTCGACTCCCAGGACCTGACCGCCCCTCAGGGCGCCTACCTCGCCGCGCTGCTCCAGGCCCCGAACCAGTACGACTGGACCAACGCCAAGTCCGACGCGTCCGTCCGCACCCGGGTCCTCCAGCGGTGGAACTACGTCCTGGACAACATGGTCGATATGGACTGGATGGACCGCGGCAAGCGCGACGGCGTCAAGTTCCCCGAGCCGGTCGCCCCCAAGCCCGCCCCGGGACTCGAGGGCCAGGCCGGCTATCTCGTCCAGGCAGCGAAGAACGAGTTGCTCGCCTCCGGCGTCGACCAGACGGAACTCGAGGCCGGTGGCGGCTGGGACATCACCCTCAACATCGACCGGAAGAAGCAGCGGTCCCTGGAGAAGGCCGTCAAGACCAGTCTCCTGAAGGACCTCGATCCGGGGAAGCGGAAGGCCGACCGCCACGTCCAGCCCGGGGCCGCGTCGGTCGACCCGAAGAACGGCCGGGTGCTCGCGTTGTACGGCGGCCAGGACTTCGTGAAGCACCAGATCAGCAACGCCACGCGCAACGACTACCAGGCGGCGTCCACCTTCAAGCCGCTCGTTCTGGCGGCGGCCCTGGAGCAGAAGGCCAAGACCCAGGACGGCATCCCCATCGCCGCCAACACCATGTACGACGGCACGAGCAAACGCCCCGTCAAGGGCAGCCCCACCCCGTTCGCCCCGCCGAACGAGGACGACGTGGACTACGGTCCGGTGACCGTCCAGCGGGCCATGAACAAGTCCATCAACTCCGTCTTCGCGCAGATGGGTGTGGACGTCGGTCTCCAGGAGGTCAAGGACACCGCGGCAGGCCTCGGCATGAACGACAAGGCGGGCGGCTTCGTCGTCCGCCCCTCCATGTCGCTGGGCGTCATGGGCGCGAGCCCGCTCGACATGGCAGGCGTCTACGCGACCCTCGACAACCACGGCAAGAAGGTCACCCCGCGCGTGGTGAAGTCCGCCGAGCGCGGCGACGAGAAGGCCGACCTGCCGGAGCCCGAGCAGGAGCAGGTCGTCGACCGGGCGACCGCGGACACCGTCACCTCGGTGCTGACCGGCGTCGTCGAGGACGGTACGGGTTCGGCCGCGCGCTCGGCCGGGCTGAAGATCGCGGGCAAGACCGGTACTTCGGACGACAACAAGTCCGCCTGGTTCACCGGCTACACCCCTGACCTGGTGACCTCCGTGGGCCTGTTCGGTGAGTCGAAGGGCGGCCGGCACGTCACGCTCAAGGGCACGGGCGGCGGCGGTCGCGTCGACGGCGGCAGCTACCCGGCGAAGGTATGGGCCGCGTACACCACGGGCGCGCTGCAGGGGAAGGACCCTGTGAAGTTCGACCTGGACACCGACCAGGGCGCCGCCATCACCCCGCCCCCCTCCGTCCCCTCCGGCACGACCGACCCCGAGCCCGATCCTGATCCCTCCACCTCGCAAGGGTCGGAGTCCCCGGACGAGCCGTCGCCCAGCGACCCCTCGCCTGACGACCCGTCGCCGAGCACGCCGTCGAGCCCGCCGCCGGAGAGCCCGCGTCCGCCGAAGCCGACCCCCCGCCCGTCGGAACCGCCGGGCCCGGGTGACGGCGACGACCCGCCGCCGCAGTCCTTGCAGGAGTGACGCGGGCCGGGGGCGCCCGGGGCTTGAAAGCCCCGGGCGCCCCCGGTTGTCGGCCGCGGATCGCCGCGGAGCCGGATCAGCCGCCGTTGACCTGCTTGTTGACGCGGTCGCCGAGGTTCTTGTCGACATTGCGCCAGTACTGAACGGCCCGCTGCAGGACGGGCCGGCTCACACCGTCCTTCAGGTGGCCGGAGATGTTGGAGACGAGCCGGTCCCGCGCCGCGTCGTCCAGCACGCTGCGGACCATCGTGCCCGCCTGGCCCCAGTCGTCGTCCTCGCGGTGCAGCCGGTACGCCTCGCGCACCATCTCGCCCGCCGTGTGCCAGCCCGCGGGGTCGCCGAAGCGCGTGGTGTCCGCGGCCGGGCCGCCGTACGAGTTGGGGGCGTAGACCGCGCCGACCCGGCCCGGCTCGTAGCGCATCGGCCCGTCCTTGGCGTAGGAGTGCACGGGCGCGTGCGGCCGGTTGGGCGGGAGCTGGGCGTAGTTGGGGCCGATCCGGTAGCGGTGGGTGTCCGCGTAGGAGAAGATCCGGCCGAGCAGCATCTTGTCCGGCGAGACGCTGATGCCGGGCACCAGGTTGGACGGCTCGAACGCGGACTGCTCGATGTGGACGAAGAAGTCCTCGGGGTTCCGGTTGAGCGTCATCCGGCCGACCTCGATGAGCGGGTAGTCGCCGTGCGGCCACACCTTCGTCAGGTCGAACGGGTTGAAGCGGTAGTCCGCCGCGTCGTCGAACGGCATGACCTGGACGTACATCGTCCAGGACGGGGCGTCGCCGCGGGCGATGGAGTCGAAGAGGTCGCGCCGGTGCGCGTCGCCGTCCTCGCCCGCGAGGGCGTCGGCCTCGGACTGGGTGAGGAATTCCATGCCCTGGTCGGTCTTGATGTGGTACTTGATCCAGAAGCGCTCGCCGCCGGCGTTGGTCCACATGTAGGTGTGCGAGCCGTAGCCGTTCATGTGGCGGTACGTCCTCGGGATGCCGCGGTCGCCCATCAGCCAGGTGACCATGTGGGCCGACTCCGGCGACAGGGTCCAGAAGTCCCACTGCATGTCGTGGTCGCGCACCCCGCTGTCCGGGCGGCGCTTCTGGCTGCGGATGAAGTCCTGGAACTTCATCGGGTCGCGGACGAAGAAGACCGGGGTGTTGTTGCCGACGAGGTCGTAGTTGCCGACCTCGGTGTAGAACTTCAGCGCGAAGCCGCGCGGGTCGCGCCAGGTGTCGGGGCTGCCCTGCTCACCGGCGACCGTGGAGAACCGGGCCAGCATCTCGGTGGTCCTGCCCGGCTGGAACAGGTCCGCCGATGTGAACTGGCTGACGTCGCTTGTCACGGTGAAGACGCCGTACGCGCCACTGCCCTTGGCGTGCACCACCCGCTCGGGGACCCGTTCGCGGTTGAACTGGGCCATCTTCTCGATCAGATAGTGGTCGTGCAGCAGGATCGGTCCGGTGTCGCCGACGGTGAGCGAGTGCTCGTCGCTCCCGACGGGGACGCCGGCGTTGTTCGTCGTGTACGGGTACCGGGTGGACTCGGTCATGGGTGCGCCTCGCAGTGCGTAGGATTTATGCCCTTATGTCCGCTTCGCAGTCAACTCCGCCGACGTCGCGTCGGCAACCACCCGGACCGAGTGTCCACAGCTGAATGTCGTACACGTCACGAGACGCGGAGAAGGCGCCCCGTCACGCCCACGCCCACCACCCGATCGCCGGGGGCGGACATACGACCGGGCCGCCGCGGTCATGAGCGCAGACACCGCGACGGCCCGGGGCGAGGAGCCCGGAGATGGGGCCGGCCCTGACGGCCGGCCCTCTCTCAGCTCCGGGGCGGGCTGCCCAGTTCGAACCACACCACCTTGCCGGTGCTCAGCCGGGTGGCGCCCCAGCGCCGGGCCAGCTTGTTGACCAGATACAGCCCGCGCCCGCCCTCGTCGGACGGCCGGGCCTGGCGCAGCCGCGGCAACTGCGGTACGTCGTCGCCGACCTCGCAGCGCAGCACGTCCGTCCGCAGCAGGCGCAGGGTGATGGGCCGCTCGGCGTACCGCACGGCGTTGGTCACCACCTCGCTGATGAGCAGCTCGACGGAGTCGCTGAGGTCTGCGAGGCCCCAGCGGTCCAGCGCCCGCCGCGCCAGCCGGCGTGCCTTGCCCGGCGCCTGCTCCGTCGGGTCCAGGAACCAGTACGCGACGTCGCTCGGCGCGATCCCGTCGAACCGGGCGGCCAGCAGCGCTATGTCGTCGTCCCGGTCGCCCGGGCCGAGCATGTCGAGCACCTCGTCGCAGAGCGGCTCCAGCGGCGGCGGGTGGTCCGGCCCGGTGAGCCGGGCCGTCGCCGTCAGCTTCTCGCGGAGCTGTTCTATCCCGGTCCAGACGTCGCGCATCCGGGACTCGACGAGCCCGTCGGTGTAGAGCAGCAGCGTGGCGCCGGCCGGGGCGTCCAGCTCGACGGCCTCGAAGTCGACCCCGCCGACGCCGATCGGCGCTCCCGGCGGCACGCGCAGCACCTCGGCCCGGCCGCCCAGATGCAGCAGGACGGGCGGCGGATGGCCGGCGTTGGCCACCATGATGCGGTGCGCCACCGGGTCGTAGACCGCGTAGAGGCAGGTCGCCATCCGGTCGCTGCCGAGCCGCTGCGCCTGCTCGTCGAGGTGGTGCAGCACCTCCTGCGGCGGCAGGTCGAGCCCGGCCAGGGTCTGGGCGGTCGTCCGCAGCTGGCCCATGATCGCCGCGGAGGTCATGGAGTGGCCCATGACGTCACCGACGACGAGCGCGACGCGGCTGCCGGGCAGCGGGATCGCGTCGTACCAGTCGCCGCCCACCCGCGCCGTCTCCGCGGCCGGGAGGTAACGGCTGGCCAGACGTACGCCCGTGGGCTGCGGCAGCGTCTCCGGCAGCATGGTGCGCTGCAGCGCGTCCGCGATGTACGCCTCACGGCCGTACAGCACCGCCTTGTCCACGCCCAGCGCCGTGTGCGTGGCGAGCTGGGCGGCGACCAGCAGGTCGTCCCCCTCGAACGCCGGACGCTCCGGGCGCCGGAAGAAGACCGCGGCACCGATGACCCGGCGGCGGCCGCGCAGCGGCGCGAGGATCGCCCGCTGGTGGTCCGGGATCGCGTGGTGCGGGCCGAGCAGTTCGGGCAGCGCGGCACGGGCCGCGGCCGAGTCGCCGAACACCGGCCGCACACCGCGCAGGACTTCGGCGAGCGGCCCGCCGGGCCGCACCTCCGCCAGCTCGGCGGCCTGCGGGAACTCGGTCTGCAGATTGAGCGACGGCATCCTGCCGCCGTCCGTGTCCTGCTCCTCGGGGATCCGGTCGGTGCGCCGCAGCCGGAGGACGACCGGGGCGACCGGACGCTCGTCACCCACGGGCAGCGGATCGCGGAGGTAGACCAGGATCACGTCGGCGAACGTGGGGACGGTGGCCCGGCACAGCCCGAGCACGATCTCGTCCAGGTCGATGCCGCGCGCGATCCGGCGTGTGGCGGCTCCGACGAACCGCAGCCGGTCCCCCGTACGGGAGGTGGTCCCGGGCTCGACCTGCGGCCGGTCCGCCACGGGCTCGACCGGGTCCGGGGCGACGGTCTCGGACCGTCCGCCTCCGCTCGCGGTGCCGGTCATCGGCTCGGACGCGGCCCGCTGGTGGCCGAGCGAACCGCTCGGCTCGCCGGCCTTCGCCCGCGCCGAGCGCCGCGACGCCGCCGTGGCGGCCTTGCGCTCCGGGGCCCGGCGGCTCTCCGCCTCGGTCGGGTGCGGCGTTCCCTGCGAGGGCTCGGCCGCGGAGGCCGAAGCGGCCGCGCGGCTGCGCCGGTTGGCCACCGAGGACGCGGCGCCGGCGCCGCGCTCCTGGCGCGCCGCCCCGCCACCCTGCGCGCGGCCCGAGCGCCGTGCGGCGCTCCGTGCGGCATTGCGGTCCGCGTTCGAGGCGTCCGGCTCGTCCGGGTGCGGCGAGCCGCCCGGATCCGTCCCGGAGCGTCCTGCGGGCGCGTCCTTCGCCGCGGGACTGTGTCCCCGGCCGTCGGGCGCCGCGGCGGTGCCGTCGGCGGGCGGCCGGGGCCTGCCTATGGTGCCGTCCCGCTCCGCGGAGCGGCGCGAGGACCGCCGCCGGCTCCCGGACTCCGGGGCCGGGGTGCCGCTCGCGGCCTGCTGCATGGCGCGGCGCGGGTCGGGGGCGGCCGTGCTTTGGGCATCCTCGTGGGCCCGCGGGGCCTGGCCCGCCGCGGGCGCGGCTGAGGCAGCGGCCTGGCGGCCGCTGTGTGAGGTCGGGTACTCCGTCACGCGTAGGGTTCCATCCGTCCGGGGCTGCGCGTCGGGCGCGCTAGGTCAGGCGCGTCGTCGGCAGTTGAGGAAGAGCTGGATCTCGGGCGGTACGTCCGTGCTGGCCGGGGCGTACGCGTACGAGTCCTCCCCGGCGACCTCGAATCCCGCATCGAGCACGACCTGGCGCAATTCGTCCCTCACGTAACCGGATACCCGGATCGTGCGGCCCAGGAACGGAATTGCGAAGTCGTCCACATCGGCTTCGACCATCGACAGGGAGAGCAGCCCGTCGGGCCGCAGCAGTCCGTGCAGTGTGCGCAGGGCGTAAGGGATCTCCGCGCGGGGGAGCATCAGGAGCGAGAAGTAGGCCGCGATGCCGTCGAACAGGCCCGGACCCGGGGGTCCTTGGGCCGTGGCGTCGGCCGGGTCGGACAGGTCCGCGAGACCGGAAAGGTCCGCCAGGTCCGCCACGCGGAACTCGGCGGCCGGGACGTTGTCACGGGCGAGCTTGACCATGGTGGGCGACAGGTCGATGCCGACGACCCGGTGCCCCGCCTCGGTCAGCTGCGCCGCGGTGGGCAGCCCTGTGCCGCATCCGACGTCGAGGACGCGCGAGCCCGCGGGGAGCGCCTCGGCCAGCCGGCGGCCGGACTCGAGCTGCCCCTCCTTGTGCGGGAACGCCTCGTCGTAGCGGTCTCCGATCGCGTCGAATGCCTCTGCCTGCCCGGTCCGGTCGATCCGTAACCGGTCGTACCCGTCGTAGCCGTCTCCGCTCACGACTTCACCTTTCCACCCTCCAGCACTCCAGTGAGTGTGACGTGTGACTGTGACGTACGGTCAAACCTTTCCGGAGATTCAGGAGTTGTCTCGGTCCCGCGCGGCGCGCAGTCTTGCGGAGGACGATCCTACGGTTGGTGTCCAGGGGCACATCAAGGGTCTCCATCGGGAAGATTCCTTCCGCAGGCGGCGTCATGACCGCAATCTCGTCGCCCCACTGTCCCAGTCCGCCGGAAGCTCCGGGACCGGCCAGGCAGGATCCGGCCGCCAGTTCTCCCAGTCGTCACGGAACGGGGAGCCCCAGGCGTCGATGAGTTCGATGGCCGCACGGCCGGCCGCCCGTACCCGTTCGGCCTGCGCCGTGTGCATCAGACCGGCCTGCTGCGCCTGGGCGAACTCGTCCTCGTCCCTCCACTCCCAACTGCGGTCCGGGTGCACGGAGATGTCCAGGAAGTGATCCTCGGAGTCCACGCCGCGCGCCCACCGCCGCAGCGGCTCCTCCAGGTTCACGTACCAGTTCTTGAAACGCCAGCCGTTCTCCCAGAACAGCCAGACCGACCAGGGGTCGCCGGGGCGTGCGAGCTTCAGCACACCGGTGCCGAACCACCGCGAGAGCGTGGTGGAGCGCGGCTTGGTGTAGCGGGTGGCCAGGGGCTCGCGGTGCACGGGTGTGCCGTCGCTGAGCACCGGCTTCACGCAGACCGTGCCCGGCGCCATCCAGGCCGCCAGCAGCTCGGGGGTGTCCTCGACGACGGTGACGGGACGGCAGATGTGCACACGGTCGGTGCCGTTGCTCCGGTAGCGCCAGAGGATGTGGTCCCCCGGCTGCCAGGATCCGGTCTCCGCCGCGCCCGTCGTTCCGGTCGTCTCCGCTGTCATGGACAGATCTTAGGTCCGGTGCCGTGCTCGCGCCGTGACCCGAGGCGCCGGGGGGACGTCGCCGGGGCGTGGACCGGCCACGGGCCCCCGCCGGTGCGGCACCGGCGGAGGCCGTGGCGGCGGCGCTACGGGCGTGTCATGCGCAAGACGTCCAGCGCCTCGTCCAGTTGTTCGAGCGTCAGATCGCCCCGGTCCACGTAGCCCGACTCCAGGACGACCTCGCGGATGGTCTTCCCCTCGGCCAGGGACTTCTTGGCGACCCTCGCCGCCTCCTCGTAGCCGATGTACCGGTTGAGCGGGGTGACGACGGACGGGGAGGACTCGGCGTACCGGCGGGCGCGGTCGGCGTTCGCCGTGATCCCGTCCACGGTGCGGTCGGCCAGCAGGCGGGCGGCGTTGGCGAGCAGCCGGACGGACTCCAGCAGGTTTTTGGCCATCACCGGGAGCATCACGTTCAGTTCGAAGTTGCCCGAGGCGCCGGCCGTGGTCACGGTGACGTCGTTACCGATGACCTGGGCGGCCACCATGAGCACAGCCTCCGGGATCACCGGGTTGACCTTGCCCGGCATGATCGACGAACCGGGCTGGAGATCGGGCAGGTTGATCTCGGCCAACCCGGTGCGCGGCCCCGAGGCCATCCAGCGCAGATCGTTGGCGATCTTCGTGAGACCGACGGCGACGGTCCTGAGCTGGCCCGACGTCTCCACCAGTCCGTCCCGGGCGCCCTGGGCCTCGAAGTGGTCGCGCGCCTCGGTCAGCGGCAGCCCGGTGGCGCGGGCGACCTCGGCGATGACGGCCGCGGAGAAGCCGGGCGGGGTGTTGATACCGGTGCCCACCGCCGTACCGCCCAGGGGCAGTTCGGCCAGCCGGGGGAGGGAGACGCGCAGGCGCTCGACGCCATGGCGCATCTGGGCCGCGTAGCCGCCGAACTCCTGGCCCAGCGTCACCGGTGTCGCGTCCATCAGATGCGTACGGCCGGACTTCACGACCTCGGCGAACTCCGCCGCCTTGCGCTCCAGCGACGCGGCCAGATGCTCCAGGGCCGGGATCAGGTCATGCGTCACGGCCGCCGTGGCCGCGATGTGGACGGAGGAGGGGAAGACGTCGTTGGACGACTGGCCGGCGTTGACATGGTCGTTGGGATGCACGGGGGCGCCGAGGCGCTCGCTCGCCAGCGTCGCGACGACCTCGTTGGTGTTCATGTTGGAGGACGTGCCCGAACCCGTCTGGAAGACGTCGACGGGGAACTGGTCGTCCCACGCGCCCCCGGCGACCTCCTCCGCCGCCTCCACGACCGCGGCCGCCAGCTCCCGGTCCAGCACCCCGAGTTCGGCGTTCACCTGCGCCGCGGCCGCCTTGATACGGGCCAGCGCCTCGATGTGCGCACGCTCCAGGCGCTGCCCGGAGACGGGGAAGTTCTCCACCGCCCGCTGGGTCTGGGCACGCCACTTCGCGGCGGCCGGGACCCGCACCTCGCCCATCGAGTCGTGCTCGACGCGGTAGTCGTCCGCGTCTGCGTCGGTCATCGTCACGCACCTCCTGGGTCGCACCGCTGGGATGCACAGCGTTTGTCCGGATCACGATGTTCCCAAGCCGCTCCCCGTGCCAGTAAATACCGCGGGTAACAACAAAAGACACGGGAGGCGACATGCAACCCGGAAGACCCTGGGTGCGATGCGGCGTCGCGGTCACCGCCGCCCTCGCGGCGGCACTCGGCGGGTTCACGGCCACGGCACCAGCCGCGGCCGCGGGCACCACCCGCACCGCCACGGCATCGACACCCCTCCCACCCGACCTCGAGAAGATCCGCGCGACCGAGGCGGCGAAGCTCTACGGTGACCCCGCTGAGCGCCCCGTCGACCAGCGCAAGTCCTCCCTGATCTCGCTCGGCGACAGCGAGATCTCCGGCGAGGGCGTCGGGACGTACGAACCCGGCACCAGCGGCCCCGACAACTGGTGCCACCGCTCGCCCGACGCCGCCATCCACCGCACCGCGATCCCGGCCGACGTCACGTACAACGTCGCCTGCTCGGGCGCCGGCACCGACAACATCCGCATCGGCGGCAGCAAGCAGCACGCCGATGAACTCGTGCAGAGCGACAATCTGGCCGTCAAGGCCCGCAACACCCGGATCAAGATGATCCTGCTCGTCGCCGGCGCCAACGACGACCTGCAGTTCGGGTCCGTCATGACCGACTGCGTCACCCGCTGGTTCCTCTTCCAGGGCGCCTGCGAGTCCAAGTACGCGCCCGGCTGGCAGGCCCGCGTCGACGGCCTCGTCCCCAAGGTCGAGCGGACCGTACGGGACCTCAGGACCGTCATGAGCGAGGCGGGGTACGCCGACGGCGACTACAAGCTCGTGGTCATGGGCTACCCGAGCCCCATCGGCCCCGACTTCCGCGACAACCCCGGCTACTGGGGCAAGATCCCGGGCGGTTGTACGGGCTACGACTCGGACGCCGTCTGGGGCCGCAACTACGCCGTGCCCCGCTTCGAGCACGGGATGCGGCAGGTCGCCCAGCGCACCGGCGCGACCTATCTCGACAACTCCCGCCTCTTCCACGGCCACGAGGTGTGCATGGAGGAGACCTGGGCGCGGGGGCTGTGGGTGGACCTGTCCAACCCCTGGCCGCCGGACTCCAACTCCGTGCGCCAGTCCTTCCACCCCAACGCCCGCGGCCACGGGGCCTTCGCCTCGTGCCTGACCCAGCTCTACGCGACCGACTGGCGTGAGGCGAGCTGCGCTGACCCGGCGAGCACGAACAAGCCGGTGCTGTACGAGGGGGCGTGGGACGACCGGTTCACACCCTTGAAGAACGCGGGCACCGGCGCGTGCGTCGACATCTCCGGCGCGAGGACCGGCAACGGCGCGGCGGTGACCGGCTACGACTGCCACGGCGGCCGCAACCAGGGCTGGTGGTACGAGACCGGGCGCGGGTCCATCCGCTCCGAACTCACCCACGACCGGTGCCTGGACGTCTCCGGGGGCCGCTACGAGGCGGGCACGGACGTCGTGCTGTGGAACTGCCACGGCGGCGCCAACCAGCAGTTCAGGCAGTCCGGCGGCACGATCCGCCCGGCGGCGGCGAGCGACCTCTGCCTGACGCTGGGGTCGGCGAAGGACCGCCTCCGACTCCAGAGGTGCGACGACTCCGCGAACCAGCGCTTCGCGTAGGCCGTACGGGAGCGGCCGTACAGGAGCGGCCGTACAGGAGCGGGCCCTACGGCAGGGGCAGGCCGTACGGGCGGTTCGGAAACGAGGCGGGCGGCGCACACGCCGCCCGCCTCGGGATTCTCTCAGTCGTGCGGCGGGAGCCGGCCGATGCGGTGGTCGGCGACGCTCAGGGCCTCCTCCACCAGTCTCCGCAGATGGCCGTGGCCCAGCGCGTAGACGACCCGGCGGCCCTCCTTGCGGGTCGTGACGAGTCCGGCGAGGCGCAGCCGGGCCAGGTGCTGGCTCACCGACGGCCGGGCCGCGTCACAGGCCGCCGTCAGCGTCGTCACGTCCGCCTCGCCCTCGGAGAGGCGGGCCAGCAGCGCCAGGCGGGTGCGGTCGGCGAGCAGGGCCAGGACCTCGGCCGCGACGGTCAGGCGTTCGCCGTCGTCGGGTATCCGCGCACCATGCGCATGTGAGAGGTGCATGCGTGCGTTCATACGCACATACTAGACCGCGTGAGCGATGACGCGAGGAACGAGATGCCGCTCGGTCACCCGCAGGCCCGCGCCGACGGGCCCGCGCACCGCCGCGACCGCGCGCCCCACTCCGTACACGACCACGACCGCACGGGTCGCCCCGTGCACGACCACCGCCTTGTGCAGGGTCACGAGCACGGACATGGCCCGGTGCAGGGGCGCGATCACGCCCCCGGCGCGTGGGCGCGGGCGCGGCACCGGATCGCGCATGTCCTCACCCCGCACAGCCACCACGCCTCCGACAAGGTCGACTCCGCGATGGAGTCCTCCGCCGAGGGCATGCGAACGCTGTGGATCTCCCTGGGGGTTCTGGCTCTGACCGCCGTGCTCCAGGCCGTCGTGGTCGTCGTCTCGGACTCCGTGGCCCTGCTCGGCGACACGGTCCACAACGCGGCCGACGCGCTGACCGCCGTGCCGCTGGGCATCGCGTTCCTGCTCGGCCGGCGGGCCGCCACCCGCCGCTTCACCTACGGGTACGGGCGCGCCGAGGATCTCGCCGGGATCGTGATCGTGCTGACCATCGCCGCCTCGGCCGTCCTGGCGGGCTGGGCGGCGGTCGACCGGCTGCTCGACCCGCGCCCGGTCGGCCACCTGCCCGCGGTCGCCGCGGCGGCCGTCGTCGGATTCCTCGGCAACGAGTGGGTGGCCCGCTACCGCATCCGCACCGGCCGCCGCATCGGGTCCGCGGCTCTGGTCGCCGACGGGCTGCACGCCCGTACCGACGGGCTGACCTCCCTGGCCGTCCTGCTCGGCGCGGGTGGCGCGGCCATCGGCTGGCGGGCCGCCGACCCCGTCGTGGGGCTGCTGATCACCGTCGCCATCCTGCTGGTGCTGAAGGACGCGGGCCGCGAGGTGTTCCGGCGTCTGATGGACGCCGTCGACCCCGCGCTCGTGGACGCGGCCGCGGCCGCGCTGCTGCGCGTGCCGGGCGTCGTGGAGGTCGGCGAGCTGCGGATGCGCTGGATCGGGCACCGGCTGCGTGCCGAGGTGGCGATCGTCGTGGACGGCGAGCTGAGCGTACGCGCCGCGCACCACGTCGCCGTCGAGGCCGAACACGCCCTGCTGCACGCCCTACCGCGGCTCACCGCCGCCCTGGTGCACGCGGACCCGGCCGCCGCTCACGGCGAGCCGGATCCGCACGCGCGTCTGGCGCACCACACCGCGGCGTAGCGCGCCGGTCCGCTACCGGCCGGGGCCGCGGACCGGGATGTTCGTCACGAACGGCTGGGCGGGGGACGGGTCCTGGAAGAAGTCGTTGCCCTTGTCGTCCACGACGACGAAGGCCGGGAAGTCCTCGACCTCGATCTTCCAGACGGCCTCCATGCCCAGCTCCTCGTACTCCAGGACCTCCACTGATCTGATGCAGTCCTGGGCCAGGCGCGCGGCGGGGCCGCCGATCGAGCCGAGGTAGAAGCCGCCGTGCGCCTTGCACGCGTCGGTGACCTGCTGGGAGCGGTTGCCCTTGGCGAGCATGACCTTCGAGCCGCCGGCCGCCTGGAACTGCTCGACGTACGCGTCCATGCGCCCGGCCGTCGTCGGGCCGAAGGAGCCGGAGGCGTAGCCCTCGGGGGTCTTGGCGGGGCCCGCGTAGTAGACGGGGTGGTTCTTCAGGTACTCGGGCATGCCCTCGCCCGCGTCCAGCCGCTCCTTGATCTTCGCGTGCGCGATGTCACGGGCGACGACGAGCGTGCCGGTCAGCGACAGCCGGGTCTTGACGGGGTGCCGGGTCAGCTCGGCGAGCACCTCGTCCATCGGGCGGTCGAGGTCGATCGCGACGGCGTCCAGGTCCGGGCCCGCGCCCTCGGTCAGCTCCTCGTCGGTCGTCTCCGGCAGGTACTTCGCCGGGTCCTTCTCGAGCTGCTCCAGGAAGACGCCCTCCGCGGTGATCTTCGCGACGGCCTGGCGGTCGGCGGAGCAGGAGACGGCGATGGCGACGGGGCAGGAGGCGCCGTGCCGCGGCAGCCGGACGACGCGCACGTCGTGGCAGAAGTACTTGCCGCCGAACTGGGCGCCGATGCCGATCTTCTGCGTCAGCTCGAAGACCTTCTCCTCCAGCTCCTTGTCACGGAAGCCGTGACCGGTCGGCGAGCCCTCGGCCGGCAGCTCGTCGAGGTAGTGCGCGGAGGCGTACTTGGCGGTCTTCAGCGCGTACTCGGCGGAGGTGCCGCCGACGACGATCGCCAGGTGGTAGGGCGGGCAGGCAGCCGTGCCCAGCGCACGGATCTTCTGCTCCAGGAACGTCATCATGGAGGACTCGTTCAGGACGGCCTTCGTCTCCTGGTAGAGGAAGGACTTGTTGGCCGAGCCGCCGCCCTTGGCCATGAAGAGGAACTTGTACGCGCCGCCGTCGGTCGCGTACAGCTCGATCTGCGCCGGGAGGTTGGAGCCGGTGTTCTTCTCGTCCCACATGGTCAGCGGCGCCATCTGGGAGTAGCGCAGGTTCAGCTCGGTGTACGCGTCGTAGATGCCCCGGCTCAGGGCCTCCTCGTCGCTGCCCTGCGTCAGCACGTTCTGGCCGCGCTTGCCCATGACGATCGCGGTGCCGGTGTCCTGGCACATCGGGAGCACGCCCGCGGCCGCGATGTTCGCGTTCTTCAGCAGGTCCAGGGCGACGAACTTGTCGTTCGACGACGCCTCGGGGTCGTCCAGGATGCGGCGGAGCTGGGCCAGATGGGCCGGGCGCAGATAGTGCGAGATGTCCTTCATCGCCTCGGCCGCCAGCGCGCGCAGCGCCTCCGGCTCGACCTTGAGGAAGGTCCGCCCGTCGGCCTCGAAGGTGCTGACGCCCTCCGAGGTCACCAGGCGGTACGGCGTGGTGTCCTCGCCCAGGGGCAGCAGGTCCGTGTAGGCGAACTCAGGGCGGTTCGGGCGGGAGGCGGAGGCCATCGGGTCATTCCTCACTCGGCAGACGGGCAGCTGGCTTCGATGACAGCGCAGACAAGCGTAGAACGAGCCCGAGCGCCCGAGGCTGTGAGGTAAGGCTCAGTAGGCGGCCGGGAGGAACGACCCGGGGACGGCAGGACCCTAGTCGCGATCTATCGCGTTTCGGTACGCTGGGCCGGTGAATGAGCCTGAGCAGCAGCCGGTGCCGATGACCAAGCGGGCGACGGCCCCCGCGGCCGAGCCCGTCGCCGAGGGGGAGATCCGTGCGTCCGACGCGGACCGCGACCGGATCGCCGACATCCTCCGCGAGGCCGTCGCCGAGGGGCGGCTGACCGCGGAGGAGCACTCCGACCGGATCGACGGGGTCTACCGTGCCAAGACCCTGGGTGAACTCGAGCCGTTCGTACGGGACTTGCCGACGGGCGCCCCGCAGGCGCCGGCACCCGCGCCCGCCCACGCGGCGCCGGGCGGCGTCCCGGCGCCGGCCGTGAACCTCGTCGCCGTCTTCAGCGCATCGGTGCGCCGGGGGCGCTGGCGGGTCGGCGGCCGGACGAACGCGTTCGCCTGCTTCGGCAGCGTCGAGATCGACCTCACCGAGGCCGTCTTCGAGCAGCAGCAGATCGTCGTCAACGCGACATCGGTCTTCGGGAGCGTGGAGGTCAGGGTCCCCGAGAACGTGACGCTGCGCGGCTCGGGCACGGGCGTTTTCGGCAGCGCCGAGATCGACACCCAGGAGTCGACGGAGCCTGGCGCTCCGGTCGTGGTGGTCACCGGCTGGGCGGTCTTCGGCAGCATCGAGGCCCGCCCGAAGCGGGGCAAGCGGCTACGCGATCTGCACGCCCGCCTCAGGGGCAACTCCCACGAACGAGTGGACGGTTCGCCGCGCAAACATCTCGGGCACTAGCAAAATGCAACGGTGTGCATAGGCGCGCGCACAGCGGGTAGGGACTGCCCCATCGTCTTCTTGTGCGGCATGGGGGTTGGGACACGGCCGCGCGTCGGGGGGACGGGCAAGGGTGACTCTTTCGCGAATGCCGTCGTCAGGAGTAGACCGTGCTGCAACCGCCGCATCAGCCCCTGCAGGCCGCCGTGCCGCCGCAGCGCATCCCCGCCAGGGATCAAGCGGGGCCCTGGCACTCGGAGGCGGTGTGCCGCCGCGACGAGGCCGGGCTGTTCTTCGCGCCCTCCAAGGAACCGACAGCCGCCCGGCTGTCGCGTGAAGAGGCCGCGAAGCGGGTCTGCGCCCGGTGCCCGGTGATGGTCGAGTGCCGGGAGCACGCACTGCTGCAGCCGGAACCGTACGGCGTGTGGGGCGGGTTGACCGCGGCCGAGCGCCGGGTCGTGCTGGCCCGTCGCCGGCGCCGGGAGGTGGAGCTGCAGAAAGCGGCGCGCTCCGCCGCCGTTCCGCACATCGCAGCTGCCGGGTGACACGTCCGCCGGGGGCGCCCCTGCCGTGGCGGGGGCGCCCCCGGCGCATGTCGTCGGCCTCCGCGGCCGGTCGCCGCCGCGGTTCGGGCGGGCGCGGCTCAGCGGGTCCGGCTCAGCGTGCGCGGTCGAAGTCGACCGAGCTGTAGGCGCGCAGCTTCGACAGCCGGTGCGTGGAGTCGATCTTCCGGATCGTGCCGGACTTCGAGCGCATCACCAGCGACTCCGTGCTGGCGGTCTCCGCGCGGTACCGCACACCGCGCAGCAGCTCGCCGTCCGTGATCCCGGTGGCCACGAAGAACACGTTGTCGCCCTTGACCAGGTCGTCGGTGTGCAGCACCCGGTCGAGGTCGTGGCCCGCGTCCAGGGCCCGCGCCTTCTCCTCGTCGTCCTTGGGCCACAGCTTGCCCTGAATGGTGCCGCCGAGGCACTTGATGGCGCAGGCGGCGATGATGCCCTCGGGCGTCCCGCCGACGCCCATGAGCATGTCGATGCCGCCGCTCTCCCGTACGGCCATGATCGCGCCCGCGACGTCGCCGTCCGAGATGAACTTGATCCGGGCGCCGGTCTCGCGGATCTCCTTGACCAGGGACTCATGGCGCGGCCGGTCGAGGATCACGACCGTCACGTCCTCAGGCGCGCTGTGCTTGGCCTTGGCGACCCGGCGGATGTTGACCGACGGGGGAGCGGTGATGTCGACGTAGTCGGCGGCCTCGGGCCCGGTGACCAGCTTGTCCATGTAGAAGACGGCGGACGGGTCGAACATGGCGCCGCGGTCGGCGGCGGCGAGGACGGCGACCGCGTTGGGCATGCCCTTGGCCGTGAGCGTGGTCCCGTCGATCGGGTCCACGGCGATGTCGCACTCCGCACCGGTGCCGTCACCGATCCGCTCCCCGTTGTAGAGCATCGGGGCTTCGTCCTTCTCGCCCTCGCCGATGACGACGACGCCGTTCATCGAGACGGTGCTGACGAGGGTCCGCATGGCGTTCACGGCGGCGCCGTCGGCGCCGTTCTTGTCGCCGCGGCCCACCCAGCGCCCCGCGGCCATCGCGGCGGCTTCGGTGACCCTGACGAGCTCCAGGGCGAGGTTGCGGTCGGGAGCCTCCGGGCTCACCTCGAGCTGGGACGGCAGAGAATGATCGGTCATCGGAGCGCACCTTTCTGTACGACGACGGCCGGAATGAAGAGGGTGCCAGTGACTTTATCCGTTCATCGCGAATGTGAGCAGAGGGCCCCACGCATGAGCGCTGCCAGGGGCCGGGCCCGGAAGTCCGGTGGTGGGGGCGGTACCGGGTGCCGCCGTCGGTGGTGAGGACCGAGTGCCCCGTGGGGGGTGCCGGAATCGCGCCCCCGGTGATGAGGGACGATGGGGCGCGTGGCAGGTATGCGCGGTACGCAGACGGTTCGGGACATGGTGCTCTCGATGGCGGTCATCGGGGTCGTTGTCGCGGGCATCTATCTCTTCATCCCGCACGACCCCTCGAAGGACCCGGTCAAGCGGATCAGCTACCAGGTCGAGCTGGACACCGCCCGCCGCGCCGCGCCGTACCCGGTCGCGGCCCCCGAGGGCCTGCCGAAGCCCTGGCGCGCGACCTCGGTCCGCTACGACGGCGGCAACCCGGACGGCGCCGTCTGGCACCTGGGCTTCCTCGACCCGGACGATCAGTACGTGGCCGTGGAGCAGAGCAACGGCCGGGCGTCGAAGTTCGTGACCAAGGTCAGCCACGGCGCCGAGAAGACGGGCCGGGAGCAGCGGATCGGCGACGCGAGCTGGGTCCGCTACGAGGGGCAGAAGTACGACGCGCTGGTGCGGGAGGAGCGCGGGGTGACGACGGTCGTGACCGGCACCGCGTCGTACGCGCAGCTCGCGAAGATGGCGGCGGCGCTCAAGACCTCGCAGGACGGCTGAACGCCTCGCAGGGCGTCGCCGGGGCCGTCCGGCGACGAAGGCCGGCGGCCGGGCGACGAAGCCGGTATCGGGGACGCGCCGGGCTTCGGATGAGGCGCCGGGCACCAAAGGACGCAAAGGCCTGAGGGCTCTCGCCTTGCGAGAGCCCTCAGGCCTGTCACGGGCCCTGCCCTGCTGAGGACCCGGCGCGCGGGCCCGGCGCGGGCGGAACGCGTCAGACGGTCGTGACGACCTCGTCGTACGCCAGGCGCGGGCTGCGCTGCTGCCAGGCGTCCTCCCCCGGCTTGCCGATGTTCACCACGGTCAGCACGCCGTGGTCGCCGTCGGGGAAGAACTCCTTGTTGATCCCCTCGGCGTCGAAGCCGGTCATCGGGCCCGCGGCCAGGCCGGCGGCCCGGACGCCGATGATGAAGTAGCCGACCTGCAGCGCGGCATTGAACGAGCCGGACTTCTCGCGGGCCGGACGCTCGCTGAAGAAGGCGTCCTTGGCCTGCGGGAACTTGGGGAAGAGCCGGGGCAGCTCCTCGTGGAACTCGTGGTCCGCGGCCAGGATCGCGACGAGCGGCGCCGTGGAGGTCTTCGGCCGGTTGCCCTCCGCCATGTTCCGGACGAGGCGCTCGCGGGCCTCGGGGGAGCGGACCAGCACGATGCGCAGTGGCGACTGGTTGAACGCCGTGGGTGCGTACTTCACCAGGTCGTAGACCGCCTGGATCTGCTCGTCGCTCACCGGCTCGTCGGTGAACGTGTTCGCGGTCCGGGCCTCACGGAAGAGGAGGTCCTGCGCGGTCGTGTCGAGGGCGAGGGTCATGGGGGTCACTTCTCCAGCCTTACGCGGTGTTCCGTTGCCGGATCGCATAACCACGAGCATTGGGTGACTATTCAACTAACGCGGGAAATGTGACCGGCTTCACATGTCAGAGAGGGCTGCGCCGGGTGCGGCGGTGTACGCGTGGTGGCGCACGGCTGCGCATGCCGGAAGGTGCAGTGGCGCACGGCTGCGCATGCCGGAAAGCGCGACCGGGCGCCTCCGGCCGGTCAGTCCCCGGAGCCCGCGCCGGACTCGCCGTCCCCGCCCTGTTCCCCTTCCCCGCCCTCACCGGACTCCGCGAGGGACGCGTCGAGCCGCGCCCGCGCACCCTCCAGCCACCTGCGGCAGACCTTGGCCAGCTCCTCGCCGCGCTCCCAGAGCGCCAGGGACTCCTCCAGGGTCGTCCCTCCGGCCTCCAGCTTGCGCACGACCTCGATCAGCTCGTCCCGCGCCTGCTCGTAGCCGAGCGTCGAGTCGGGCGGCGCGACCGGTCCGCCCGCCTCGCCGGCCTTCTCGTCCGTAGTGGTCATGCGTCCAGCCTAGAGGCGGCCTGTGACAGCTCCGGTCACGGCGTGACCCGCACCGTGAACTCTCCGTCGGCCACCCGCGCCCGCAGCTTCTCCTCCGCCGTGACCTCGTCCGCGGCCCGGACCACGGCGCCGTCGGGCCGCTGCAGCACCGCGTACCCCCGCTCCAGCGTGGCCGCGGGGGAGAGAGACACCACCCGGGCGAGGGTGTGCGCCAGCTCCGAGTCGGCGCGGTCCAGCAGGTGACCGAGCGTCCTGCGGCCGCGGTGCAGCAGGGCCGCGACCTGCTCCTCCCGCTCCTCGACCATGCGCTGAGGCCGCTCCATGCACGGCCGGTGGCGGGCGGCCGCCAGGCCACGCTCCTCGCGGTCGAGCAGACCCGTGACCGTGCGCAGCGCCCGCTCGCGGAGCTGCCGGATCCGGGTCAGCTCCTCGCCCACGTCCGGCACGACCTTCTTCGCGGCATCGGTCGGGGTCGAGGCGCGCAGATCGGCGACCAGGTCGAGCAGCGGGGAATCCGGCTCGTGCCCGATGGCGGAGACCACAGGCGTACGGCAGGCGGCCACCGCGCGTACGAGCTGCTCGTCCGAGAACGGCAGCAGGTCCTCGACGCTGCCGCCGCCGCGCGCCACGACGATCACGTCCACGTCCGGCTGCGCGTCGAGGTCCTTGACCGCCTGCACCACCTGGGGGACGGCGTGCACCCCCTGCACCGCCACATTGCGGATCTCGAAGCGGACGGCGGGCCAGCGGTGGCGCGCGTTCTCCAGCACGTCGCGCTCGGCCGCCGATGCCCGCCCGCAGACCAGCCCGATGAGCTGCGGCAGGAACGGCAGCGTCCGCTTGCGGTCGAGCGCGAACAGCCCCTCCGCCGCCAGCGCCTTCTTGAGCTGCTCCAGCCGGGCCAGCAGCTCGCCGACCCCGACCGGTTTGATCTCGGTGGCGCGGAGCGAGAGCTGCCCGCGGGGCGCGTACCACTCGGGCTTGGCGTGCACGACCACCCGCGCGCCCTCCGAGACGATGTCCGCGACCCGGTCGAAGACCATGCGGTAGCAGGTGACCGAGAGGGAGATGTCGTGCGAGGGGTCGCGCAGGGTCAGGAACACCACGCCCGCGCCGGGCCTCCGCGAGAGCTGCGTGATCTGCCCCTCGACCCACACGGCGCCGAGCCGGTCGATCCATCCGCCGATCAGCCGTGACACCTGGCCCACGGGGATGGGCGCGTCCGGCGAGGTGTTGAGACCCATACGGGCAGGCTAGCCGTCCCCGCCGACAGCGCGGCGCGCCCGCCGGAACCCGTACCCGAGGAGCCCCGCCGCCAGCCAGACCGCGCCCGCCACGAGCGCCGTCCCGGAGGCCTTCGCGATCACCGCGACCGTCACGGCCATGCCGAGCAGAGGGACGACCAGATGCCGGACGACGCCGAACCCGGGGCCACGGCGGCGTACGGCGAACCAGCCGATCACCGAGGCGTGCAGCAGCGTGAAGGCGCACAGCGCGCCGACGTCCACCACCGACACCAGGTGCCCGAGCCCGCTGTCCTCGCGGGACGCCCACCCGGCCGCGCCCAGCGTCACCACGGCGGAGAGGAGCAGCGCACGCCGCGGTACGCCGGACCGGGCCTCCACAGCCGACAGCGCGGCCGGCAGCCGCCGCGCCCGGGCCATCGCGAACAGCAGCCGCCCGGCGGCCGCCTGCCCGGCCAGCGCCGCGAAGGCCGCGCCGATCGCCTTGCTCACGGCGATCAGGTCGTGCAGCCAGTCGCCGACGCCGGCGTCCACCGCCGCGTAGAACGCGGCGCCCTGGAGGGCGGGTTCGGCGGCCAGCGCCGCCGAGGAGACGGGGGTCAGCAGGGCCGCGAGATACGTCTGCAGAACGAACAGCGCGCCCGCCAGCGCCAGGCAGAACAGCACGGCGCGCCCCACCCGTTCCGCGCCCTCGGCCGCCACTCCGTGCGCCCCGTCGCCCGCTCGCCGGGGCCCGTCGCCCCGCACCTCCTCCGCGAAGGAGGCGATCGCGTCGAAGCCCAGATACGACAGCACCGCCACCGACACCGCCGCCACCACCGCGCCCGCCGAGAAGGCCGAAGAGCCGTCGCCCGTCAGGGGCGACAGCCAGCCGCGCTCCGCGCCGCCCCCGGCCAGCGCCACCAGGGCCGAGACGACGAACACGCACAGCACCGCGATCTCCAGGACCAGCACCGCGAGACCGGCGCGCGCCGCGACCCGTACGCCCGACAGGTTCAGCGCCGTCGTGACGACGACCGCGACCGCCGTCCACACCCACTGGTCCACCTGGGGAACCAGCGCCTCCATCGCGATGCCGGAGAAGAGATACGCGACGGCCGGGATGAGGAGATAGTCCAGCAGCACCATCCACCCGGCGACGAACCCCGGAAGCTCACCGAGGGCCGCCCGCGCGTACGCGAACACCGAGCCCGCCCGCGGGACCACCCGGACCATCAGGGCGTAGCTGAAAGCGGTGAACGCCATCGCGACCGTCGCCACCGCGTAGACCAGCGCGACCGCGCCGTGGCTTCTGGCGTCCAGGGCGCCGAACACGCCGACCGGAGCCATCGGCGCGATGAACAGCAGCCCGTAGACGACGAGATCGCGCACCCCCAGCGTCCGGCGCAGCGCCCCGGACTCCGGCCGGTCCCGGCCGACGCCGTCCTTCCCGCCGGCCATCGCTCCTCCTCGTCCGCCACACGCGGAGCCCCGGTCCGCCACCCGCGGAGTCGGAGGTCGGCCGCCCGGGCGGCCCCTGCCCGCCACATGCGACGACCCGGTCCCAGTCTGGGTACGAGGCGAACGAACCGCTCGGCGACGCGGCCTTACGATGGTGCGCATGACTGCTACGCCCAGCCCGTCGCCCGCCAGTGCCTCCAGCGGAGACGTCTCGCACCGCGAAGACCGGCGCCGCGTCCTGCTCGCCGCCCCCCGGGGCTATTGCGCAGGTGTGGACCGTGCCGTGATCGCCGTCGAGAAGGCCCTGGAGCAGTACGGCGCACCGGTCTACGTGCGCCACGAGATCGTCCACAACAAGTACGTCGTCAAGACCCTCGAGAAGAAGGGCGCCATCTTCGTCGACGAGACGGAGGAGGTCCCCGAGGGCAACATCGTGATCTTCTCGGCGCACGGCGTCGCGCCGGTCGTCCACGAAGAGGCCGCGCGCGGCAAGCTCGCCAGCATCGACGCCACCTGCCCGCTCGTCACCAAGGTCCACAAGGAAGCCGTCCGCTTCGCGAGCGACGACTACGACATCCTCCTCATCGGCCACGAGGGCCACGAGGAGGTCATCGGGACCAGCGGCGAGGCACCCGACCACATCCAGCTCGTCGACGGCCCGGAGGACGTGAAGAACGTCGAGGTCCGCGACCCGGACAAGGTCGTCTGGCTCTCCCAGACCACCCTGTCGGTCGACGAGACCATGGAGACGGTCGACGCCCTCAAGGGCCGCTTCCCCAACCTCCTCTCCCCGCCCAGCGACGACATCTGCTACGCCACGCAGAACCGGCAGGTCGCGGTCAAGCAGATGGGCGCCGAGGCCGACCTCGTCATCGTCGTCGGCTCCAAGAACTCCTCGAACTCCGTCCGCCTGGTCGAGGTCGCGCTCGGCGCGGGCGCCAAGGACGCGCACCTGGTCGACTTCGCCGACGAGGTCGACGAGGCGTGGCTGGAGGGCGTGAGCACCGTGGGCGTCACCTCCGGCGCCTCCGTCCCCGAGATCCTGGTCGAGGGCGTACTGGAGTGGCTCGCCCAGCGCGGCTACGAGGACGTGGAGACGGTGACGGCCGCCGAGGAGTCCATCGCCTTCTCGCTGCCGAAGGAGCTGCGCCGTGACCTGCGGTCCGAGGCGGCGGGACTGGTCTCCACAGGCTCCGCGGACGCGACGTCCCCGACGGCGCCGTCCGGGGGTTCCTCCGCGTCCGGCACGTGAGGTTCCGCTCCGCGCCGTAGCGTTGTGCACATGAATGTTTTCGGCGTGGACATCGGCGGGTCCGGCATCAAGGGCGCCCCGGTCGACCTGGACCGGGGCCTCCTCCGCGAGGAGCGGCACAAGGTGCTCACCCCGCATCCGGCGACCCCGGAAGCCGTGGCCGGATGCGTCAAGGAGGTCGTGGACCACTTCGGCTGGTCGGGCCCGGTCGGCGTGACCTTCCCGGGAGTGGTCACCGGCGGCACCACCCGTACGGCCGCCAACGTGGACAAGGGCTGGCTGGACCGCGACGCGGAGGGCATGCTCGCCGATCTGCTCGGGCTGCCCGTGACGGTCCTCAACGACGCGGACGCCGCCGGGGTCGCCGAGATGGCGTTCGGCGCGGGCCGCGGCCGCACCGGAACGGTCATCCTGCTGACCCTCGGTACGGGCATCGGCAGCGCGGTCTTCACCGGCGGACGCCTCGTCCCGAACACCGAACTCGGGCATCTGGAGCTGGACGGGCACGAGGCGGAGAAGCGCGCGTCCACCAAGGCCAAGGAGGACGAGGACCTCGGCTGGCACCACTGGGCGCGCAGGCTGGAGAAGTACCTGGCGCACGTGGAGATGCTGTTCTCGCCGGAGCTGTTCATCCTCGGCGGCGGGGTGAGCCGCAAGGCGGAGAAGTTCCTCCCGCACATCGAGGGCATCAGGGCCGCGATCGAGCCCGCGCAGCTCCAGAACAACGCGGGGATCGTGGGCGCGGCGATGGCGGCGGCCGACCGGGACGCGGGGCCGGCGGCGAAGGTCGCGTAGCCGGCGGCGAAGGTCGCACGAAGGCCGCACAGGGAAGCGGCGGGTACGGGCGCCTGGAGCGCGTCGGTGCCCGCCGTTCGTGCGGGGCGGCGCGCGGCTTCGAGGGGGCGCGTTTCGAAGGTGCGCGCCGTGCCCGCCGTTCGTGCGGGATGGCGTGCGTTGAGGTGCTCGCCGTGCCCGCCGTTCGTGCGAGGCGGCGCGCGGCTTCGAGGTGCGAGCGCCTCGCGAGGATGCGCTCGCTCAGGCGCGCTGGGTGCGTTCGCCGGGCCGGTCGCCCGCGGGCGTGCTCTGCGCGCGCCGGGCCGCCCGGTCTCCCAGGCGCAGGACCTTGCGCGCGGCGACGGTCAGGCAGGCCGCGAGCGTGCCCCCGTACAGCCACCCGGCCTGCAGCGCGAGCTGCGTGAACACCGCCACCACATGGCTGCCGATGCCGCCCTCGCCGCCGCTGATCGGAGGCAGCCCTGCCGTGAAGGCGATCGGTGCGCTGACCGGTGCCCCGATGAGGTCGGCGGGGCGTACCCAGAGCCCGGCGGCGACGCAGACGAGGACGAAGACCAGGCCGTACACGAAGGGGGACCCGTCGAGCAGCCACTCGTCCAGGGCGCCCGCCGTGAACATGGCGAGCATCGAGAGCAGCCCGCAGCCCAGCCCGGTGAAGCGGGGGCCCGGCACGCGTTCGAGCAGCCGCAGCCGCCGCAGGGCCGCCAGTACGGGAGGCGCGGTCCGCGGGGGCGCGGCGCGGTAGACGGTGGCCGACTCCTGCTCGGGCACGCGGGGTTCGCGCTGGGGCTTACGGGTCCTGGGGTGATCCACAGGACCAACGTAGGTCGCGTCACGGGTGGAATCAGCATATGGACACGCCGTTGGCCAGGCCTTGATCCTGCGTTCGACCTCGGCCGTCCCGCCCCGGCCACGCTCGCCGCCCGTGCGCCCGGTGCGGCGGCTGTGTGTGCCCGGTGCGGCGGCTCCCGCGCTCGGGCCGGGTGCCGCTCGCCCGCGCCGGGCCGCCCGTCCCCACCGCGTACCGAGCACCCTCCGCGACGCCCGTAGACTGGATGACCGTGCCCGCACGGCGGGCCGGGTCCCTTCACACATTCTCGCTACGGGAAGTCGCCACGTGTCGCTCACGATCGGAATCGTCGGTCTGCCGAATGTCGGCAAGTCGACCCTGTTCAACGCCCTGACCAAGAACGACGTGCTGGCGGCCAACTACCCGTTCGCCACCATCGAGCCGCACGTCGGCGTCGTCGGCCTCCCCGACCCGCGCCTGGACAAGCTGGCCGAGATCTTCTCCTCCGAGCGCAAGCTTCCGGCCACCGTCGACTTCGTCGACATCGCGGGCATCGTGCGCGGCGCCTCGGAGGGCGAGGGCCTGGGCAACAAGTTCCTCGCGAACATCCGTGAGTCCGACGCGATCTGCCAGGTCATCCGCGCGTTCCAGGACGAGAACGTCGTCCACGTCGACGGCAAGGTCTCGCCCAAGAGCGACATCGAGACGATCAACACCGAGCTGATCCTCGCCGACCTCCAGACGATCGAGAAGATCCTCCCGCGGCTGACGAAGGACGCCCGCCTGCAGAAGGACAAGGTCGCGGTGCTCGGCGCCGTCGAGGCGGCGAAGGCGATCCTCGAGGAGGGCCGCACGCTCTTCTCAGCGGGCATCACCAAGGAGACCGAGCAAGGACAGCTCCTCCGCGAGCTCTTCCTCCTCACCACCAAGCCGTTCCTCTACGTCTTCAACGTCGACGAGGACGAGCTGACGGACGAGGCCTTCAAGGAGGAGCAGCGCGCCCTGGTCGCCCCGGCCGAGGCGATCTTCCTCAACGCCAAGATCGAGTCCGAGCTGATCGAGCTGGACGACGAGGAGTCGCTGGAGCTGCTCCAGGCCATGGGCCAGGAGGAGCCGGGCCTCGCCACCCTGGCGCGCGTCGGCTTCGAGACGCTCGGCCTGCAGACCTACCTCACGGCGGGTCCGAAGGAGTCCCGCGCCTGGACGATCAAGAAGGGCGCCACGGCCCCGGAGGCGGCCGGTGTGATCCACACCGACTTCCAGAAGGGCTTCATCAAGGCCGAGATCGTCTCGTACGAGGACCTGGTCGAGTCCGGCTCCATCCCCGAGGCCCGCGCGAAGGGCAAGGCGCGCATGGAGGGCAAGGAGTACGTGATGCAGGACGGGGACGTGGTGGAGTTCCGCTTCAACGTCTAGGCGCCGTTCCACGACGCCGCTGGTGCCGCATGTGCAGGTCAGGGGCCCGACTCGTCGGAGTCGGGCCCCCTGTCGTCCAAGCCCGTCCTTCTGCTGCTGGTGGGCAGCGAGCGTCGGTCATCGAGGCGCTGCAGTCGTACGGGCGCCCGTTCTTCGGCCGGGCAGCGAAAATGACGGTTCGTCCCCTGACCCTGGCCGACGTGCAGGCCATGACCCGACTCGACGCCGCCGGGGCCGTCGACGCCCAGCGTTGCAGGCCAAGCGGTCCTGGCCGCTGATCTCCCCTTGTCCGTCAAGCCGGACACCAAGAACAAGCGCTACCGGATCGCCGACCCGTATCTGCGGTTCTGGCTGGCCTTCCTCGTGCGCGCGATCCCCCTCGTCGAGCGTGGCCGCGGTGATGTGGCACTGGAACGGTTCGAGAGGTCGTGGACCACATGGCGCGGGCGAGCGGTCGAACCAGTGGTCCGAGCATCCTTGCTGCGTTGATGCCCGATGACGAATGGCCCGAGACCGAGACCGAGGCCGTCGGCGGTTGGTGGAACCGTCAGAACAGCCCCGAGATCGATCTCGTCGGCGCGGACCGCGAGCCGACGGCTCGGCAGGTGCACTTCGTGGGGTCGGTCGAGTGGCTGGAGACCCAGCCCTTCGGGCGTCATGACTACGACCCCTTGGTACGCGACATGCTCGCTGTCCCCGGTGCCGCTCCGGACACTCCGCTGGTCGCCGTCTCCCGCTGCGGAGTGGCCGATGATCTGCCGCTGACCGCGCACTGGGGGCCGGAGGATCTCGTACGGGCGTGGCGGCCCGGATAGCCACGGAGTGGTGGCGGGCACGCGCCGCCGGGCCGAGCCCCGTGACGGACGCCCGCCGCGCCGAGCCCCGTGACGGACGCCCGCCGGGCCGAGCCCCGCGGGGTGCCGGGCCGCGGCCCGGCCGTAGCGCGTGCATCCGCTCTGTACGGGCCCTGCGGATTCCGTCCCCCCGCCCGGCGCGCCATCGGGCGCGGGTTGGCACATCCTGGTGATACGACGTGCGGGCGTCCGTAGCGGGAGGACGCGACATGGTGGGCGAGGAAGCCCCGACGGGGGCCGGGACGGGGCGGACGGGCCTCGGTTCCGGACCCGCCACCCGAACCGGCGCCGGAATCCGTGATCGCGGGGCCGGCACCGAGAGCGCCCTTGCCACCACCCTGGCACCCGTCCTGACCGAGGCCGTCCAGGCCGGTGGCGGCTACGGGGGCGGGATCTACCTGCGCTCGCGCGACCGCCGCTCCCTCGTGCTCGCTCTGGTCGCCGGAGTGCCGCGCTCACTGATCAAGTCCTGGTGGCGGATGCCGGTCAGCGGCGCCCTCCCGACCTCGGAGGCGTACCGCACCGAGAAGCCGGTCCATCTGTCGGACGAGGGCGAGACCATGCGCCGCTATCCGCAGATGGCGGCCGGTCTGCCGTACGCCTTCGCCTCCGCCTACCTTCCTGTGCGCGCCCACGGTGAGGTCGTCGGTGTTCTGGTCGTCCTCAAGTCACTCGCGGAGCGCGATGCGGGCGCGGCAGGTGACGCGGCCGCCGGTACCGACACCGGTCCGGAGAGCGATCAGGACGGCGTCTTCGCGGAGTGCCATGACCGGCTCCTCGGCGCCGTCGCGTCCATCAGCGACGCCCTGGGGCACCTGGACGCCCACGACCGCCGCGTCGAGTACGACGACGAGCCGGTGAGCATACGGCCCCCGGACGCCATCTCCACCGGGATACGGGTCGGACTCATCGACTGGGACCTCGGCACCGGCGCCTTCGCCGCGGACGCCGACGCCTGTGCCGTACTCGGCACCACTCCGGAGACCTTCGGCGGCACGGTCGCCGACGTCGAGGACCTGATCATCCCCGACGACCTCCACGAGCTGCGGTCCTCGGCTGCGGAGGCCGACGAGAAGGGCTGGGTCCGGGCGCGGAAGTTCCGGGTCCGCGACGTACGCGACGTACAGGACGTCACCGAGAACGAGGCCCGCTACCGGCCCGTCGAGCTGTGGGGCCGCATCGTGGAGGGCCCGGCACCCGGTTCGTCCTCCTTTGCGCCGCCTCTGCCCCCGCCCGACCCCGGCCCTCCGCCGCCGGCCACGCCCCACCCCCGTACCCCCGCTTCGCCCACCTGGGAACCGTCCAGCCGGGAAGCACTCACGCGAGAACCCCCCGAGCCGGACACCGCCCCGCCAACGCCCGGCGTCCCCATGCCCGGTGTCGCCGCGCCCACCCCCGGCGTCGCCCCGCCGGAGCCCGGCGGCCTGCCCGCCCCCACCGTCCGCCTCGTCGGGGTCGTCTTCGACGCCGCCTCCGGCAGCACCGCCGCCGAGGCCGCCGAGCGCCTCCCCGACGGCGTCTTCTCGCTCGACCAGGACGGCCATGTCGCCTACGTCAACCACCACTGCGAGGAGCTGCTGCGCTGCGACCGCGAGGACCTGCTCGGCCGCCACCCCTGGCACGTCCTGACCTGGCTGTCGGACCCCGCCTACGAGGACCGCTACCGGGCCGCCATGCTGTCGCAGGAACCCACGTCGTTCCTGGTGCACCACCCCGCCGGAGAATGGCTGGGATTCGTCCTCTATCCGGATGTGCACGGCCTGACCGGCCGGATCTTCCCGAGCGATCCGCCGCCTCGCGCCGCCGAGGGCGAGCGGGAGGCCGTACCGGAACCGCGGTTCCACGTCCCGCCCGAGACGACCATGGCTCTCACCCGCCCCGGCGCCCTCTACCACGTCGTGCAGATGGCCAGCGTGCTCACCGAGGCCGTGACCGTACGCGAGGTGTGCGTGGCGGTCGCCGAGCAGCTGCTGCCCGCGTTCGGCGGCCAGGAGCTGGCTATGTACGTCGTCCGCGACCGGCGGATGTACCTCGCCTGGGAGTCCGGCTACCCCGAGGGCTTCCTCGACCGCTTCGAGGGCGTCTCCCTCGACGCCCACCTCCCCGGCGTCGAGGCGCTCACCACCGGCGTCCCCATCTTCTTCGAGTCGCCGGGCCACCTGTCCGCCGCCTACCCCGGCATCGCCCTGGACCGGATGCACGCCTGGGCGTTCCTGCCGCTCATCGCCTCCAGCCACCCCGTCGGCTCGCTCATCCTCGGCTACGACGCCCCGCACGGCTTCACCGCCGACGAACGCGCCGCGCTGACCGCCCTCGGCGGGCTGGTCGCCCAGGCACTGGAGCGGGCCCGGCTGTACGACGCGGAGTTCACCCTCGCCCGCGGACTGCAGGACGCGCTCCTGCCGCACCGGCTGCCCCCGGTCGAGGGCCTGCGCACGGCCGGCCGCTACCTCCCCGGCACCCAGGGCATGGAGATCGGCGGCGACTGGTACGACGTGATCGAGACGAGCCGGGGCGTGGCCCTCGTCATCGGCGACGTCGAGGGGCACAGCGTGGCGGCCGCCGCCGTCATGGGGCAGCTCCGCAGCGCCGTGAACGCGTTCGCCTCCAGCGACAGCCCCCCGCAGGACGTCGTCTGCCGCACCAACCGGATGCTCGCCCACCTCGACGCGGGCGTCTTCGCGACCTGCTGCTACATCGAACTCGACCCCCGTACGGGACTGGCCAGTGCCGTACGCGCGGGCCATCCGCAGCCCGTGCTGCGCCACCCCGACGGCTCGACCGAGGTCCTGGACCTGCCCGGCGGCACGCTGCTCGGTGTCGATCCGGAGGCCGCCTATCCGGTGACGCGATTCCGGCTGCCGGTGGACGGCGTGCTGGCCCTCTACACCGACGGTCTCGTCGAGCAGCCGGGCCACGACATCGACCTGGGCGTCGACCGGATGCGGGCCGTCCTCGCGGGCACCGGGCCCGAGGCCCTGGAGGACATGGCGGACCACGTCGTCCAGCAGGCCCGGATCGCCCCCGAGCGGCCCGACGACGTCGCGCTGCTCCTCACCGCGTACGTCGGCACCGCGACGGCGGACGGCACGGATCCGGCAGCCACGGAGGAGAGGGCTCGGAGGGGACTCACCGCCGGGCCATGAAGTCCGCGAGGCCCTTCTGCACGTCGTCGACGTTCATCACCGGTGCGAGGTCGATCTTCGCGCCGAGTTCGAGGAAGAACGGTTCGCAGACGGTCGGCAGCTGCGAGGAGTCCTGCATGTCGAACACCACGAGCGCGCAGCGGTCGCCGTCCTCGTTGACGAAGTAGGCCGCCTCCGGCCTCAGCCCCTCCAGCGCGGAGAGCAGGGTCTTCTCCAGCGTGCCGTTCTTGATGGCCTGATTCGCCAGCTCGGTGTTCATCCGGGCCTTCATGAGCATGCGCATGCCACTCACCTCTCCCGGGCGGACCGGGGTCGGGCGCATGCCGTACGCGCTCCGGGACGGCCTCGATCGCGCTCTGCCTCCAGCGTCCCTCCCGGCGCGCGGGGCCGCAAAGACCGGCGGGCCGGGAAGCGGCGGGCAGCGCGGCACGAAGGACCCGTGCCTGGGCCCGGTGTCCCCCTCCGATGCCACGTCGCTGCGCCGAACGGCCCAGTCGGCGGGACGACTTCGGTCCGGCCGGGAAGTGCTGGGCCGTGGTGGGCCTGTGCGAGGAGGTCGGTCATGCCAGTGGCGCGCGGGATCGGACGGTGGCTGATCGTCGCGCTGCTTCTCCTGCTCGCCGCCCTGGAAGTCGTGCTCCTGGTGCTGGTGTTCGTCCCACTCCCCCGCCGCCCGCTCGTCGCCGCCGCATCCGTGCTCGCCACGTCCTGGTGCACCGCGGTCCTCGGCATCCCGGCCCTGCTCGGCCTGGCACTCGTCCGCGGTCTTTGGCGGACCCGGGCCGTCCGCGCGAAGCGCTGGGCCGGCTGGATCGCGCTGTCCGCCTGCGCGATCGCCCTGGCCGGCGCCCTCGCGCCGTACGCGGCGGCCCTGGCCACGGCCCGCGTCCACGGTGAAGGGCTGTCCCTGGCCCAGCAGTTCGCGGGTCTGAACTACTCCCGCGAGCCGGAGCGCGACCGGACCCTGGTGTACGCGCGTGTGGGCAAGCACCGGATGAAGATGGACGTATGGCTGCCGGACGGCAGCCGGTCGCCCTCCGCGCGCCCCGCCGTCGTCTGGGTGCACGGCGGCGGCTGGGAGTCGGGCCACCGCAGCCAGACCCCGCGCTGGAACGAGTGGCTGAACGACCGCGGGTACGCCGTCTTCGACATCGAGTACCGGCTCGCGCCCCGCGCCACCCAGCTCCAGCAGATCGGTGACGTGAAGTGCGCCATCGGCTGGGTGCGGCGCCATGCGGAGCGGTACGCGGTCGACCCCTCGCGGATCGTCCTCGCGGGCACGTCGGCCGGGGGCAACCTCGCCCTGTCCGCCGCCTACACCGCCCACGACAACCGGCCCCGCCCCTCCTGCGACACCCGGGGCGACACCTCCGTCCGCGCGGTGGTCTCGTTCTACGGGCCGACGGACATGGCCGGGATGATCGCGGGCGGCGCGAACCGGGCGGATCCCAGGGTGCGCCGCTTCATGGGCGGTTCGCTGATGACGGCGTCCGCGGGCTTCCGCCTGGGCTCGCCGGTCCGGCTCGTACGGCGGGACGTGCCGCCGACCCTGCTGCTGCACGGCAGCCACGACCGGCTCGTCCCGGTGGGCCAGGCGCGCGAGCTGAGCGCACGGCTGGCGCGGGCGGGCGCGGTGCACTCGTACGTCGAGATCCCGTGGGCGGACCACGCGTTCGACTACAACTGGGGCAACTGGGGCACCCAGATCGCGCGGCCGGTTCTGGCCCGCTTCCTGCGGCTTCATGCTGGGCCCTGATCAAGATCAGCACTTCGGGTGAATCTTTGGCCCCCACTTGCGATCGGCAACCCTCGGTTGCCAGGGTGTTGCAGTCTGTCAAACTGTGGGAGGGGCACGTGCCTTTCGGTGAGCAGCCTGCGTACCTTCGGGTCGCCGGTGACCTGCGGCAGAAGATCGTCGACGGCTCACTGCCGCCGCACACGAGGCTCCCGTCCCAAGCTCGCATCCGCCAGGAGTACGGCGTCTCGGACACCGTCGCGCTCGAGGCGCGCAAGGTGCTCATGGCCGAGGGGCTTGTCGAGGGGCGCTCCGGGTCGGGGACGTATGTGCGGGAGCGGCCGGTGCCGCGCCGGATCGCCCGCTCCGGCTACCAGTCCGCCGCCGACTCCACGCCGTTCCGCCAGGAGCAGGCCGACGAGCGGATCAAGGGCACCTGGGAGTCGAGCAGCGAGCAGGAGCCGGCGAGCCCGGCGATCGCCGCACGGCTCGACATCGAGCCAGGGGAGCGGGTGATGCGGACCCGGTACCTCTTCCGGGCCGAGGGTGAGCCCGCCATGATTTCGACGTCGTGGGAGCCGCTCGCGGTCACCGGCCGCACGCCGGTGATGCTGCCCGAGGAGGGGCCCCTCGCCGGGCGCGGGGTGGTCGAGCGCATGGCCGCCATCGACGTCGTCGTGGACAACGTCCTGGAGGAGATCGGCGCGCGGCCGGGCCTCGCTGAGGAAACGCTTGCGCTGGGCGGTGTGCCGGGGCATCCGGTGCTGGTGGTGGCCCGCACCTTCTACGCGTCCGGCAGGCCGGTCGAAACGGCGGACGTGGTCACTGCGGCGGATCGTTACCGCATCGCGTACCACTTGCCCGTACGGTGACGGGCGCGGCGGGCGCGGCCGCTGTCCCTCAGCCGCGCCACCGCCGCCCTGCCGTTCCTGCCGCTCCGTGAGGTGAACGCCCGTCAGGCGCCCTCTCCGCAGCCCTGAGCGCGGTCCTGGCGGTCCGTCACGCCTGCGCCCGTCGTCGGCCGTGGATCGGAGGCGAGTCCCCTGCGTGCCTTCAAGCCGCCGCGACAGCAAGGGTGTTGGGGGAGGACCGCCTCTGACGGGCTGATCGGTGCCCCCTGCCGCGAGGCTCCACCCCGGCCTGTACTGTGTCCCGCGCCCGCGATCGTCCCGGTGTGACCGCCGCTGAGGCGAGGGGTGGCCTTCGGTTGCCCGGGTGCGGCCGGATCGTGCCTGCGGCCCCTGGCCCCTACCCCGAACGCGTGGCCGGAACGGTACCTCTTTGTGAAAAGGCGTATCCGTTGCGTGAAGGTCGGGCGTAGGCTCGGCATATGCGGATCGCGATTTCCTCACAGGCCAGGGCGCTGCGCGCACGGAAATGTGCGACGGCGCGAGGGGCGAGGCGATGAGCGACAGCGGTGCCGTGCTGCCATGGCTCGTCATACGCCAGGACGAGAACGGCAATCGCTATCGCGTCGGTCGTTATGCCACCAGGGCGGAGGCCGAGCGGGTGGCCACCCGCCTGGAGTCGAAAGGGCACAAGCAGCTCTACTCGGTCGAGCGGATAGGCCGCCGCACCCCGTCGTGACCGGCGTGCCCGCCTCGCCGCGGGCGTCGCAGTCGCATATCGGAAGCGTGCCCTCCGCCGGCCCGCGCCTGTCCTCCGTCGTGCCGGGCCGTCCTCCGCGGCGGCCTGAGGCGGACCCGGGGTTGTGTTCCGTCCGACCGCGCTCCGCCCTGCACCCGTACGCCGCCGGGAACGGACGTACGCCGCCCGGGAGCGCTGGGTGCCTGGGCCTGCTCGGGGTTGCGCGACCGGACCTCGTCGTAAGGTTCCCCGCGTGACGGGTGAAAAGACGCGGATCGTGGTCGGTGGCGCCGTACTCGGCGGCGGGCGGTTGCTGGCCGCGCGGCGCAGCGCTCCGCCCGAGCTCGCCGGCCGGTGGGAACTGCCCGGCGGCAAGCTGGAACCGGGCGAGACGCCCGAGGCGGGCCTGGTCCGCGAACTGCGCGAGGAACTGGGCGTCGAAGTGGAGCCGCTGGCACGGATTCCCGGCGCGTGGCCCCTCAAGCCGGGCTATGTGCTGTGGGTCTGGGCCGCCCGTCTCGTCGCGGGCGAGCCGCGGCCGCTGGAGGACCACGACGAGCTCCGCTGGCTCACCCCCGACCGGGTGGACGAGGTGGACTGGCTGGACCAGGACCGGCCCGCGGTCGCGGAGGCGATGCGTCTGCTCGGCCGAGCCGTAGGGTAGTCCGATATGTCGTTTCATGCCACAGTGCACCAAATGCGTCTATAGCGGACGTCGATATCGGGTATGCCGTCTGTAGCGATACCTCAATCCCCCGAAACCGGACACCGGGGTCTGCCAGTGGTCTGGAAGTGGTCGGCGTGAGCGACTCTGCAGGGGTTCCCCGAGCGAGCCCTCCTGCCGCGCACACCACGCCGGAGCCCGGTGCCTCGTGGAGCTTTCCGGCCGAGGCGGGGTCCGTCCGGGCCGCCCGCGCCCTGGTCCGTTCGACCCTCAATGAGTGGGGTCTGAACGCCGTCAGCGACGTGACCGTATTGCTGGTCAGTGAACTCGTCACCAATGCGCTGCGCCATGCCACCGGCCCGATCGGGGTCCGTATCCAGCGCATCCGCAACGACGCACTGCTCGTCGAGGTGTCCGACCCGATGCCCGATCTGCCGAGGGAGCGGGACGCGAGGCCCGACGACGAAGGGGGGCGCGGTCTGCAACTGGTGTCCCGTACGTCCCGTCGCTGGGGGACGCGGCGGGAAAGCGCGGGAAAGACGGTGTGGTTCGAGCTCGGCCTGCCCGGTTAGAAGAAAGGAGTAGTGCTGATCACGGGACTGATCCAGGCCGCAGTATCTCCGACGTGATGCATGGCTGTGACCTTCCGGGGGCCGCTCGCAGACCCTCGAATGAGACAGTGCTGTGATCGTGAAGGCCGTGTTCCGGATGGCTGAGGTGCTGGATACTCGGCGGAGGCCGGTCCGGGCAAGGTGAGCTGGAGGGGACGGGCGCGTGAGCGACATACCAGCCGGGGCGGGGACGCCCGATGAGACGGCAGATGCCCCCGTGTGGCAGAGCAGCCCGCCCGGGTCGATATACGACTACATCAGGGTCGCCTCCTTCTCCCTCGGTCCCGACGGCCGCATCGACCAGTGGAGCGAGCGAGCCGCCGAGCTCCTGCGGATCCCCGCCTCCGAAGCCATCGGCAAGGACCCCGTCGAAGCGTTCGTCCCCGCGGAGCTTCGCGATCACGGCCAGCGCAAGGTCGCCGAGATCCTCGACGGCCGCGAGTGGGTCGGCCTCCTCCCCTTCCGTACGAGCGAGGGCACCCGCCCCTTCGGTCTCGCCGAGGTCTACGTGATGCCCGCCGAGGCGGAGGGCGGCGGCCGCGGCGCGGTCTGCATCGTCGTGGACGCCCGGGTGCTGCGCGGCATCGAGACCGACCTGGCCGCCTCACAGGCCGTTTTCGGCCAATCTCCCATGGGCTTCCTGCTGTTCGGCACGGACCTGAAGATCCTCCGTGCCAACGAACGCTTCGCCGCCGTGTTCGGCGGCACGTCGGAGTCGCATCGCGGCCGTGCCCCCAAGGACTACCTGACTCCCGTCGAGGCCGACCGACTGAACGCCGCCCTGCGCAAAGTCCTCGACACCGGAAGCTCGGTGACGGACCTTCAGCTCATGGGCACCATCCCCGGCGAGTCGGAGCGCCGCCGGTGGTCCGTCAACCTCTACCGCCTGCACAGCGGCAGCGGCAGGCCGATCGGCGTCGCCGGTCTCGCCACCGACGTCACCCGCCGCCGCAACGCCGAGCGCGAGGCGGCCAGCGCCCGCCGAAACCTCGCCCTCCTCAACGCCGCCGGCGCCCGGATCGGCAACTCCCTCGACCTTGAGACCACCGCACGCGAACTCCTCGACGTCGCCGTACCGCAGTTCTGCGACCTCGCCTCCGTCGACCTCTACCAGGGGCTGCTCAGCGGCGACGAGACACCGCCCGGACTCGCCGACGGCAGTGCGGAGTTGCGGCGGGTCGCCTTCGCCAGCGCCGTGGCCGACGCCCCCGTCGCCGTCCCCGCGCCCCGCGCGAGCGGCGAGAACTGTGAACCGCACGCCATCGAGGTCGGCGCGGTCCACCGCTTCCCCTTCAACTCCGCCTGGGCCGACGCCCTGCGCACCGCGCACCCCAAGGTCGTCTCCGCCCAGGACGGCGACGAGGCGCCCGAACTGGGCTCCGCCGTCGTGCAGTCGACCCTCGCCGTCCCGATGGTTGCCCACGACACCGTCGTCGGACTGGCCCAGTTCTCCCGTACGAAGGGCAGCGAGCCGTTCGGTGAGCGCGACACGGCGCTCGCCGTCGAACTGGCCGCCCGCGCCGCCGTCTGCATCGACAACGCCCGCCTGTACCGCCGCGAGCACGAGCGCGCCCTGATCCTCCAGCGCAGCCTGCTGCCCCCGGGTGACCCCGAGGCCGCCGGGCTCGACATCGCCTGCCGCTACCTGCCGGGCAACACCGCCACCGAGGTCGGCGGCGACTGGTTCGACGTCATCCAGCTGCCCGGGCACCGCACCGCCCTCGTCGTCGGCGACGTGATGGGCCGCGGCCTGCGCGCGGCCGTGGCGATGGGCGAACTGCGCACCGCCGTACGCACGTTGGCGCTGCTCGACCTGGAGCCCGCGGAGGTGCTCTCGCAGCTCGACGAGATCGCCCGCGGCCTTGGCTCACCCGCCGGCGCGTACGGGGACGCCCGGACCGGCCGCGGCGCCACCGCCGCCTCCCGCTCCTCCGACCTCTCCGAGGTCTACCTCGCCACCTGCGTGTACGCGGTCTACGACCCGGTCACCCGGCGCTGTACGTTCGCCAACGCCGGCCATCTGCCGCCCGTCCTCGTCGAGCCGGGCGAGTCCGCGCTGATGCTGGAGGTCCCGACCGGCATGCCGCTGGGCGTCGGCGGCGAGCCCTTCGAGGAGATCGAGGTCGAACTCCCCGACGGCGCACTCCTCGCGCTCTACACCGACGGCCTCGTCGAGTCCCGCGACCACCCGCTGGACGAGGGCCTGCAGGCGTTCCGCAACGCCCTCACCGACCGGCCGCCGGTCCCCACCGCGGAGGACGCCGGAAGCCCCCTCGAAGACCTCTGCGACCGCGTGCTCGCCAGTCTCGACACCCGCCACGGCGAGGACGACATCGCGCTCCTCATGGCCCGCGTCCAGGGCCTGCCCGCCGAATCGGTCGGCGACTGGAAGCTGGCCACCGAGCCCAAGTCCGTCGCCCGGGCCCGGGAGCTGACGCGGGAACAGCTGACCGCCTGGGGCTTGGAGCAGCTGGTCGACACCGCCGAGCTGCTCGTCAGCGAACTGGTCACCAACGCCCTGCGGTACGGCGCCGGGATCCCTCTCGGGGAGCCCGGCGGCGAGATCCGCCTGCGGCTCCTGCTCGACACCACGCTGGTGTGCGAGGTGTGGGACGGCGGTCTGGTCCAGCCCCGCCGCCGGCGCGCCCGGGACACCGACGAGGGCGGCCGCGGACTGCAACTCGTCGGACTGCTCAGCGCGGGCTGGGGCAGCCGCCGCACCCCGCGCGGCAAGACGGTCTGGTTCGAACTGGCCCTCCCCGACGGCGAAACCCCGGCGGCGGACCCGGTCGAGGCGCTGCTGAGCCTGTACTAGGGGTCCTCCCCGCGAGCCGCCGCGGCGGGTCGGGGGCTCCGATCGGACGTGACGCCCGATCGGACGTGACGCCCGTCCGAGGACGGCGCCGCGTCACACGTCGCGGTACATCCCCACCGACGCCGGGGCCGTCGGCCGGAAGCCGAACTTCTCGTACAGGAACCGTGCGTCGCCGTCGGCGATCAGCGAGACGTACGCACCGGCCGGAGCCCGTCGCTCCAGCTCGCCGACCAGCTCCGCCATGATCCGCTTGCCGAGGCCCCGCCCCTGGTGTTCGGGCGCGACGCAGATGTCGACGATCTGGAAGAAGCATCCGCCGTCCCCGATGACCCGGCCCATCCCGACCGGCTCGTCCGCGCACAGCACCATCACGCCGTGCCAGGTGTTCGGCAGACCCGCCTCGGCGCCCTCGGCGGTCATGGCGCTCAGTCCGGACACCGAACGCAGCCGGAGATACGTCTCCGCCGGCGGCGCACCGGTACGCAGTTGGTAAGGGTCAGTAGTGTTTTTCATCTACTACACGCTACCGAAGGCGGCAGGCCGCCGCCAAGGCGTCCGCGCGGATCGCCCCGCGCGCGTCCCTCGGCCAACCGGCGGGTTTTCCGGACCGGTCCCGGCATGGCCCGCGGACGGGCGGCGCGACGTGACCGGATGCTGGGTGCTTCTGATCCCTGCGGGAGCGACCGTGGACGACCCCAGCCGTCGAGGAGCCGGGAAGGCGGCAACCACCGGCGCGGGCCGTGACACCCCCGGTGAGCCGGGGGTCATCGGCATCGCGCTCGCCGCCGTGCTCACCGCCGCGCTCGCCCAGGGCTCCTGGCAGTGGTTCGCCACCTACGTCGGGGTGACGCTCCTGGCGCTGATCCTCACCTTCTACCGGCTGCCCGCGTGCAGGCCCGGCGCCGTCCTCGGGTACCTGCGCAATCTGACGGCGTACTCGATGGTCGTCGGCCTGTGCGTCGCCATCGCGCTGGCCCCGGCCCTGCAGCGATGGGCGTGGCTGTTCCCGATGCCGGGCACGCGCGACGCCTGTCCCGAGATGGGTGATTACGCGGTCCTTCAGGCGGAGGCCGACCTGGCCGGCCTGGCGGGACGCGACCCCGCCGCCGTGACCCACGCTCAGAGGATCCAGAGTCATGCCGCCCTGTCCGACTGCCTGGCGGCCACGACGACCCAGTGGCTCCCGGTCTACGGGGCGGGGGCAGCCGTACTGGTGGGCGTGACCGCGTGGTTCCTGCAGCGGACCCGCGCGCGGAGACGGCCGGCCGCCCCGGACGGCCCCCGCCGGACCTGACCCCCGCCGCGCACCTTCCCCGGAACGCGCATCGGCGGTGCCCCGGCCGGGAGTTCACCCGGTCCTGACACCGCCGATGCGTGCCGCTGTGCCGATTCCCGCTCGCCGCGGGGGCGTTCAGGTCCGGCGGCGGATCTTGTTGCCCAGCCAGACCAGCGGGTCGTACTTACGGTCCACGGCCCGCTCCTTCAGCGGGATCAGGGCGTTGTCCGTGATCTTGATGCCCTCCGGGCAGACCTCCGTACAGCACTTCGTGATGTTGCAGTAGCCCAGCCCGTGGTCCTCCTGGGCCGTGGCCTTGCGGTCGAGGCCGGACTCCGCCGCCGCGTCCAGCGGGTGCATGTCCAGCTCCGCGATCCGCATCAGGAAGCGCGGACCCGCGAACGCGGCCTTGTTCTCCTCGTGGTCGCGCACCACATGGCAGGTGTCCTGGCACAGGAAGCACTCGATGCACTTCCTGAACTCCTGCGAGCGGCCCACGTCCTCCTGCTGCATCCGGTACTCGCCCGGCGCCACCCCGGGCGGCGGGACGAACGACGGAACCTCGCGTGCCTTCCGGTAGTTGAAGTTCACGTCCGTCACCAGGTCCCGTACGACCGGGAAGGCGCGCAGCGGCGTCACCGTGAGCGTCTCGTCGCGGTCGAAGACCGACATGCGCGTCATGCACATCAGCCGCGGCCGCCCGTTGATCTCCGCGCTGCACGAACCGCACTTGCCCGCCTTGCAGTTCCAGCGGACCGCGAGGTCGGGAGCCTGGGTGGCCTGGAGCCGGTGGATGATGTCGAGGACGACCTCGCCCTCGTTCACCTCGATGCGGAAGTCCTCCAGACCGCCGCCGTCCGTGTCGCCCCGCCAGACCCTGAAGTGCGCCTCGTACGCGCCGGTGTCGGTCTGCTGGGGGGTGTCGGTACTCACTGGGTCAGCTCCTCGTCCGTCAGGTACTTCACCAGCTCTTCCTTCTCGAAGAGGCCCAGCAGGTCGCCGCGGATCGGCGGCATGTCGCGCCGCTCCAGCCGGATCTGGCCGCGCTCCGGGTCGGAGGCGGCGACCGAGCCGGTCGGGTCGGCGAGCGAGCAGACCAGGTTGACGCGCCGCCACTCGCGGTCCATCTGCGGGTGGTCGTCGCGCGTGTGGCCGCCGCGGCTCTCGGTGCGCTCCAGCGCCGCGCGCGCCACACATTCGCTGACCAGCAGCATGTTCCGCAGGTCGATGGCCAGGTGCCAGCCCGGGTTGAACTGGCGGTGGCCTTCCACACCGGCGTTGCGCGCCCGGGCGCGCAGTCCGCCCAGCCGGTGCAGCGCCTCGGCCATCTCGCCGTCCCGCCGGATGATCCCGACGAGGTCGTTCATCGCCTTCTGGAGCTCCTGGTGGAGGGTGTACGGGTTCTCGGCCGGGCGCCCGTCCGGGTGCGCCGCGTCCGGTCCCTCCGCGCTGAACGGCCGCAGCGCCTCCGCCTCCGCCGCCTCGATGTCGGTGTCGGACGGCAGGGGCCGCTCGCCGCCGCTGCGCGCGGCCGCGTACTCCGCCGCGTGGAGCCCGGCCCGCCGGCCGAACACCAGCAGATCGGAGAGCGAGTTGCCGCCCAGCCGGTTCGAGCCGTGCATGCCGCCGGCGACCTCGCCCGCGGCGAAGAGGCCGGGCACGCCGTTCGCGGCCGTCGTGTCCGGGTCGACGTCCACGCCGCCCATGACGTAGTGGCAGGTCGGGCCGACCTCCATCGCCTCGGCGGTGATGTCGACGTCCGCCAGCTCCTTGAACTGGTGGTGCATGGACGGCAGCCGGCGCTTGATGACCTCGGCGGGCATACGCGTCGACACGTCAAGGAACACCCCGCCGTGCGGCGAGCCGCGGCCCGCCTTCACCTCGGAGTTGATGGCGCGCGCGACCTCGTCGCGGGGGAGCAGCTCGGGAGGACGCCGGTTGTTGTCCGGGTCCTCGTACCAGCGGTCGCCCTCCTCCTCGCTCTGCGCGTACTTCTCCTTGAAGACGTCCGGGATGTAGTCGAACATGAAGCGTTTGCCGTCGCTGTTGCGCAGCACCCCGCCGTCGCCACGCACCGACTCGGTGACGAGGATGCCCTTCACCGACGGCGGCCAGACCATCCCGGTGGGATGGAACTGCACGAACTCCATGTTGATCAGCGGGGCCCCGGCCAGCAGCGCGAGCGCGTGCCCGTCGCCCGTGTACTCCCAGGAGTTCGAGGTCACCTTGAACGACTTGCCGATGCCGCCGGTGGCGAGCACGACCGCGGGCGTCTCGATCACGAAGAAGCGACCGGATTCCCGCTCGTAACCGAAGACTCCGGAGACCTTGCCGTCGTTCTTCAGGACGCGCGTGACCGTGCACTCCTGGAAGACCTTGAGGCGCGCCTCGTAGTCGCCGTACTCCTTGAAGTCCTCCTGCTGCAGCGCGACGATCTTCTGCTGCAGGGTGCGGATCAGCTCCAGACCCGTACGGTCGCCGACGTGCGCGAGGCGCGGGTACTCGTGCCCGCCGAAGTTGCGCTGGGAGATCTTCCCGTCGGCCGTACGGTCGAAGAGCGCGCCCCAGGTCTCCAGTTCCCAGACCCGGTCCGGGGCCTCGCGCGCATGCAGTTCGGCCATGCGCCAGTGGTTCAGGAACTTGCCGCCGCGCATCGTGTCGCGGAAGTGCACCTGCCAGTTGTCGCCCTCGTTGACGTTGCCCATGCTCGCCGCGATGCCGCCTTCGGCCATGACCGTATGGGCCTTGCCGAAGAGCGACTTGCAGATGACCGCGGTGCGCATGCCCTGCTCGCGGGCCTCGATGGCGGCGCGCAGGCCTGCGCCGCCGGCGCCGACCACGACCACGTCCCACGCCTGCCGGTCGACTTGCGTCATCGTTTTTGCATCCCTCTCAGAAGCGGTCTAGAAGATCTGCGGGTCGGCGAAGACGCCGGTGGCGAGCAGATAGACGTAGAAGTCGGCGATCGCCACGCTGATCAGCGAGGCCCAGGCGAGCTGCATGTGCCGCTCGTTGAGTCGGCCGACCAAGCCCCACAGCCGGTAGCGCACCGGGTGCTTCGAGAAGTGCTTCAGACGGCCGCCGACGATGTGCCGGCACGAGTGGCAGGACAGGGTGTACGCCCAGATCAGCACGATGTTGATCAGGAAGACGACCGTGCCGAGGCCCATGTGGCCCCACTCGTAGTCGGAGTTGCGGAACGCCAGAACGGTGTCCCAGGTGAGGATCCCGGCGACCGGCACCGCCGCGTAGAAGAAGTACCGGTGGATGTTCTGGAGGATCAGCGGGAAACGCGTCTCGCCCGTGTACTTCCGGTGGGGCTCGGCCACCGCGCAGGCCGGGGGCGACGCCCAGAAGCCGCGGTAGTACGCCTTCCGGTAGTAATAGCAGGTCAGGCGGAAGCCGAGCGGGAAGATCAGGATCAGCAGGGAGGGGGAGAGCCCCCACCAGCTCCCGAAGATCTCCCAGTTGGGGCCGCCGCGCATGGTCTCGCAGTTCTCCGCGAGGCAGGGCGAGTAGAAGGGCGAGACGTACGGCGCGGCGTAGTAGTCGCTGTTCGCGAAGGCGCGCCATGACGAGTAGAGGACGAACGCCAGCAGTCCGGCGGCGGTGACGGCCGGTGTCAGCCACCAGCGGTCGGTCCGCAGATGGCGCGCGGAGATGGCGGCGCGCGTGGCGGAGTACACCCCGCCGCGCGCGTCACTGGGTTCGTCGGTGCCCGTTCGGGGTTCGGTACCAGTGGCCAATTCGATGACTCCGAGGAGGAGCGAGGGTTCGGCTGTGAACGCGTACGACGGGGGTGACGCGGATGGGGAGGGCCCGGCGCGGGCCCTCCCCACCGCACGGACGCGCTAGGGCGCGTGACGGTCGCGTGCGCCGAGGCCCTCGTCCTCGGCATCGGTCCACAGGGCGCTGTTGTACGGGGTGTCCGGGATGGTCACCATCTCCGGATGGCGGGCCGGCGCCTGGGTCCGCCCCTGCCCGGCGCTGTCACGCAGCAGGGCGAGGCTCTCGCGCAGGTGGTCCGCGTCGGTGCGCACGCGGCGGACTTCAAGGCTGCCGCCGACTTGCTGTTCCAGCCGTCCCAGAGATCGGGTCAGCTCGTCGAGTGAGCGCTGTGCGGCTGTCAGATCATCCGATACGGACATGGAGTGCCCTCACTTCCGCGCTTGCGGGCCAACGCTTGCCAACGCTGATGCGCCTGTGAGTGTCGCGCGTCACATCCCGGCTTGGCTAGGGATCTACAAACATTGCCCCTTCGTGTCGGGAACGGGCGCTCCCGTGCGCCCCCTGTGACTCGTTGCGACACATGTGCCGCCTGCCGCCGTACGGGTGGGAATCCCGGCCTCCGTGCCGTGTCGCCGTGCCTGGGTGGAACGAGTCGATTTCAGTGGTCCAGGAATAGATGTGATGAGCGGCATAAGCGCCCAAAAGGGTGCGGCATGGAGGTTTTCAGGTCATGTCCATCTACGGCGTCAGCGGCGGCCGGACGGCATCACGTACCCCAGGTGCATCACGCGCATCACGAACGGGACCGGACGCGCGGCGGCGCCGCCGTGCCACCGCGCTGCTCGCCGCGGGTGCCCTGCTCCCGCTGCCCGTCCTGGCCGGGTGCAGCGACTCGTCGAGCACGCCGACCGCCACGGCCGTACCGAAGGACGTCGCCGTCACCGGGCGGGGCCGGGTCGAGGACGGCGGGACCGTGCGCTGGGCCATCGACGCGGTGCCCGCGACGCTGAACACCTTCCAGTCGGACGCCGACGGCGCGAGCGACCGCATCGCGGGCGCCGTGCTGCCCTCGCTCTTCACCCTGGACGACCACGGCAAGCCGGCGCGCAACGAGAACTACCTCGCCGCCGCCGATGTCACCGAGCGCGAGCCGAAGCAGATCGTGACCTACCGGCTCAACCGTGAGGCCACCTGGAGCGACGGGCGCAAGCTCGGCACCGCCGACTTCGTCGCGCAGTGGAAGGCCCTCAGCGGCAAGGACCGCGCCTACTGGACCGCGCGGAACGCCGGCTACGACCGGATCGAGAAGATCGAGCAGGGCAACGGCCCGCAGGAGGTGCGGGTCACCTTCGCCAAGCCGTACACGGACTGGCGCTCGCTCTTCACCCCGCTGTACCCGAAGGCCGTGATGGGCAGCCCGGACGCCTTCAACGACGGGGCCCGCAAGACGCTCGAGGCCACCGCGGGCCCCTTCGAGCTGAAGAGCAAGGCGAAGGGCACGGTCACCCTCGTACGGAACCCGGACTGGTGGGGCGACAAGGCCAAGCTCGACAAGCTCGTCTTCGCCGCCGTCCCGCGCGGCAAGCGGGCCGAGGCCCTCGCCAAGGGCCGCCTCGACATCGCCGAGATCGACCGGCCGGTCGTGGAGCAGATCGACGGGACGTCCAAGCCCAAGGGCGACGGTCAGCAGATCCCGAAGAGCGAGCGCGGCGCGGCCGGGGCCGAGGACCGGGACCACGGCGCACGCCACGAGCCCGCGGACCGCAACGCGCACCAAAACGAGAACAACGCCGGCAACGCCGACAACAAGGCCGACGGTGAGGACGAGGAGAGGACCGAGAAGCGGGCGGAGGACAGGCGCGAGGAGGGCGCCCGCCAGGCCGGTCAGGTCCGCGCGGCGGCGATCCGCGGCTACACCGTCCGCCGGTCGCTCGAGCCCGCCTACACCCAGCTCGCGCTGAACGGCTCCACCGGTCCGCTCGCGGACGAGCGGGTGCGGCGCGCGATCGCCCGGACGATCGACCGCCAGGCCATCGCCAAGGCCGTGCTCCAGCCGCTCGGCCTGCCCGCCCAGACGCTCGGCAGCCACGTGATGATGGCCGGGCAGCAGGGGTACCGCGACAACAGCTCCGCGCTCGGCAGCCGGGACACCGCGGCCGCCCAGGCGCTGCTCACCTCGGCGGGCTGGCGCGAGGGCCGCGGCGGGCTCGCCGGTCACCAGGGCAGCGAGAAGGGCGACACCGGGGAGAAGGGCGCGGGCAACGCCAACAAGCCCGCCGACGTCCGGACCCTGCAGAAGGACGGCAAGCCGCTGACCCTGCGCTTCGTCCTCCCGACCGGCCCCGGCACCGAGCCGCTGCGCACCGCTGGGAGCCGTATCTCCACGATGCTGGAGAAGATCGGCATCCGTACGGAGATCACCAAGGTCGCCGACGAGAGCTACTTCAAGGACCACATCGCCTCGGGCGACTACGACCTGGCCCTCTGGTCCTGGCCCGCCAGCGCCTACCCGGCCACCGACGCCCGCCCGATCTTCGCCAAGCCGCAGCCCGCGCCCGACGGCTCCCTGATCGTCGAGCAGAACTACACCCGTGTCGGCACCGACCACATCGACCAGCTCTTCGACCAGGCCGTCACCGAGCTGGACGCGGCGGCCTCCCGGGCGCTGGTCCGCCGGGCCGACGCCCGCATCTGGGCCGCGGCCGGGTCGGTCCCGCTCTACCAGCGGCCGCAGCTGATCGCGGTCAAGTCGAAGCTGGTGAACGTGGGTGCCTTCGGCTTCGCGACCCCGCGCTACGAGGACATCGGCTTCAAGAAGTAGCCCCGTCCGCCCGGCGCAGCCGCCGGGCGCGGGAACGACGGAGCACCAGCGCTCCCGGCAGGTCCTCGGACCGGCCGGGAGCGCTGCCGTTCATGGCCGCCGGGAGGGGACGCGGCCCGGGCCCGTACCATGGGACGAGCCGAGGCGGGTCCGCCCGGCGGGGCGTACGAGGAACGAGACGCCGCACCCACGATCCGAGAGAAGCGCAAGCGACCCATGCCCACGCGCCACGACATCCGCAATGTCGCCATCGTCGCCCACGTCGACCACGGCAAGACGACCCTCGTCGACGCCATGCTGAAGCAGGCCGGGGCCTTCGCCGCCCACGCCGCCGAGCACCTCGACGAACGCATGATGGACTCGAACGACCTCGAGCGCGAGAAGGGCATCACCATTCTCGCCAAGAACACGGCCGTCAAGTACCACCCCAAGGACGGCGGTGAGCCGGTCACCATCAACATCATCGACACCCCCGGCCACGCCGACTTCGGCGGCGAGGTCGAGCGCGGCCTGTCGATGGTGGACGCGGTCGTGCTGCTCGTCGACGCCTCCGAGGGCCCGCTGCCGCAGACCCGGTTCGTGCTCCGCAAGGCGCTCCAGGCCCGGCTTCCGGTCATCCTCTGCATCAACAAGACCGACCGCCCGGACTCCCGGATCGACGAGGTCGTGAACGAGGCGTACGACCTCTTCCTCGACCTGGACGCGGACGAGGACCAGATCGAGTTCCCGATCGTCTACGCCTGTGCCCGCGACGGCGTCGCCTCGCTGACCAAGCCGGAGGACGGCACCGTCCCGGCCGACAGCACCAGCCTGGAGCCGTTCTTCACCACGCTGCTGGACACCGTCCCGGCCCCGCGGTTCGACGAGACGGCACCGCTCCAGGCGCACGTCACCAACCTGGACGCGGACAACTTCCTCGGCCGTATCGCGCTCCTCCGCGTCGAGCAGGGCGAGCTGCGCAAGGGCCAGACCGTGGCGTGGATCAAGCGGGACGGCACCGTCGCGAGCGTCCGTATCAGCGAGCTGATGATGACCGAGGCGCTCACCCGCAAGCCGGCCGAGGTGGCGGGCCCCGGAGACATCTGCGCGGTCGCCGGCATCCCCGACATCATGATCGGGGAGACCCTGGCGGACCCGGAGAACCCGGTGGCGCTGCCGCTCATCACCGTCGACGAGCCCGCGATCTCGATGACCATCGGGACGAACACCTCGCCGCTCGTCGGCCGTGGCGGTACGGGCAAGGGCGCGGACGCCAAGGCCGCGGTCAAGGACCGCAAGGTCACCGCCCGCCAGGTCAAGGACCGCCTCGACCGTGAGCTGATCGGCAACGTCTCGCTGCGCGTCCTGGACACCGGGCGCCCGGACGCCTGGGAGGTCCAGGGCCGGGGCGAGCTGGCGCTCGCGATCCTCGTCGAGACCATGCGCCGTGAGGGCTTCGAACTCACCATCGGCAAGCCGCAGGTGGTCACCCGGGAGGTCGAAGGGAAGGTCCACGAGCCCGTCGAGCGCATGACGATCGACGTGCCCGAGGAGCACATGGGCGCGGTCACCCAGCTCATGGGCGTCCGCAAGGGCCGGATGGACAACATGTCCAACCACGGCTCCGGCTGGGTCCGGATGGAGTTCGTCGTCCCGTCCCGCGGACTCATCGGCTTCCGCACCGAGTTCCTGACCCAGACCCGCGGCACCGGCATCGCCCACTCCATCCACGAGGGTCACGAGCCGTGGTTCGGCGACCTGCGCACCCGCGCGTCCGGCTCGCTGGTCGCCGACCGCTCCGGCGCGGTCACCGCCTTCGCGATGACCAACCTCCAAGAGCGCGGCACGCTCTTCGTCGAGCCCGGCACCGAGGTGTACGAGGGCATGGTCGTCGGTGAGAACTCGCGCTCCGACGACATGGACGTGAACATCACCAAGGAGAAGAAGCTCACCAACATGCGGTCCTCGACCGCCGATGTGACCGAGTCGATCGTCCCGCCCAGCAAGCTGTCGCTCGAGCAGTCGCTGGAGTTCTGCCGGGACGACGAGTGCGTCGAGGTGACGCCGGAGACCGTCCGCATCCGCAAGGTGGCGCTCGACCAGCGCGAGCGCGCCCGCGCCGCCTCCCGGGCCAAGCACGCCTGACCCTGCCCCGACGGGCCCGCCTGACATCGTGTCGGGCGGGCCCGTTCGTCGTACCCCCGCCGCCCCCGTCGCCCGTCCGGCCATCCGGTCGGGCGCCCTCCGCATGCAGGCGTGCGGGGGCTGCGGTGGACTGGGGCGGTGGCCGAGAGCGCGAGCATTCCGCGGGAGACGCGGAAGTACCTGCCGAGCCCGCGCACGTTCCTCCTGTGGATGGTCGGACTGAGCGCCGTCATCATGCTCGTCGGCTTTGCGCTCGGGCACGTCTCGCGGCTGGCCACCGTGCTCGTCTTCCTGCCCGCGTACGCCGCCGGGGTCGGTACCGTACGCCAGACGACCATCGCCGCTGTCTGGGTGACGCTGCTGGTCTCGGGCTCCTTCATCGGCCCGCGCGGGGGCGAGGACAACTCCGTCACCGCGTTCGTCGTCACCGGCGGACTTGGGGCGCTGGCCGTCGCGACCGCCGCCGAACGCGTCCGCCGGGAGACCGAGCTGTCCCGCGTCCGCACCGCCGCCGTCGCGCTCCAGCAGCAGATCCTGCGGCCCCTGCCGCTGCGCACCGAGCAGGTGCTGGTGTGCGGGCTCTACGCGCCGCTGGAGCAGGACAAGCTGGTCGGCGGCGACATCTACGAGGCCGTCTCCTCGCCGTACGGGACCCGGGTCCTCATCGGGGACGTGCAGGGCAAGGGGCTTCCGGCGATCGGGGCCGGGTTCGCCGTGCTCGGCGCCTTCCGGGAGGCGGCGCACCGCGAGCCCACGCTGACGGCGGTCGTCGACGCGCTGGAGAGCGCGGTCGTACGGCACAACGAGTTCGCCACCGGGACCGGTGAGCCCGAACGCTTCGTCACCGCGCTCGTCGTCAGCATCGACGCGGGCGCGGCAGCGCAGGCGGTCAACTGCGGCCACGGGGAACCGTACTTGGTGCTGCGCGACCGCTCGACGCCGGTCCCGCTCGACGAGGCCGGGGTGCCGCTGGGGCTGCGCTCGCTGTCCCCGGGCCCCCGTACGGTCCAGTGGCTGCCGTTCCCCGACGACGCCGACCTGCTGCTGTTCACGGACGGCATCACCGAGGCCCGCGACCGGGACGGGGTCTTCTACCCGCTCGCCGAGCGTCTGGACCGCTGGCGGGGGCTCGCGCCCGACCGGCTGGCGGAGACGCTGCGCGCCGATGTGCTCCGGTACACGGAAGGGGACCAGCGGGACGACATCGCGGTGCTCGTCGTCCGGCGGCTGCAGCCCACGCCGTGAGCGCGCGGCCGGGCGAGAGCGGAGCCGGAGGCTCCCCGCCCCCGTGAGGGACGGCGCTCCCGCATCCGGGGGGTTCTGGGTCGCGACCCGCGCGGGGCGCCGCCGCCAAGGCCGGTATGCACCATCTTGGGGTGTTATTTGGATATCAGTGACCGGTATTCCGAGGAGGCACCACCATGCGCCGAGCCACCTATGCCACGCGGGCCGCCGGTGCGGTGGCCCTCGCTCTCGCCGCGACCGCCTGCGGCGGCTCCGGCGGCTCGGGCGGCGAGGCGGTCCTCAGCTCCTCGTGGGGCGACCCGCAGAACCCGCTCGAACCGGCCAACACCAATGAGGTGCAGGGCGGCAAGGTCCTCGACATGATCTTCCGCGGGCTCAAGCGGTACGACCCGAGGACGGGCGAGGCGAAGGACATGCTCGCCGAGCGCATCGAGAGCACCGACGCGCAGAACTTCACCGTCACCGTCAAGGACGGCTGGACCTTCAGCAACGGCGAGAAGGTGACGGCCCGTTCGTTCGTCGACGCCTGGAACTACGGGGCGCTGATCGACAACCAGCAGAAGAACGCGTACTTCTTCGAGTACATCGACGGCTACGACCAGGTCCACCCCGAGTCCGGGAAGGCGACCGCGAAGACGCTGTCGGGGCTGCGCGTGAAGGACGACCGGACCTTCACCGTCAGGCTCACCCAGAAGTTCTCGACCTGGCCCGAGACCCTGGGCTACCCGGCCTACGCGCCCCTGCCCCGCACGTTCTTCGACGACCACGAGGCCTGGCTGAGCAAGCCCGTCGGCAACGGCCCGTACGCGATCGAGTCGTACGCCAAGGGCTCCGCGATGCGGCTGCGGAAGTGGCAGGACTACCCGGGCCGGGACAAGGCGCAGAACGCCGGTGTGGACCTGAGGGTCTACACCGACAACAACGCCGCGTACACCGACCTCCTGGCCGGCAACCTCGACCTCGCCGACGACATCCCGGCATCCCAGCTCAAGAACGTCCGCCGGGATCTGGGCAGCCGCTACATCAATCAGCCCGCCGGCATCATCCAGACCCTGGCCTTCCCCTTCTACGACAAGAACTGGGGCGCGGGGAAGGAGAAGCTGCGCATCGGCCTCTCCAAGGCGATCGACCGCAAGCAGATCACCGAGCAGATCTTCCAGAAGACCCGCACCCCGGCCAGTGACTGGACCTCGCCCGTCCTCGGCGGACAGGGCGGGTACAAGGCGGGACTGTGCGGGGAGGCCTGCGAGTACGACCCGGCCGAGGCGAAGCGGCTGATCAAGGAGGCGGGCGGCCTGCCCGGCGGGCGGATGACGCTCACCTCCAACGTCGACACGGGCTCCCACCGCACCTGGATGGACGCCGTCTGCAACAGCATCAACAACGCCCTCGGCAACGACCGGGCCTGCACGGTCAATCCGGTGGGCACCTTCGCCGACTACCGGAACCGGATCCACAGCGGGAAGATGTCCGGCCCGTTCCGCACCGGCTGGCAGATGGACTACCCGCTCATCCAGAACTTCCTGCAGCCGCTCTACTACACCGACGCCTCGTCCAACGACGGCAAGTGGAGCGACGAGAAGTTCGACCAGCTCGTCAACGACGCCAACGCGCACAGCGTGCAGGACCGTGCCGTCTCCACCTTCCAGAGCGCCGAGAAGATCCTCGCCGAGAAGATGCCGGCCATCCCGCTCTGGTACCAGAACGGCAGCGCCGGCTACACCGATCGGCTCTCGGGCGTGATCCTCAACCCGTTCAGCGTCCCCGTCTACGAAGAGATCGAGGTCGGCTGAGCGCATGGGGCGCTACGTCATCCGGCGGCTGCTGCAGATGATCCCGGTGTTCATCGGCAGCACCTTCCTGATCTTCTTCATGGTCTACGCTCTCGGCGACCCGGTCGCGGCACTCTTCGGCGACCGTGCCCCCGACCCGGCCACCGCCGCCCGCATCCGCCACGAACTCCATCTCGACCAGCCGTTGTGGCAGCAGTACGCGCACTACATGGGCCAGATCTTCCGGGGCGAGTTCGGCACCGCGTTCAACGGCCAGCCGGTCACGGACCTGATCGCCGAGTCCTGGCCCATCACCCTGAGGCTGACGCTCGTCGCCGTCGCCATCGAGCTGACCGTCGGCGTCGTGCTCGGTGTCATCGGGGGGCTGCGGCGCGGGCGCACCGTGGACACCGGCGTCCTCTTCCTCACCCTCGTCGTGATCTCCGTGCCGACCTTCGTCACCGGCTATCTGCTGCAGTTCGTCTTCGGCGTCCAGTGGGGGATGATCCGGCCGTCCGTCTCACCCGAGGCGCCGGTCGGCGAGCTGCTGCTGCCGGGTGTCGTCCTCGCGCTGGTCTCGCTGGCCTACGTCACCCGGCTCACCCGGACCTCGATCGCCGAGAACGCCGGCGCCGACTACGTACGGACCGCCGTGGCCAAAGGACTTCCGCGGCGCCGGGTCATCACCCGTCATCTGCTGCGCAATTCGCTGATCCCGGTGGTCACCTTCATCGGCACCGACATCGGCACGCTGATGGGCGGCGCGATCGTCACCGAGCGGATCTTCAACATCCACGGCGTCGGCTTCCAGCTCTACCAGGGCATCCTGCGCAACAACGCGCCGACGGTCGTCGGCTTCGTCACCATCCTCGTGATCGTCTTCCTGCTGGCGAACCTGCTCGTCGACGTCCTCTACGCCGTACTCGACCCGAGGATCCGCTATGTCTGAGGAGACGATCGAGCGTCCCGCCGAACCCGACCCGTCCCCGGCGCCCGGCGGGCCCGGTTCCGCCCTTCCCGGAGCCGCGGCCGACGTGCCCGCGCGCAGCCTGTGGTCCGACGCCTGGCGGGATCTGCGCCGCAACCCCGTCTTCGTCGTCTCCGCGCTGCTGATCCTCTTCCTGGTGGTCATCGCCCTGTGGCCGCAGGCGATCGCGAGCGGCAACCCGCTCCAGTGCGACCTGTCCAAGTCGCAGGCGGGCTCCGCGCCCGGACACCCCTTCGGCTACGACACCCAGGGCTGCGACGTCTACACCCGCACCGTGCACGGGGCCCGCGCCTCCCTCGTCGTCGGCTTGTGCGCCACCCTCGGCGCCGCCCTGCTCGGCGGGCTTCTCGGCGGACTCGCCGGCTACTTCGGCCGCTGGAGCGACGCGGTGCTCTCCCGTACGGCCGACATCTTCTTCGGCATCCCGGTCGTGCTCGGGGGACTGGTCCTGCTGTCCGTCGTCACCAGCTCCACCGTGTGGCCGGTCGTCGGCTTCATCGTGCTGCTCGGCTGGCCGCAGGTCTGCCGGATCTCGCGCGGCGCGGTCATCACGGCAAAGCAGAACGACTACGTGCAGGCCGCCCGCGCGCTCGGCGCCGGGCACACCCGGCTGCTGCTGCGGCACGTCGCGCCCAACGCCGTCGCGCCGGTCATCGTCGTCGCCACCATCGCGCTCGGGACGTACATCGCGCTGGAGGCCACGCTCTCGTACCTCGGCGTGGGGCTGAGGCCGCCGACGGTCTCCTGGGGCATCGACATCTCCAACGCCGCGCCCCAGATCCGCAACGCCCCGCACATGCTGCTGTGGCCCGCGGGCGCGCTGAGCGTGACCGTGCTCGCGTTCATCATGCTCGGCGACGCGGTGCGCGACGCCCTCGACCCCAAGCTGCGCTGAGGAGACCGGAGATGACGACGCTGCTGGACGTGCGCGATCTGCGGGTGGAATTCCGTACGCGGGACGGGGCGGCCCGGGCCGTCAACGGCGTCTCGTACAGCGTCGACGCCGGGGAGACGCTGGCGGTGCTGGGGGAGTCGGGCTCCGGCAAGTCGGTGACCGCGCAGGCGATCATGGGAATCCTCGACAGCCCGCCGGGGCGAGTGACCGGGGGGCAGGTCCTCTTCCAGGGACGGGACCTGCTGACGATGGACAGGGACGAGCGGCGCAGGCTGCGCGGATCCCGGATGGCCATGATCTTCCAGGACGCGCTCTCGGCCCTCAACCCGGTGCTGAGCGTGGGGTATCAGCTCGCGGAGATGTACCGCGTCCACGAGGGGGTCTCCCGCAAGGAGGCCAGGGCGCGGGCCGTGGAGCTGATGGAACGCGTACGGATCCCGGCGGCACGGCAGCGGGCGGGCGACTATCCGCACCAGTTCTCCGGCGGGATGCGGCAGCGGATCATGATCGCGATGGCGCTGGCCCTGGAACCGGACCTGATCATCGCGGACGAGCCGACGACGGCGCTGGACGTGACCGTCCAGGCCCAAGTCATGGATCTGCTCGCCGAGTTGCAGGCCGAGTACAAGATGGGGCTCATCCTGATCACCCACGATCTGGGCGTGGTCGCGGACGTGGCCGACCGGATCGCGGTGATGTACGCGGGCCGGATCGTGGAGACCGCCCCGGTCCACGACCTCTACAAGCGCCCCGCCCACCCCTACACCCGCGGCCTGCTGGACTCCATCCCGCGCCTGGACCGCAAGGGCCGGGAACTGTACGCGATCAAGGGCATGCCGCCCAGCCTCCTCGGCATCCCGCCCGGCTGCCCCTTCAACCCGCGCTGCCCCCGCGTCCGCGACATGTGCCGCACGGACCTCCCCCCGCTCCACCGGGTGTCCGAGGACCGGTCCAGCGCCTGCCACTTCTGGAAGGAGACGCTCGATGCCTGAGATGCCCGAGGCGATCCTCCAGGCACGCGACCTGGTCAAGCACTACCCGCTGACCCAGGGCGTGGTGATCCGGCGCACGGTCGGCGCGGTCAAGGCCGTCGACGGGGTCTCGTTCGACCTGCGGCGTGGCGAGACGCTGGGCATCGTGGGGGAGTCCGGTTGCGGCAAGTCCACCCTCGCCAAGCTGCTGGTGAACCTGGAGCGGCCGACGGCGGGCGAGATCCGCTACCGCGGGGAGGACGTCACCCGGCTGTCCCGGCGCGCGCTGAAGTCCGTACGCCGCAACATCCAGATGGTCTTCCAGGACCCGTACACCTCGCTCAACCCGCGGATGACGGTCGGCGACATCATCGGCGAGCCCTTCGACATCCACCCCGAGGTCGCGCCCAAGGGCGACCGGCGGCGCCGGGTACGGGAGTTGCTGGACGTCGTCGGGCTCAACCCGGAGTACATCAACCGCTATCCGCACCAGTTCTCGGGTGGCCAGCGGCAGCGCATCGGCATCGCGCGGGGGCTCGCCCTGCGCCCGGAGATCATCGTCGCGGACGAGCCGGTCTCGGCGCTGGACGTGTCCGTCCAGGCCCAGGTCGTCAACCTCATGGAGCGCCTGCAGGACGAGTTCGGGCTCTCCTACGTCGTCATCGCGCACGACCTGTCCGTCGTCCGGCACATCTCGGACCGGGTGGCGGTGATGTACCTCGGCCGGGTCGTGGAGACCGGCACCGACGAGGAGATCTACGACCACCCCACCCACCCGTACACCCAGGCCCTGCTCTCGGCCGTTCCCGTCCCCGACCCGGAGTCGCGCGGCGGGCGGGAGCGGATCCTGCTCGCCGGGGACGTGCCCTCACCGGCCGACCCGCCGTCCGGCTGCCGCTTCCGTACGCGCTGCTGGAAGGCCGACGAGCGCTGCGAGCGGGAGACGCCGCCCCTCGCCGTCCCGCCGGCGTTCCGGACGGCGGGCGGCCCGGTCGCGCACGCCTCGGCCTGCCACTACGCGGAGGAACGTCTCGTCACGGGCGCAGCGGCGGGGCCCGCGGAGGTGTAGGGACCCGTGCCGGAACAGCAGCGGAGCCCGTGCCCTCCCGGGGCACGGGCTCCGACAACTGCCGGCGGATGCGGGCTTACGCGTCCTTCTCCAGCGCCGACAGCGCCGGGTCGAGGACGACGTCCTGCTCGCGGGCCGCGATCGTCGGCTCCTCGGGGAAGTGGCAGGCGGTCAGGTGCCCTTCCTTGTTGCCGCCGATCTGCACGAGCGGCGGCTCCTGCGTCGCGCACTTGTCCTGCGCCTTCCAGCACCGCGTACGGAAGCGGCAGCCGGACGGCGGGTTGACGGGCGAGGGAACGTCACCGGCGAGGCGGATGCGCTCGCGCTGCGGTGAGTCGTCGTCCAGCTCGATCTCGGGGACGGCCGAGAGGAGCGCGTGCGTGTACGGGTGGCGCGGGCGGTTGTAGATCGAGTCGCGGTCGCCGACCTCCACCACCTTGCCCAGGTACATCACCGCGACGCGCTGCGAGAAGTGGCGGACCACCGCGAGGTCGTGGGCGATGAAGAGGAACGCGATGCCCAGCTCCCGCTGGAGCTCCTGGAGCAGGTTGACGACCTGCGCCTGGATCGACACGTCGAGCGCGGAGACCGGCTCGTCCGCGATGATCAGCTTCGGCTCCAGGGCCAGCGCGCGGGCCACACCGATGCGCTGCCGCTGACCGCCGGAGAACTCGTGCGGGAAGCGGTTGTAGTGCTCGGGGTTGAGACCCACGGTCTCGAGCAGCTCGCGCACCTTGTTCTCGCGGCCCCCGGGCGGGTTGATCCCGTTGACCTCCATGGGGCCCTTGATGATCGTGCCGACCGTCTGCCGCGGGTTCAGCGACGAGTACGGGTCCTGGAAGATCATCTGGATCTCGGAGCGGATCGGGGCGAGCTGCCTGCGGTTCGCCCGCGTGATGTCCTGCCCGCTGTACGTGATCTTGCCGCCGGTCGGCTCCAGCAGACGGGTCAGCAGCCGGCCCGTGGTGGACTTGCCGCACCCGGACTCGCCGACCAGGCCGAAGCTCTCGCCCTGGTGCACGGTCAGGTCGACGCCGTCCACGGCCTTGACCGCACCGACGGTGCGCTTGATCGGGAAGCCGCCCTTGATCGGGAAGTGCTTGGTCAGGCCCTCCACCGTCATCAACGGCTCACCCGGCGCCGGCACGGCGCCGCGGGGGGTGGGCAGGGTGAGTTTCTCGGTCACGGTGAATCTCCCTAGCCCAGCCGGGGCTTGATCTGCTCGATGAAGATGGTCTCCTTCTGGGCGCCCGTCAGGTGGCAGGCCGACCCGCGTCCCTCGGGCAGCGCCGGGCGCTCACCGGAGCACCGTCCGCCGCCGACCTCGGCGGCGAAGGCGCAGCGCGGGTGGAAGGGGCACCCGCTCGGCGGGTTCAGCAGGCTCGGCGGGCTGCCGGGGATCGACAGCAGCTCCTCGTCGGTCCCGGAGGACAGGCGGGGCATCGAGCCGAGGAGACCCCAGGTGTACGGGTGCCGGGGGGCCCGGAGGACCTCCTTGACCGAGCCGCGCTCCACGGCGCGGCCCGCGTACATCACCAGGATGTCGTCGGCCATGTTGGCGATGACACCGAGGTCGTGGGTGATGAAGATGATCGCCGAGCCGAACTCCTGCTGCAGGTCCTTCAGCAGGTCCAGGATCTGCGCCTGGACCGTCACGTCGAGCGCGGTGGTCGGCTCGTCCGCGATGAGCAGCTGCGGGTTGCAGACCAGCGACATCGCGATCATCGCGCGCTGGCGCATACCGCCGGAGAACTGGTGCGGGTAGTCGTCCACGCGCAGCTTCGGCTGCGGGATGCCGACCTTGTCGAGCATCTCGATCGCGCGCCGCTTCGCCTCGCGACGGGAGGCGCCGGTGTGCTTCATGTACGGCTCGGCGATCTGCCGGCCCACCGTGTAGTACGGGGAGAGGGCCGTCAGCGGGTCCTGGAAGACCATCGCCATCTTGTTGCCGCGGAGCTTCTCCAGCGTCTTCTCCGGCGCGGCCGTCAGCTCCTGGCCGTCGAGCACGATCTCGCCGGTGATGGTCGTGGAGGCCGGGTTGTGCAGGCCCAGCACCGTCAGGTTGGTGACGGACTTGCCGGAGCCGGATTCGCCGACGATGCCGAGCGTCTTGCCCCGCATGAGGTCGAAGGAGAGGCCGTCGACCGCCTTGACCATGCCGTCCTCGGTGGAGAACTGCACGTGAAGGTCGCGCACGGACAGGAAGGCGTCCGACCCGGTCGGTGCGGGCTCGCCTTCGGTCTTGGTGAGTGTGGTCACGGGTCGATCTCCTAGGACAGGCGCACGCGCGGGTCGATGTAGGCGTACACGGCGTCCACGATGATGTTGAAAACGAGGATGAACGCGGCGCTGAAGAGCATCACGCCCATCGTCAGCGGCAGGTCCTTGTTCTGCACCGACTGCACCGCGAGGCGGCCGATGCCGGCGAGGCTGAAGGTCGTCTCCGTGACGATGGCGCCGCCGAAGAGCGCACCCAGGTCCATGCCGAGGATGGTGACGATCGGGGTGAGCGAGCCGCGCCAGGTGTAGCGGTAGAACACGTAGTTCTTCGACATGCCCTTGGCGCGCGCGGTGCGGACGTGCTCCTCCTGCATCTGCTCGATCAGGGTGGAGCGCGACATACGCGTGTACTGCGCCGTGAAGATCGCCGCCATCACGCACCACGGGATCAGCAGGCCCATGAACCAGGCGCCGGGATCCTCGGTGATGGGTACGTATTTGGGGTTGTCCAGCCAGCCGGTGCTGTAGACGAGGATGCCCAGCACGATCGGGCCGAGGAAGTAGATCTGCATCGAGCTCAGGACCAGTGACACCGAGCTGACGGTCTTGTCGGTCATGGTGCCCTTGCGGCGGGCGGCGACGATGCCGGCGCCGAGACCAACGGTCAGGAAGACGGCGAGGCCGCCGACGGTCAGGGAGAGCGTCATCGGGAAGCGGTCGACGATCGTGTCCCAGACCATGAGGTTGTTGTTGAAGGAGACGCCGAAGCACGGGCTGCTGCAGTGGCCCACGGCGAAGTCGCGCCCGACCACGATCCCCTTCATGAACTCCCAGTACTGCACGGGCACTGGCTGGTCGAGGCCGAGGTTCTTGTGGATGACCTCGAGCGCGGGCTTGGTGCAGTTCTTGCCGCACGCGAGCAGGGCCGGGTCCTGGGGGACCGCGAAGAAGAGGAAGAACGTGAACGCGCTGATCAGGATGAGGATGATTGCGGCGCCGAACGTCCGGCGTACGAGGAATTGAAGCATCGGGTTCGCTGCTCTCGGGACGGCGGCTGCTGGGAGGTGGGCTTGCCAGGGGGGCGCCCGCTCCGCCGGGGCGGGCGCCCCCTGGTTCCTAGCTACGTGCTGCGGTTACTTCTTGAGGAAGATCCGGTTGATGTCGGTGTAGCTGGTGTCCGAGTTGTAGCGGGCACCACCGATGTTCGAGCCGTAGATCTGGAACTGCTTGGTGAAGTAGATCGGCGCCGCCGGGTTGATCTTCTCCACGATGTACTTGTGGAGCTTGGTCCACTCGGCAGTCGCCTTCTCCGGGTCGGTGATCTTCGCGATGCGCGCGATCTCGGAGTTGACGTGCTTGTTGTTCAGGTGCGTGTAGTTCGACGCACCGTCCTGGATCTGCGAACCGTCGAAGGACGGCGGGATGACGGTCGAGGCGGACGCCCAGTCCTGGCCCCAGCCGGTCATGTAGATGTCGTAGCCGTTCTTCACCTTGCCGACCTGCTCGTACCAGGTCGCGTCGTCGATGTCCTTCTTCTGGACGTCGAAGCCGGCCTTCTCCAGCGCGTTGGTGATGATCACTGCCTGCTGGCCGCGGATGTCGTTGTTGGCGTAGGCGTAGACGAGCTTCATGCCCTCCTTGCCGGCCTCCTTCAACAGCTTCTTGGCCTTCTCCGGGTCACCGTTCGGCTTGGCGATCTTGCCGTACGGGTCGTAGCCCTTCTCGTAGCCCGGGACGGTCGGGGCGAGCAGACCACCGGCCGGCTCACCGGCGTAGGCGCCACCGTCGGGGCGGATGATCTGGAGGTTCGGCAGCGCGTAGGTGATCGCGTCACGGACCTTCTTGTCCTTGATGCGGTCCATGTTCATGTTGAGCTGCCACACGTACGGCTGGTAGCCGCGGATCGTGCGCGCGAAGGCCTTCTTGTCGTTGACGACCTTCTTGGCCTGGCTCACGTCCACCGCGCCGGTGAACATGACCGCGTTCTTGGCCTCGTTGCGGTCGGCCAGGATGCGCTTGGTCTGCTCGGCGTCCTGGACGTTGAACGAGATGTCGAAGCCGTCGGGGTACTGGTTGCGCACCGAGTCGGTCTTCGGGTCCCAGTTGGGGTTCTTGACCAGCTTCATGCTCTTGCCGGACTTGAACTCGCCGATCATGTACGGGCCAAGGGCGACCGGCTTGTTGTCGTACTTCTCCTGCGTGTCCGCCTTCTCCGGCACGATGGAGTAGCCGCGCATCGCCAGCATCTGCGGGACGTCGGGCTGGGCCTCCTTGAAGTGGAAGACGATCGTCTTCTTGTCAGGAGTCTCCAGGACCTTGTCCGGGAGGTGCTTGCCCTTGTACGGACCCTGGGGCAGCGCCTTGCGGTAGGTGGTGCCACCGCCGGAGAGCCACTGCTGGAGGTAGATCGGGCCGTCGGTGATGAACGGCGCGTACAGACGCTCCACGGTGTGGCGGACGTCCTTGGACGTGATCTCGTTGCCCTCGGAGTCCTTGATGCCGTCCTTGAGGGTGTACGTCCAGGTCTTGCCGCCGTCCGAGGCCTTGCCGGAGTCGGTGGCGAGGTCGCCGACCACGGTCTTCTTGCCGTCCTCGTCCTCGTGGAGCTGCGTGAGGCCGCGGTGGATCAGGCGGCCGAGCAGACCCGCGTCGGAGACGTAGCTCTGACCGGGGTCGAGGTGCGAGAAGTCGGAGGTCTGCCACACGTTGACCGTGCCGCCGGACTTGGCGCCCTTGACCTCCGAGGCCGGGCCCTTGGACGCCGCGGCGTCCCCGAGTTCCACGGCCTCGGACTGGGACTTCGCCTCGTCCTGGGTGCTGGACTTGTCCTTGCCGTCGCTGTTGCCGCCGCCGCTGCATCCGGCCAGCGCAAGCGAGCCTGCCGCGAGCGCGACCACGAGAGCGCGTGCTCTGCGCGTAGAGCCAAGGTTCATGGCGTCTGGTGCTCCTGTCGGTTGTGATCCATTTGCGCTGCCGTGTCCGGAAGTAGTCCGGCGAAGGGTCGGCAGCCACCCCCCTCGAAATGGACGGCTACCGTCCGGACTTCGGGTCGAAGGCATCCCGGACGGAGTCACCAAGGAGGTTGAAGGCGACCACGAAGATCACCATGGCGACGCCCGGGAAGAACATGTAGGTCGGGTTGGTCTCGTAGATCCGGCCGGCGATGGCGAACATCCGGCCCCAGTCCGGCGTGGGCTCCAGGAAGCCGACACCGACGTACGACAGGAACGCGACCGAGAGGATCGTGGAGGGCAGCAGGTACGTGGCCTGCACCAGGATCGGCGTGACCAGGTTCGGCAGCAGCTCCTTGCGGATGATCCGCCAGGGGGAGGCGCCGGAGACCTTCGCGGCCTCCACGAACTCCCGCTCACGCAGCGAGAGGGTGGAGCTGCGCACCAGGCGGCTCATGCCCATCCAGCCGAGGAACCACAGCACGAAGATGATCGCCAGCGCCCGGATGTAGGTCGGTGTCTCGTCCGACGGGTCCACGAAGACCGCGGTGATCACCGGCATGGTGGCGATGAAGAACAGCTGGCTCGGGAAAGCGAGGAGGAAGTCGGTCAGCCGGCCGAGCCAGTAGTCGACCTTGCCGCCGTAGAAGCCCCCGACCAGGCCGATGAGCACGCCGGTGATCACCATCAGGATGGTCACGACGACGGAGGTGTACAGGGAGGTCCGCATCCCGTACAGGAGCTGGGTGAACACGTCACGGCCGAGGTTCGGCTCGAGGCCGAACCAGAAGTCGCCGGAGATGCCGCCGTTGGCGCCGGTCGGGTCGCCGAACTCGTCCAGCAGGCCCGCCTGCTCCTGCCCGTAGAAGGTGTACGGGTCCTTGCCGTACACCATCGATATGACCGGGGCCAGGGCTGCGATGGCGAAGAAGAAGAGCACCACGAACGCCGATATGACGCCCGTGCGGTCCCGCTTGAAGCGCAGCCACATCAACTGGCCGGGGGAGCGCCCGGTGAGGGACGGGTCCTTGCCGGAGCCCTTCTCAGGCGTCGTCGGAACCGTCGCTGCGTCGGCGGTCGGACCAGCAGCTTGGGTTGGGCTCGTCATTGGCTTCATGCCCCCGGAGGCGAAAATTGTTTGACACAGAAGAGCAGCGGGTCGCGCTGTTGATTGACCGGAACTCTTACGAGCTAATCAACGCGCGTCAAGAGGCAAAGCGGTGGGGAACGCCCGACTCTTCGCTTCTTGAGCGAAGATTTCGCAGATCGACGTCCGGGCGTGCTTGACACGGTTCCGTCGTGGTGTGACATGCCGGGAAAATCAGGACCAACTGCGTTCACGTACTAGCAACTTCATTGACGCAGTTCCGATATACGGACGCACCAGGGTGGAGACCGTACGGCCGTGCGGGTGCCGTGGGCCGGCCGGGGCGGGCTCGGGCCCTCCCCGGCCGGTCGCTTGTCGAAAGGCCGCCTTGCGGGGTAGAACCGCAGGCATGGGACAGGGGCGCACACTCGTGCGCGGAGCACGCCTATTCGGGGCATTCGCCTGTGCCCTGCTCGCGTTGATCGAGCTGATGTGGATCATCCAGGACCTCACGGCGGCGGCCGAGCCCGTCGACGTGTGGTGGCTCTGGGCCGGTCTGCCCTCCCGCGCGGACGGGGGCATCTGGGGCACGTCGCTGGTCGATCCCGTCCTCGTCTGCGTCCACACGGTGGTCGCCTTCATCGCGCTCCAGTCGGTCGCCGTCGCGCCCGGTGCGCTCGCTTCCGCGGCGGTCGCCACCCTGGCGCTGCGCCTCCCCAGCCTGTGGATGCTCCAGTCCGACTGGATGCGGGTGATCGACGAGGACCTGCGGTCCCGGGCGACGCTGACGGCGGCCGCGGGCGTGGTGATCGGCGCGCTGCTGCTGGTGACGGTGGCCGTCGCCCGCCGGCCCGCGGACAACACACCTCCCTCGCCCCGGCCCGGCCGGGGCGCCTCCGCCACCGCCGCGGTCCTGCTGGCCGTTGCCGCGGTGGCCGGAGCAGCCTGGCAGATCCACCGGGCCGGTGAGTGGGGCTGGCCCACGTACCGGAAGGTGCTCGTCGGCGACGGTCCGCAGAACGTCTACGCGCTGCTCCAGCCGCCGTACGGATGGCTCGGCTGGACGGTGGTCGCCCTCTGCCTCGCGGGCGCGGTCGCCGCGCTCCGGCGTACGACCTGGGCGCGGGCGCTGGGCTCGACCGCGGCCGTGCTCCTCCTCGCCCGCGGGCTCACAGGTATCTCCGCGCAGCAGCGGGGCGAGATGCTCGGGCACCTCGGCGACCTGCCGCTCCAGGAGCAGCTGAGTGTGGGCACGGCGCTCTTCGAGACCCTGGCCGGGTTCGTGGTGCTCGCGGTGCTGGCGCGGCGGGGCGAGCGCACGGCCTTCGAGGCCGACGGCTTCGCGTACGGGTACCGCGACGACGAGCCGTACGCCACGCAGCCGCCGCGCTGGTGACGGGCGCGGGCGCCGGTCGGTAGCGCGGCGGATCGTCCGTCCCCAGGGACTGTCCACACCGCATCGACCCGCCCTCCGCGAGCACGGGTGGACGCGGCGCGGACGCGATGCTGCGCTCGGTCCCCCGGCGGGCTCAGTCGCGGGCCATGCCCAAGGACCGCTTGAGGAAGTCCACCTGGAGCAGCAGCAGGTTTTCGGCCACCTGCTCCTGCGGTGTCATGTGGGTCACCCCGGACAGCGGCAGTACCTCGTGCGGCCGGCCCGCTGCGAGCAGCGCCGAGGACAGGCGCAGGGTGTGTGCGGCGAGGACGTTGTCGTCCGCGAGCCCGTGGATGATCATCATCGGACGGTGGGTCTCCGCGGCGCCCGACAGGCCGCCCGACGTGACGACCGAGTTCGCGTCGTAGACCTCGCCGTGCTCGTCCGGGTGGCCGAGGTACCGCTCCGTGTAGTGGGTGTCGTACAGCCGTTGGTCGGTGACGGGCGCCCCCACCACGCCGGCATGGAAGACGTCGGGCCGGCGCAGCACCGCGAGCGCGGCGAGGTAACCGCCGTACGACCAGCCGCGGATGGCGACCCGGGTGACATCGAGGGGATGGTCCGCGGCCAGGGCCTGGAGCGCCTCCACTTGGTCCTCGAGGGTCACGCCCGCCAGGTTGTGCGCGACGGCCTTCTCCCAGCCCGGCGACTGACCCGGCGTGCCGCGGCCGTCGGCGACGACCACGGCGAAACCCTGGTCGGCGAACCACTGCGAGGTGAGGTGGGCGTTGTGGGCGGCCACGACGCGCTGGCCGTGCGGACCGCCGTACGGGTCCATGAGGACCGGAAGCGGACCGTCCTCCTCGCGGTGGCCGGTGGGCAGCAGCACGGCGCACGGGATGCGGCGCGCGCCGGCCCGCACCAGCCGGGGCGCGGCCGTGAGCACCGGCTTCTCGGCGTACGACGGGACGACGGTCACGGCCTTGCCGTCGTTCAGCACCCGGGCCGTCGCGCCGCTCGACTCCAGCGAGGCCGAGGAGAGCACCAGGACGGAGCCGCAGCGCACGGCCGAGTGCACACCGCGGCCCTCCGACAGGCGCTCGATGCCCAGCTCGTTGACGCGGTGGACATGGATCTCACCGGTGCCGGGGTCCTCCGCCTCCGGCCCCGCGGACGCCGAGATCAGCACGTCGTCGGCGGACACGTCCAGCACCGCCCGGACGTGCAACTGCGGCCCGGTGAGCGGGCGGGCGCCGACGACGAGGACGCGCGCCCCGCCCTCGTCCGCGATCCGCACCAGCCTCCCGTCCGGGGTCCACGCGGGGACACCGGGGAACAGATCCAGCCAGACCGGGTCCTCATCCGCGTGCAGCATGCGCGTCCGGCCGGTCCCGGTGTCGACGGTCAGGTAGAGCTGGTCGCGCTGGTTCCTGGCCTGCACCAGCAGCAGCGGGGGACCGGCCGGCGACCAGTGCACACGCGCGAGGTACGGGTACGCCGCGCGGTCCCACTCCACCTCCGTACGGGAGCCGTCGAGGCCGACGAGCAGCAGGCGGACGTCGGCGTTGGCCGTCCCCGCCGCCGGATACGCGACCTCCTGCGGCGCCCGGTTCGGGTGGGTCGGGTCGGAGATCCACCAGCGCTGCACCGGCGACTCGTCGACACGGGCGACCAGCAGGCTCTCGCTGTCCGGGGACCACCAGAAGCCCCGGGCCCGGTCCATCTCCTCGGCGGCGATGAACTCGGCCAGCCCGTAGGTGACATCTCTCTCGCCGTCATTGGGGGCGGCGAGCGCGCGGTCCGCCGCGCCGTCGGCGTCCACGACCCTCAGCGCGCCGCCCGCGACGTAGGCGACGCGGCGCCCGTCCGGCGAGGGCCGCGGGTCCACGACCGGTCCGGGGACGGGGAGTTCCCGCGCGGTACCGGCGCGCAGTTCCGCGGTGAACAGCCGACCGGAGAGCGCGAACGCGGCCAACTCGGCCGCCTCGTCCACCGCGTAGCCGACGACGCCCGCGGCCCCCTCCCGGCTGCGCTCCCGCCGGGCCCGCTCCTCGGCGGACAACTCCTCGGACGCGCCACCCAGCAGGGCCGCCGGATCGGCGGCGATCCGCTCCTCGCCGGAGCCGGGATCGAGCACCCAGAGCAGGTTCGCCCGGTCGGTGCCGCCGCGGGAACGGAGGAAGGCGATGCGCGCCCCGTCCGGCGACACGGTGAAGGCGCGCGGGGCGCCGAGGGTGAAGCGCTGGGTCCGGGCGTGCTGGCGCGGAAAGGAGATCTGTCCCGTCATGCCCCCAGACCCTATGCGCGGCCCCGGCTGCGGAACACCGCATCGATCACCTGTCGCTCCGCCGTCCGGGGCGCGCGCCCCGGGCCACGTACCGGACCCGTCCGCGGCGGGGCGCTTCCGCCCTGCGCTGGGCGCCCCCCGGCGGCGGACCCGTGCGCCCCTTCTCTGCTCCCGTGCACCGATCCATGCTCAGGAGCGGAAAGTTATGATCAGTTGCGCACAGTGGGCGAGAAGCCTGCGGCAGTGCGAAATCATCCGCTCGTTGATTCGGCCCCGTCTTTGGAGGTGAACCGCCGTGGCACTCTCGATCTCGGCGGTAGTGCTGCTGGCGATCATCGTCTTCCTGCTGGTCCGGAAAGCCGGGCTCAAAGCAGGACATGCGGTGGTCTGCATGCTGTTGGGCTTCTACCTGGCGAGTTCGTCCGTCGCCCCGACGATCAGCGAGCTGACCACGAACGTCGCCGGCATGATCGGCGGCATCAAGTTCTGACGGCCTCCGGGCGCCCGGCTCCTGTGCCGGCGCCCGGCTCGTACGCTGTACGCATGACCGATCTTCCCGGCCGCCGTCTCCTGCTCGTCCACGCACACCCGGACGACGAGACGATCAACAACGGCGCCACCATGGCCAAGTACGCGGCCGAGGGAGCCCTCGTCACGCTCGTGACGTGCACCCTCGGCGAGGAGGGAGAGGTGATCCCCGCCGATCTCGCCCATCTCGCCGCCGACCGCGACGACACCCTGGGCACGCACCGGATCGGCGAACTGGCCGCCGCCATGGCCGAGCTGGGGGTCACCGACCACCGCTTCCTCGGCGGCCCGGGCCGCTACCGTGACTCCGGAATGATGGGGCTGCCACAGAACGACCGCCCCGACGCCTTCTGGCAGGCCGACCTGGACGAGGCCGCGGCGCACCTGGTCGCGGTGGTGCGCGAGGTCCGGCCGCAGGTGCTGGTCACCTACGACGCGAACGGCGGCTACGGCCACCCGGACCACATCCAGGCCCACCGCGTCGCCATGCGCGCGGCCGATCTGGCCGCCGACCCCGCCTTCCGTGCCGACCTCGGCGCACCGCACGCGATCGGCAAGGTCTACTGGAACTGCCTGTCACGCTCCGCCGCCGAAGCGGGACTTGCGAGGCTGCGCGAGTCGGACGTGAGCTTCGACGGCATCGCCACGGCCGACGACGTACCGGGTGTGGTCGACGACGCCGAGGTCTCCGCCCGGATCGACGGGCGGGCGTACGCGGGGGCGAAGACGGCGGCGATGCGGGCGCACGCCACGCAGATCGCCGTCGACGGCCCGTTCTTCGCACTCTCCAACGACCTCGGCCAGCCGCTCTTCGCCGAGGAGCACTACCAGCTGGTCCGGGGCGAACCGGGCGGGCAGCGGCCCGAGGCCGACCTGTTCGCAGGGGTCTCCTCCGCCCCCGTCGCGACGGGAGCGAACCGGTGACCGCGGGGCGCCTCACCGCGTACGTCGTCTTGTTCGTGCTCGGCGCGCTGGTCGGCGGGGCGGGCGCACTCGTCCAAGCGGCCTGGTTCCCCGCCGGGTTGGTGCTCGCCCTGCTCGGCGTCGCCGGAATCTGCTACGGCGGTGTGAAGGCGCTCGACTCCCGGGCCGGCGCCGCGGCACCCGCGGGCGGCTGGCTGATCGCCGTGATGCTGCTGACGGCCACGCGTCCGGAAGGCGACTTCGTCTTCGGTGCGGGCGTGGGCTCGTACGTCTTCCTGCTGGGCGGGATCGTCGTGGCTGTGATCTGTGCCACCTTGACGCCTGTGCCCCCACCGGGCGTGCAAGCCGCCCGACTTGGCAAGTGACAGGACAAACCGCCCAGGTGCCCGGACCGTCCCCGCGGAGGACGATCCGGCCGTCCCTGGGTCGCCGTCGGCGCTGCCCAGTATGGTGGAGCGCGCCGCCGAGCCGCCCCGAGCACGGTCACGGGTGGCGGAGCTAACCGGGAGAACCAGCCTTGAGCCGAGAAACTGACAGTTCGTCCTCCGGGCCCCAGGGCCGCGGCGGAGCCGCGTACCCGTCGGGGACCCCGCCGTACGGCACCCGCCAGTACCCGTCGCTGCAGCCCCCGCAGGACTCCGGGCGCGATGACGCCGCCGCGCACGACAGCGAGGCGGGCAAGTCCGAGGAGCCCAGGACCGAGACGACGCTGACGACCCGGATCCAGATCAACATCCCGGGCTCACGGCCCATTCCGCCGGTCGTCGTGCGCAAGACGGTCCAGGGCGGGGACACGGACACCGCCGCGTCGGGACCGACGTCCTCCATCACGGGCACCACGCCCACGCCGCCGTCGGGTGTGCCCGCCCCCGCCCCGGCTCCCGCTCCGCGGAGCGAGGCGCCGTCGCCCCGTTCGGGCGCGTCCGGTGCCTCCGGTGAGGGCAGGGACGAGGCGAGGACCAGCGACTGGTTCGCGCCGCGCAAGCCGCCGGCCGCCATCCCGCCGGCCTCCTCGGACCCCACCCCGCCGCCCTCGGGCGACCGGCAGCGGTCCGACCTTCCGTACTTCTCCGGCGGACCGGGCACCGGCGGCGGACCGTCCGGTGCGGGTGCGCCCGGAGCCGGTCCGGGTTCCGGCGCCGGCCGTGGTCCGGGGCAGGGTCCCGGGTCCGGTCCCCGGCCGGGTGACACCGGCAGCACTCCCGTCTACGGCGCGGGCGGTTCGGGCCCGTACGGCGGCGGTTCGAGCGAGGACACCGGCACCGGGTCCGTCCCCGCCTACGGCGCGGGGCCCGGCTCGGGTTCCGCGGGTGCGCCGCCGCCCGGCGGCCTGCCCGTTCGTCCCGGGTCCGCGGGTCCCGCGGGTCCGACCTCCGGGCCGATGACCGGTGACATGCCGCTTCTGCCGCCCGGGTTCCAGCGTCCCGCCGGCCGGGGCGGCGACGACACCGCCCGCCTCACCCCGCAGCCCCCCGCGCCCGGTGACACCGGCCATCACCCGCCGGCACCCGGCATCGGCGCGGTCGGCCCCGGCCCCGGTGGTCCCGGCGGCCAGGTGCCCGGCGGTCCGGAAGGCCCCGGAGGCCCCGATGGCCCGCGCGGTCCTGAGCGCATCTCGGGCGACACCCTGGTCAGCGGGATCCCGCGGGTCCCGTCCTCCAACGAGTTCCCGTTCCCGGGGACTCCGGCGGCGGGCGAGCGGGCGTTCCCGCCCGGCCCGGGCGCTCCGTCCGCTCCGGAGGGGCCCGCCTCCCCGGCGCCCGCGCCGGTCGACGTCCCGAGCGCACCGCTGTCCCCGCCCGCGAAGAAGGGCCGCTCCAAGCTCGTCCTCGCCGGGGCGGGGCTGTTCGGCCTGGTCGCCGTCGCGTACGGGGCGGGCCTGCTGCTCGACCACGCGGACGTGCCCAACGGCACCACCGTCCTCGGCGTGGACATCGGGGGGATGACGAAGGAGGACGCCGTCACCAAGCTCGACGGCGCACTCGGTGACCGGATCAACGGGCCGATGACGGTGACGATCGACGGCAAGGAGGAGCAGCTCAAGCCGTCCACCGCGGGCCTGGCCCTCGACACCCGGACGACCGTGAGCGATGTCGCGGGGCGCGACTACAACCCGGTCTCCGTGATCGGTTCGCTCTTCGGGGGCGCCCGCGAGGGCACGCCCGCGATCGACATCGACGAGGAGAAGCTCGCCGCGGCGCTGAGGACGCTCTCCGGTCAGGCGGCTGGCAGCCAGGACGGCACGATCAAGTTCGTGCCGGGCAAGGCCGTCGCGGTGCCGGGCAAGACCCACAAGGCGCTGGACGTGAACCAGTCGGTCGACGCCGTCGAGAACGCGTACCGCGAGCGGGCCGAGACCGGGAAGAACGCGGCGCTCGACCTGCCCGTCAGCCTGCAGAAGCCGTCGATCAGCAAGGACGAGATCGACCGCAAGATGAAGGAGTTCGCCGAACCGGCGATGTCCGATCTGGTCACGATCAAGGCCGGCGACAAGTCGATCCCGTTCGGCCCCGACAAGTCGCTCCCGAAGATCCTCTCGGTGAAGCCGGTCAACGGCAGGCTGGTGGAGGTCTACGACCGCGCGGCGCTCAAGAAGCTGTACGGCAGCACCTTCGAGGGCGTCCTCATCACCAAGGGCGACGGCAGCAAGAAGCCCGTCTCACCGGAGGACGTGGCCGCGGCGCTGGCGAAGGCGCTGCGCGGCAAGACTCCGGAGGAACGTATCGGCGTCATCCCGGTCAACCCCGACTAGGCCGCCGGGAACGCCAGGACGGCGACCGTTCGCCGCGACGACCGAGCCCCCGTGCCCGCTCCGGGCCGGGGGTTCGGCCGTGCCCGGCCCCTCAGGTCCTGGTCCTTCCCTCCGTCTCCCCGGTCCGGCGGCACCGCGCGGCATGACATCCGTCATGCGGGAGTCACGACCGTCGGCACTGCCGGGCGGGGCCGGCCCGCCGCCAGGCTGGCCCCATGACCGCAACGCAACTCCGGCCGCCCGCCGTCGTCTTCGAGCACGCCGGCAAGTCGTACGGGAAGGTCCGCGCCGTGACGGACCTGTCCCTGGCCCTTCACCCGGGCGAGACCGTCGCCCTCCTCGGCCCCAACGGCGCGGGCAAGTCCACCACCCTCGACCTCCTGCTGGGGCTCCGCGCCCCGGACACCGGCACCGTCCGGGTCTTCGGTACGAGCCCGCGCGAGGCCATCGTCTCCGGCCGGGTCGGGGCGATGCTGCAGAGCGGCGGCCTCATGGAGGAGGTGACGGTCCGCGAACTCGTCGCGCTCGCCTGCGATCTGCACCCCCGCCCGCACCCGGTGAACCGGGTGCTCGCCCACGCCGGGCTCACCGCCGTCGCCGACCGCCGCGTGGACCGGCTCTCCGGCGGCCAGGAGCAGCGCGTACGGTTCGCGCTCGCCACCGCCGGCGCCTGCGACCTCGTCGTCCTCGACGAGCCCACGACCGGGATGGACGTCTCCTCCCGGCAGAGCTTCTGGGCCACCATGCGCGAGGAGGCGCAGGCGGGCCGCACCGTGCTGTTCGCCACCCACTACCTGGAGGAGGCGGACGAGATCGCCGACCGCGTGATCGTGCTGCACCGCGGACGGGTGCTCGCGGACGGCACGGCGGCCGCGATCAAGGCGAAGGCCGGACAGCGCCGCGTCACCTTCGAACTCGACGCGCTCGACGGGCCGGACGCCGTCGAAGGGCCCCGCGCGCTCGACGCCCTGGTCACCCCCGGGGGACCCCGCGCGCTCGACGCCCTGGTCACCCCCGGGGGACCCCGCGCGCTCGACGCCCTGGACACCCCCGGGGCTCCCCGCGCGCTCGACGGGCTGCGCTCCCTCCCGCACCTCACCGGCCTGGAGGTCTCCGGCCGTACGGTCCGCCTCCGGTCCCGCGACGCCGACGCCACGGTGCACGCGCTCTACGGGCTCGGGCTCTACCCGCGGAACCTGGAGGTCACCGGACTCGGCCTGGAACAGGCCTTCATCGCCATCACCGAGGAGGCCGGACGATGACCACGCTCATCAGGCTCGAGACCGTACGCACCCTGCGCAACAAGAAGTTCATGTTCTTCTCGGTGATCTACCCCTCCGCGCTCTTCCTGATGATCGCGGGGCCGCAGAGCAGCACCGACACGGTGCCGCACACCGGTCTGACCCTCCAGCTCTACTACACCGTCGCCATGGCCTCCTTCGGTGCGCTGACCGCCGTCCTCATGGGCAACAGCGAACGGATCGCCAAGGAACGGGAGAAGGGCTGGGTGCGGCAGCTCCGTCTGACCCCCTTGCCGGGCCGCGGCTACGTGCTGGCGAAGATCGCCTCGTCGGCCGTGGTGACGCTGCCGTCCATCGTCGTCGTCCTCGCCGTCGCCGCCGCGGCCAAGGACGTACGGATGGAGGCGTGGCAGTGGGCCGCGCTCATCGGCACGATCTGGGCGGGCAGTCTGGTCTTCGCCGCGCTGGGTGTCGCCCTCGGCTACCTCGTCTCCGGTGACGCCGTACGGCCGGTCACCATGATCCTCTACTTCGGCCTGTCGATCCTGGGCGGCCTGTGGATGCCCACGACCGCGTACCCGGAGTGGCTGCGGAGCATCGGCGACTGGCTGCCCACGCACGCGTACGCTGGGCTGGGCCAGGCCATCGAGCTGGGCGGTGCCCCGCACGCCCGGGACGTGGCCGTCCTCGCCGCGTACTTCGTCCTCTTCGCGGGCGGCGCGGCCTGGCTCTACCGCAAGGACACCCGGAAGGCATGAGCACCCACCCCCGCCCGGCCCTGATCGGCCGCGCGCCCGAGAACCGCCGGCAGGCGGTCGTGAAGCTGCTGTGGATCTCGGTGTGGATGTTCTATCTGAGTGATCCGGTCGACGACCTGCTCGACGGACACCACAGCACCGTGGCGTCGGCGCTCGGCTGGGCGGGCCTCGCGGTGTTCGTCGGGGTCTACCTCGCCCTCGTCGTCCGGCAGACCCGCGGCACGCCGCCGGCCTGGGTGTACGCGCTGCTGGCGCCGGCCGCCGCCCTCTCCCTGGCCCTTCCGTACAGCCTCGGCCCGGACTGGCTGGTGCTGTTCGTGTACACCTCGATCGCCTGCGGAGCCGGGCTGCCCACCGAGCGGGCGCGATGGGCCGTCCCCGTCGTCACGGCTCTGCTCGTCGGCATGGGGGAGGTGACGCACGCGGCGGAGCATCTGGTGCCCTCGCTCGTCGTCCCCTGCCTGCTCGGCGGATTCGCGATGATCGGCATCCGGCACCTCATCGTCACCACGCGCGAGCTGAGCGAGGCACGGGCCACCGTGGCGCACCTCGCGGCGAACGAGGAGCGGCTCCGGCTCGCCCGCGACCTGCACGACCTGCTCGGCCACTCGCTCTCGCTCATCACGCTCAAGAGCGAGCTGGCCGGACGGATGCTGCCGGCCCGCGCGGACGACGCGGCCCGGCAGGTCGCGGACATCGAACAGGTCAGCAGGCAGGCGATGGTGGACGTACGGGAGGCGGTGTCCGGCTACCGGAGGCCCACGCTGCCGGCGGAGATCGCCGGGGCCCGTACGGCCCTGGCCGCCGCCGGTATCGCCTCCGACCTGCCCGGCGGGACCGCCCCCGACGGGGCCCGGCCCTCCCCGGAGGCGGAGGGCGCCCTGGCCTGGGCGCTGCGCGAGGCGGTCACCAACGTCGTACGGCACAGTGCGGCCGCCCGCTGCACGGTCGCCCTCACCGAGCGCAACACCCTCGACGGACCCGTGCTCGAACTCACCGTCGAGGACGACGGGAACGGTGCGGGGGCGACCGCGCGCGGCAACGGGCTCACCGGGATCGCCGAACGGCTGGAGAGCGTCGGCGGCGTCCTGGAGACGGGGCCGGGCCGGCGGAGCGGGTTCGCCCTGCTGGCCCGGGTCCCCCTCGGCCTCGAGGAGGGGAACGCGGCGTGATCAGGATCCTGCTGGCCGAGGACCAGTCCATGGTGCGCGAGGCGCTGGCCGCGCTGCTCGGCCTGGAGGACGACATGGCCGTGGTGGCGCAGGTGGCGAGCGGTGACGACGTCCTGGCGGCCGCCCGCGCGGACGAGGTGGACGTCGCGCTGCTGGACATCGAGATGCCCGGCCTGTCGGGTCTCGACGCGGCGGCCGTCCTGCACGAGCGGCTGCCCTCGGTGAAGGTCGTCGTCCTCACGACCTTCGGGCGCCCCGGCTATCTGCGCCGGGCCATGGAGTCCGGGGCCGACGCCTTCCTCGTCAAGGACGCGCCCGCGGCCCAACTCGCGGACGCGGTACGGCGGGTGCTGCGCGGTGAACGGGTCATCGACCCGACGCTCGCGGCCGCCGCGCTCGCCGACGGCGCGAGCCCGCTGACGGACCGCGAGCGGGAGGTCCTGCGTGCGGCGGCGGACGGCGCGACGAACGCCGAGGTGGCGGCCGCCCTGCACCTCTCGCAGGGCACGGTCCGCAACTACCTCTCGACCGCCATCCAGAAGACGGGCACACGCAACCGCGCGGAGGCGGTGCGGACGGCGCGGGAGAAGGGCTGGCTCTGAGGGAGCCTGGCGATCGCCGGAGCCCGCGACGCGCTCCCCGTCCTCTTGGGCAACGGCCCCGATGCGCCGTCCGCAGGCGTCAGTTGAGCTTCGCCCGTGCCGCCAGGGCCTGGCTCTGCACGGACTCCGCCACCCCCGGGTCCACCGGCGCGACGACCTCCGCGTACGCCTCCAGCTCCGCCGCTCCGCGCGTGAAGTCGCCGCGTTCGACGAGCAGTTGGGCCCGTTCGTAGCGCAGCCGCGCAGGATGGCTCGGCAGCAGCAACGACAGCTCCAGCGCCCAGAGCTGGACGTCGGAGCGCTCCGGGCGGGCGGCGGCCCAGGCCCGGATGTTGTTGAGGATCCTCAGGACGATCTCCATCGGCGGCGCGGGCTGCAGCATCCCGGGCGTCAGCGGCGAGCCCGTCGTGCTCGCGACGAGCGCCTGCGCGTCCATGCCGGTCATGACCCGGCCCTGGTCGAAGGGGTCCGCGAGCACCGGTCCCTCCTTGGCGGCCGGATCTCCGAAGCCGACGACGAAGTGGCCCGGGAGCGCCACCCCGTACACCGGTGCCCCGGCCCGCCGCGCGACTTCCGTCCACACCACGGACAGCAGGATCGGCAGGCCGCGCCGCCTGCGCAGGACGTGCGTCAGCAGCGAGGACTCCAGGCGGCGGTAGTCCGCCGGCGTGCCGTGGAAGCCGTGGCGCTCGCCGAGGAGATCGCCGACGGCGCGGGCCCAGCCCCGCGCGCCGTCGGCGGGCCGGAACGGCATCAGCCCCGCCAGCCGGTCGAGTTCGATCTGCGCCTCGTCGATCGCGGCCCCGCCAGCGCCGGGCTCGGCCTCGGCGGCGATGAGCAGGCAGAGCAGCGCGAGGTCGGGGCGCTCCGCGCGCGCCGCTTCCCGGAACCGCTGCCGATTGCCGCCGATGCCGTGCATATCTGCCTCGTACCCGCTCAACGGGCGTCACCCTCCGGTCCTCGGAAATGGTGGTACTCGTGGTGCGTGGTGAATCCCATGCCGTCGTAGAGGGGTCCGGCCACGTCGTTGTCCGACTCGACCTGGAGGTACGCCGCGGAGGCGCCCTCGTCCAGCGCCGTACGCGCGAGAGCGGCCATCACGGCGGTGGCGAGCCCGCGGCGGCGGTGCTCCGGGGCGACCTCGATGGCCGCGAACCCGGCCCACCGCCCGTCGATCACACACCGCCCGATCGCCGCGGGCGCTGTGCCCTCCTCGCCTCCCGGCACCGTGGCGAACCAGACGGACGGGCCTCCGCCCAGCACCTTCAGTACCTCGTCCGCGCTCTCCTCGTACCGGCGATAACGGGAGAGCCACGCCTCGTCGACCGCGCGCGTGAGCACCACGCGCGCCCTCTCCCCGCCGGTGTCCGCCGCCGCGTCCGCGAGCGGTGCGAGGGCGGCGATGCGGATGAGCGCCGACACCTCACGGGTCCAGCCGCGGGAGGCGAGTTCGGCGGCGAGCTGCTCCTGCGCGCCGCCCGCGCCCGTACTCACCTGGACGTACGCGGGCCTGCCGCGCTGCGCGTACCAGGCGGTGATCTCCTCCAGCGCGCGGGGAAGCGGCAGTCCGGGGTCGCCGATCGCCAGAACGGAGTTGGCGCGCCGGGTGAAGCCACCGGCCCAGCGCAGCTCCCAGTCGCCGAGCCGTACGCTCTCGACCGCGGGCCAGCCGCGGGCCGCGACCCGGTCGAGTTCGTCCCAGCGCGCGGCGGGTCCGCGACGGCGCGGAGGCGTGTCGGGGACGACCTTGCCCGCGACGAGACCTGATTCCGGGATCCGGACGATCTCTCCGCCCCTGCGTGTGATGGACAGCACACCGCCGTCCCAGGATGTGAGCACGCCGACCGTGTCGGTGAATTTCTCGCCCGGGGCCCCAGCCTCCGTCAAGCGCCGCACCGATACCCTTTTGCCCACGTCAGCGCTGGTGATCCGGACTTCGAACCGTCCGCCAGTGGTGAAATCCACAGCTCAGTCAGCCCCTCCTGTTCGTCTCGCGCCCCGGAACGGAGATACTAGGTGCGGGCATCGACGACGCCGCGCTCCCGCGCGCCCATGGCGGAGCCGCGATGGGCCCGCCAGCCCTACCGAGGAGGAACGACAGCGTGACCTACGTCATCGCGCAGCCTTGTGTCGACGTCAAGGACAAGGCGTGCATCGAGGAGTGCCCCGTCGACTGCATCTACGAGGGCTCCCGGTCCTTGTACATCCACCCGGACGAGTGCGTCGACTGCGGGGCCTGCGAACCGGTCTGCCCCGTCGAGGCGATCTTCTACGAGGATGACACCCCGGAGGAGTGGAAGGACTACTACAAGGCCAACGTCGAGTTCTTCGACGAGCTCGGCTCGCCCGGTGGTGCGTCGAAGCTCGGCCTCATCGAGCGCGACCACCCCTTCATCGCCGCGCTGCCGCCGCAGAACCAGTAAGGCCGCCGGCGTCCGCTGGGAGTCCAGGGTCGGCGCAGCGCCGCCTCGGTCCCGTACGGCTCCCGCCGTGCGGGACCGACGCGTTTGTCCCTCCGGCCCGTCCCCGCCCGCGAGCCACTCCGGCTCCGCAGGCCCCGATGGGCCCTGTCCGTCCCGCCGTTCCCGGTGGCTCGTGCAGGTCCCGTCCGGCACGTCCGCCGCGGGAGCCGAACGCGGCATCCGGCGGCCGCGCCGCCCGGCAGCCCCGGTGGTCCGCCCGCCGTGACCCCTCCCGCGGACCCGGCCGGTCCGCCCCCGCACCACCCGCAGTCCGAGAGAAGTGAGCACCGTGGCCGCAGTCTCCTCCCGCCTCCCCGTCTTCCCGTGGGACCGGCTCGAGCCGTACAAGGCGACCGCCGCCGCCCACCCCGACGGCATCGTGGACCTCTCCGTGGGCACCCCGGTCGACCCGGTCCCCGAGCCGATCAGGGCCGCGCTCGCGGCCGCGTCCGACAGCCCCGGCTACCCGACGGTCTGGGGCACCCCGCAGCTCCGTGACGCGATCGCGGGCTGGGCGCGGCGGCGCCTCGGCGCGCCGGACCCCGGGCACGCGAACGTCCTGCCGGTGGTCGGTTCGAAGGAGCTGGTCGCCTGGCTGCCGACGCAGCTCGGCCTCGGCCCGGGCGACCGCGTGGCGTACCCGCGGCTGGCCTACCCCACCTACGAGGTGGGTGCGCGGCTGGCCGGCGCCGAACCCGTCGTGTACGACGACCCGGTCGCACTCGACCCCGCGGGCCTGAAGCTGCTGTGGCTCAACTCGCCCTCCAATCCGACCGGTCGGGTCCTCTCGAAGGACGAGCTGCGGGCGGCGGTCACCTGGGCGCGCGAGCACGGGGTGCTGGTCTTCAGCGACGAGTGCTATCTGGAGCTGGGCTGGGACAGCGAGCCGGTGTCCGTGCTGCACCCGGACGTCTGCGGGGGCTCGTACGAGGGCATCGTTGCGGTGCACTCGCTCTCCAAGCGCTCCAACCTGGCGGGCTACCGCGCGGCGTTCCTCGTCGGCGACCCGGCGGTGCTGGGCGAGTTGCTCCAGATCCGCAAGCACGGCGGCATGATGGTGCCCGCCCCGGTGCAGGCGGCCACGGTCGCGGCCCTGGCCGACGACGCGCACGTCGCCGAGCAGCGCGCCCGGTACGCCGCCCGGCGCACGGCGCTGCGCACGGCGCTGGAGGGGAACGGCTTCCGCATCGAGCACAGCGAGGCGAGCCTCTATCTGTGGGCGACGCGGGACGAGCCGTGCTGGGACACGGTCGGCGATCTGTCGAAGCGCGGCATCCTCGTCGCGCCTGGCGACTTCTACGGCGCGGCGGGCGAGCGGTTCGTACGGGTGGCCTTCACGGCGACGGACGAGCGGGTGGCGGAGGCGGTCCGCCGCCTGACCTGACCGCCGTGCGGGACGGCCGGCGACAGGCGTCGGGTGCGTCCCGGCCTTCGGGCGCCGAACGCGCGAAGGGCCCGGGGAGAAGAACAACTCTCCCCGGGCCCCTCGACGTTACGCCCGTGCGTACGCCCGGGACGTGGCCTCAGCCGCCGAGCGGCAGCCCGCCCTGGAGCGGCAGGCCCTGGGTCGCGGCGCCGCCGGGAAGGGTGCCCTTGGCGGTCTTGGTGGCGCCTCCGAGGAGCGGGGCGGAGTTCCCGGTCGCGTCGCCCGCCGCCTTCTTCACCGCCGGGACAGCGGCCTTGCCGACGCCACCGACGGTCTTGCCCGCCTTGGGGAGCTGGGACTTGACGGCCTTGGTGCCGGTGTCGCCCTTCGTGCCGAGCTTCTCCGTGGCACCGTCGACGGCCGCGGTCGCGTCGGCACCGTCGAGCTTGGTGAGCCCGCCCGCGACGTTGGGGGTGCTCGCGAGGTCGGCGGCGCTCGCCGAGCCGGCAGCGCCGACGAGGGGAGCGGCGCCCGCTGCGACCAGCAGCGCGACTCGAGCGATCCGACGCGTGAGGGGGAGGGACATGGTGCTCCTTCGGCGGAGAGAGGCTTGCGCTTCTGTCGTGTGGTGCTGCCCGCGGTGCGGACGCAGTGACTACCGCGTGAGGAGCGCGAAGGTTGCGGCGCCCGGGGGTAAAGAGTTGGCAATGCGTCGCATTATCCGCTGTGGATAAAAACGGGCAAACGTGGAGCCCGAGTTGCTGCTGATGAATCGTCACTTCGCTTGCTGTGCAAGGGAATTGGGAAAGAGCGAGGATTCGGCGGGAGGGGTCGCGGCGCTCCGGAACGGAAAGGGATGCCTGTACCGCTATCGGGTGCGCGGTCGCACTATTGCGCGGTACGGATGAGGACCTTGTTCTCGCTCCGGGATTTCTCCGCGGCGGAGTTCTCCCCCATCGCGTGCCATCCCTTTCCGGATTCCCGCGCCGTCCAGACCCGGCCCGCATAGGAGACCTGCGCGATCCGCAGTTCCGAGGCGTGGGCGACCGCCCAGTGGGCCAGCTCCCAACCGCGCCGCCCCGGCCCGCCCCCGGCCACCGTGGCGCCGACCGGGACGGCGATCACCGGATCCGTACCCGCCCGGCTCGTCGCGCGGCCCGACCCGCCCGCTCGCTCCGCGGCCGTGCCCTCCGCGCCGGGCAGCACGCCCTCGCCGAACTCCCGCACCAGCTCGGCCCGCACCCGCGCCGGATTGCCAGGGCGCGTGGCCTCCGCGGCCGTCGTGCAGGTGAAGGCCCCCGCCGCGCGCCCGGTCAGCGCCGAGGAGAGCAGGGCGGCGTCCGGCTCGTGCTTCGCGTACGCCCTCGGGTAGCCGCTGCGCTGCACCCGCTGCGCGGCCTCGGTCAGCGGCAGCGAGGCGTACCCGTCCACCTTCACCAGGTGGTCGTAGAACTTGCCCGCCGCGTAGACCGGGTCCTGGATCTGCCGCGCGTCGCCCCAGCCCTGCGACGGCCGCTGCTGGAAGAGGCCGACCGAGTCCCGGTCGCCGTAGTCGATGTTGCGCAGGCCCGACTCCTGCATGGCCGTGGCGAGGGCGATGGTGATCGCCCGCTCCGGGAGGCGGCGCGAGGAGCCCACGGCCTCGATCGTCGCCGCGTTCACCGCCTGCTCGGGCTCCATGCGGTAGGTGCCGCCGTCCTTGCCCTGACCCGTGACCCTGCAGTGCGGTGCACCCGGTCCGCGACCTGTGAACTGCACGATCAGATAGCCCGCGAGCGCCAGCAGGACGGCACACGCCGCGCCGATACGGATGAGGCGTGAGCGACGGGCGGTTGAGGTCGGCTCGGACACGTGCCCACGGTACCGGCAGGGAACTTCCCGCGCCGTGACGGACGGCATCGACGGGCTATGGTCGGGCGCATGGAACAACCCACGCTCGACCTGTCCCTGGACGCCGCGGCCCTGACCGCCCAGCTCGTCGACTTCCGCTCCGAGAGCGGCGACGAGAAGGCGCTCGCCGACGCGATCGAGGCCGCGCTGCGCACGCTGCCGCACCTGACCGTCGACCGGGACGGGGACGCGATCGTGGCCCGTACGGACCTGGGGCGCCCGGAGCGCGTCCTGCTCGCCGGTCACATCGACACCGTGCCCATCGCGCACAACGTCCCCTCGCGCCTGGACGCGCACGGGGTGCTGTGGGGCTGCGGCACCTCCGACATGAAGTCCGGCGTCGCCGTCCAGCTCCGCACGGCCGCCACCGTCCCCGAGCCCAATCGCGACCTCACCTTCGTCTTCTACGACAACGAGGAGGTCGCGGCCGAGCTCAACGGCCTGAAGCGGCTCGCCGAGAACCACCCCGACTGGCTCGCCGCCGACTTCGCCGTCCTGCTGGAGCCCACCGACACCAAGGTCGAGGGCGGCTGCCAGGGCACCCTGCGGGTCCGCGTCGAGACCGCCGGCCGCCGCGCCCACTCCGCGCGGAGCTGGCTCGGCGAGAACGCCATCCACAAGGCCGCCCCCGTCCTCGACCGCCTCGCCGCCTACGAGCCGCGGAACGTGGACATCGACGGCCTCACCTACCGTGAGGGCCTGAACGCGGTGATGGTCGAGGGCGGCCACGCCGGGAACGTCATCCCCGACTCCTGCGCCGTGATCGTCAACTTCCGCTACGCGCCCGACCGCAGCGAGGAGGAGGCGTTCGCCCACGTCCAGGAGGTCTTCGACGGCTACACGGTCGTCCTCACCGACTCCGCCCCCGGCGCCCTGCCCGGTCTGTCCGACCCCGCCGCCGCGGCGTTCGTCGAGGCCATCGGCACGGAACCGGGGCCGAAGTACGGCTGGACCGACGTGGCCCGCTTCTCGGGCCTCGGGATCCCCGCGGTGAACTACGGTCCCGGCGACCCCAAGCTCGCGCACACCCGCGAGGAGCACGTGGCGACCGCCGCCGTGCTCGAGGCGGAGGCGAAGCTGCGCGCCTGGCTGACCGCATGAGTTCCACGGCACGTCACCTCCGGGTGCGTACCCTGCACTGAACGACCTCGCCCGGGCGAGGTGGCCCGAGCGGAGGGAGCACACCATGAACAACGCCGAGGGAGCCCGCGAGGCCCGCGAGCAGGATGCTCTCCAGCAGAAGGCCCGGGCTGAGCAGCAGGAGCAGCAGGGCGCGTGGCACGAGCAGCGCCTCGGTCCGGTCGTACGCCGCCGCGGGCAGATGCAGCCCACCACGACGGACCAGCGGCTGCTGGACACCCAGGGTCCGTCGGACTGGGTGCACGAGGACCCATGGCGGGTCATGCGGATCCAGTCGGAGTTCGTCGAGGGCTTCGGCGCGCTCGCCGAACTCGGGCCCGCCATCAGTGTGTTCGGCTCCGCCCGCACCCCGGAGGACTCGCCCGACTACGAGGCCGGCGTGCGCCTCGGCAAGGCCCTGGTGGGCGCCGGCTTCGGGGTGATCACCGGCGGTGGCCCGGGCGCGATGGAGGCGGCGAACCGCGGTGCCTGCGAGGCGGGCGGCGTCTCCGTCGGACTCGGCATCGAGCTGCCGTACGAGCAGGGGTTCAACCGCTTCGTCGACATCGGGGTGAACTTCCGCTACTTCTTCGTCCGCAAGACGATGTTCGTGAAGTACGCGCGGGGCTTCGTGGTGCTCCCCGGAGGCTTCGGCACGCTGGACGAACTCTTCGAGGCCCTCACCCTCGTCCAGACCAAGAAGGTGACCCGCTTCCCGATCGTCCTGTTCGGCACGGACTACTGGAAGGGCCTGGTCGACTGGGTGCACCGCACCGTGGTCGCCGAGGGCAAGGCGTCGGCGAAGGACCTGGAGCTCTTCCACATCACCGACGACGTGGACGAGGCCGTGGCGCTGGTGACGAAGGAGTCCGGGGCGACCGTCTGAGAACCCCGGGCTCCTGAGACGCGTGCTCCGGGGCCGCAGGCGGGCCGGTGAGGCGCGTGCTCCGAGGCCGCAGGCGGGCCGGCCGGAGCCTCAGGCCAGACCCCGGCGGGCGACCGCCGGGGGCCGGTGGCCCTGGATGGAGGCCACCATGTCGAGCACCTGACGTGTCTCGGCCACCTCGTGGACCCGGTAGACCCGGGCACCGAGCCAGGCCGAGACCGCGGTGGTCGCGAGCGTGCCCGTCAGCCGCTCCTTGACGGGGCGGTCGAGCGTCTCGCCCACGAAGTCCTTGTTGGACAGCGACACCAGCACCGGCCAGCCGGTCGCCGTCATCTCCCCGAGCCTGCGGGTCGCCTCCAGCGAGTGCCGGGTGCTCTTGCCGAAGTCGTGCCCGGGGTCGATGAGGATGCCGTCCCGGCGTACGCCGAGCCCCGCCGCGCGCTCGGCGAGCCCGGTCGTGACCCGGAGGATGTCCGCCACCACGTCGTCGTAACGGATCCGGTGCGGGCGGGTGCGCGGCTGCGCGCCGCCCGCGTGCGTGCACACCAGCCCCGCGCCGTAGCGGGCGGCCACCTCCGCGAGCTTCGGGTCGACCCCGCCCCACGCGTCGTTGAGCAGATCCGCTCCCGCCTCGCAGGCCGCCTCGCCGACCTCGTGGCGCCAGGTGTCGATGCTGATCACCACGTCGGGGTGGCGCCTGCGGACCTCGGCGACGAAGCCGACCGTACGGCGCGTCTCCTCGTCGACGGACACCTCGTCGCCCGGGCCCGCCTTCACCCCGCCGATGTCGATGATCGCCGCGCCCTCGGACACCGCCTGCTCGACGCGCGCGAGCGCGGGCTCGTCGCGAAAGGTCGAGCCCTGGTCGTAGAACGAGTCCGGGGTCCGGTTGACGATCGCCATGATCACCGGCTCGTGCTCTCCGAACTCGCGCGTCCCCAGCCGCAGCACCACGCGTCAACCTCCTCGAGCCGCCCGACGCTCGGGACCGGCCCGCGAGAGACCCTAACGCCTGCCCCGGCGCGTCGCCCGGCAGGACCGCGGGGCCGGTCGGCGTGGCACGATCGTCCCTACAGGTTCGGTACGGATTGCTTGCTCCGGGGAGATCGTCGTGTTCTGGTTCCTGCTCATCGCGCTCGTCGCGGTGGTGGCCGCGGTCACGCTCGTGGTGGTCGGGGGTGACGACGGGGTCGCGCTGTCCGATGCCGACCCGGACCGGCTCGACGACAGGCTGCCGGCGGACCGTCCCGTGGCCCGCGCCGACCTGGAGTCGCTGCGCCTGCCGACGACCGTCCGCGGCTACAGCATGACGAGCGTCGACGACGTCCTCGGCCGTCTGGGCGCCGAACTGGCCGAGCGCGACGCGCGCATCGCCGAGCTGGAGGCCGCGCTCGCCGGCGCCCAGGCGTCCGCCATTGGCGGCAACTCCCTGCTGAAGGACCACGACGGAGGGGACGAGTTCGGCGGGTACGGCAGTGCGGGCGGCTACGGCGCCCGCGGCGGCCACGAGGAGTACGGCCAGGACGAGCCCCGCGGCTTCGACGGCCGGGGCCGGTCGGGCGGGGAGCACCGCGGCGACGAGGGGAACCACGCGTGAACGCGCCCTCCGGCGCCGTCGCGGGACCCGACGGCCGGCTGCGCTGCCCCTGGGGCCTGTCGGCCGAGGACTACGTGGCGTACCACGACACCGAGTGGGGGCGTCCGCTGCACGGGGACGACGAGCTCTTCGAGCGGCTGTGCCTGGAGGCGTTCCAGTCCGGGCTGTCCTGGCTGACGATCCTGCGCCGCCGCGAGGGTTTCCGCACCGCCTTCAAGGGGTTCTCCGTCCCGGCCGTCGCCGCCTTCACCGAGGCCGACGTCGAGCGGCTGCTCACCGACACCTCGATCATCCGCAACCGCGCGAAGATCGAGGCATCCATCGCCAACGCCCGGGTCGCCGCCGGGCTCGGCGCGGGCGAACTCGACGCCCTCATCTGGAGTCACGCTCCCGACCCGGCGCAGCGCCCGGCGCCCCGTACGCTCGCCGACGTCCCCGCGATCACGCCCGAGTCGACGGCGCTGTCCAAGGACCTCAAGAAGCGCGGCTTCCGCTTCGTCGGACCGACGACGGCCTACGCGCTGATGCAGGCCTGCGGTCTGGTCGACGACCACCTGGTGGACTGCGTGGCCCGGGGCGCCCGCGCCTGAGACCCGGCGCGCGCCTCCCGGCCCTGAGCGGAACGGCGTCACGCGGAAAGGGCTCCCGTCCGGCGGGAGCCCTTGCGCGCGGCGGGAGTTCAGCGCCCCAGATAGACCGGCTTCTCCTTCTTCACGAACGCCTCCACCGCGATCCGGTGGTCCTCCGACGCCCCGGCCATCGTCTGGAGCTCGTCCTCCTTCTCCAGCGCGTCGCTCAGCGAGTGCGCGGCGCCGTAGGCGAGGGAGGCCTTGATCGCGGCGTACGCGGCGGTCGGCCCCTCGGCGAGGCGGCGGGCGACGGCTGTCGCCTCGGCGACGAGGTCGTCCGCCGGCACCAGTTTGTTGACGATGCCCAGCTCCAGCGCCTCCTGTGCGGGCACGTTGCGCGGGAAGAGCAGCAGATCGGCCGCCCGGCTCGCACCGATCAGCCGCGGCAGGGTCCACGAGACACCCGAGTCGGCGGTCAGGGCGACCCCGGCGAACGAGGTGTTGAACGCGGCGGTGTCCGCGACCACCCGGTAGTCCGCGGCGAAGGCGAAGCCCGCCCCGGCGCCCGCGGCCACCCCGTTGACCCCGGCCACGACGGGCTTCGGCATCTCCGCGATCGCCTTGACGATGGGGTTGTAGTGCTCGCGCACGGTGGTCATCGTGTCGCCGGTGCCGGTCTCGTGAGCCGTGACCAGCAGGCCGATGTGCTCCTTGAGGTCCTGGCCGACGCAGAACGCACGCCCCGTCCCGATGAGCAGAACGGCCCGTACGGCGGGGTCGTCCGCTGCCTGCCGCAGGCTGTCGCGGAGGGCGACCTTGGTGTCGGTGTTGAGTGCGTTCATGGCGTCCGGACGGTTCAGCGTGATCGTCGCGAGCCCGTCGGTCACCTCGTACAGCACGGTGTCGGACATGGGATGCAGTCCCCTTCGTAGCGGTGGTGCCGCCCCCTGCGGCCGGGCGGCGTTACGGCGTGAGCGGTCGGTCACGGACAGCATGGCGGAGATCGCCGGCGGCGGACATGTGACGTCCGTCAAACCGGCCGGGGTCGCGCGCGGGGGGGCGGGGGCGCGAAGTATCGCAGCTCGATCGCCGAATTGAGTGGTTTTGTGAAAGCGCGTTGCAGAAGGGATGCATACCGATGTTGGTCATCGGGTCCTGCCATGCGGGATAATGGCCTGGAAGCAATGTGTTCGATGCCGGTGACGCTGCCTGTCATGGGGCCGTCGGCTGAGATGAGCTGGTTTCAGGAAGGGGAACGAGCATGGCGGCCATGAAGCCGCGGACGGGTGACGGCCCGCTCGAGGTGACCAAGGAGGGGCGGGGCATCGTCATGCGCGTTCCGCTCGAAGGCGGCGGTCGGCTCGTCGTCGAGCTGACACCGGACGAGGCCGACGCGCTCGGCGACGCCCTGAAGAAGGTTGTCGGCTAGGCACAGGGCCACACCACTTCCGCTGCCCCGGCGGACGCCGCGCAAACGCTCGCGTACGGCGTCCTCCGGGGCAGCGTCGTACGCGCACGCGTCCCACAGGGGTTGGTGTGCGGCTTCGGTCCCTTCTGCGGGGGACCTGCGGTCGGGTGTCCGCGTCAGCCGCGCTTGACCGCGCAGAGCAGACCGTCGCCGACCGGCAGCAGCGACGGCAGCAGAGCCGTGCTCTCCCGTACGGCCCGCAGCAGTTCGCGCAGCCGCTGGATCTCGGCGGGCTGGGCCGCGGAGTCCACGGTCCGGCCGTCCGCGAAGACGCCTTCGAAGATCACCAGCCCGCCCTGCCGCAGCAGGCGCAGAGATTCGGCGAGGTAGTCGAGGCACTCCATGCGGTCGCCGTCGCAGAAGACGAGGTCGTACCCGCCGTCCGCGAGGCGGGGGAGGACGTCCAGCGCGCGGCCGGGGATGAAGCGCGCGCGGTTTCCGGCGAAGCCCGCGGCCCGGAAGGCCTGCCGCGCGAACGACTGGCGCTCGGGCTCGGTGTCGACGGTGGTGAGGACGCCGTCGGGACGCATACCGTGCAGGAGGTGGATGCCCGATACGCCGGTGCCCGTCCCGATCTCGGCGACGGCCTTGGCGTCCGCGGCAGCGGCGAGAAGGCGCAGCGCAGCGCCGGTGCCGGCCGACACCGAGCGGAGGCCTGCCTCCCTGGCCCGGTCACGGGCCCAGCGGAGCGCCTCGTCCTCGGCGACGAACGCATCGGCGAACGCCCAGCTCGTCTGCCGGTTGCCGGTAATGACCCTCTCCTGTCCCCGTAGTTGACGCACCCGTGACTGTATCCGCTGGCAAGGGAACCCGCAGATGGCGCCGGGCGTTGGAAGAGGCGGGGAAAAGGAAAAGAGACGGGGGAGCGGTGGCGAAAATGAGGGTCAAAGATCCTTATCCGGAGCTAACGGGCGAGGTGGATATGGTAGGGGCTCTACTGGACACCACCAGAGCCGACAGGGGAGGTGCGGCTGCAGCGGGTGACCGAGGAGTGCTGAGGCGCTTTCGCAGGTCGGCCGGCGAGCCGAAATCCGTGACCAACACCGCTGAGCGTTCCGGCGCCACCACCGACTCCGCACCGACGACCGCGACTTTCTCCACTGCAGCGTCTTTCGGTGACGAAGCGGCTGCGCAGGCGTGGACGCCTCCCACCTGGGAGGAGATCGTCAGCACGCACAGCGCACGGGTCTACCGCCTCGCGTACCGCCTGACCGGGAACCAGCACGACGCCGAGGACCTCACGCAGGAGGTCTTCGTCCGGGTCTTCCGTTCGCTGTCCACCTATACGCCGGGCACGTTCGAGGGCTGGCTGCACCGCATCACCACCAACCTCTTCCTGGACATGGTCCGGCGCCGCCAGCGCATCCGCTTCGACGCGCTCGGTGACGACGCCGCGGAGCGGCTGGCCAGCCGTGAGCCCTCGCCCCAGCAGCACTTCCACGACAGCCACTTCGACGCCGATGTGCAGCAGGCACTCGACACCCTGGCGCCGGAGTTCCGCGCCGCCGTCGTCCTCTGCGACATCGAGGGGCTGTCCTACGAGGAGATCGCCGCGACGCTGGGCGTCAAGCTCGGCACCGTCCGCAGCCGCATCCACCGCGGCCGTTCCCACCTGCGCAAGGCACTCAAGCACCGGTCCCCCGAGGCCCGTGCGGAGCAGCAGCGCTCCCTCGCCACCGTGGTCCCGGGGGGCACCGAGGAGGGCGGGACGGCGTGACCGGATCCGGCGGCACGAGCCACGCCGAACAGCACCTGGGCGACCGCCTCGCCGCGCTGGTCGACGGGGAGCTCGAGCACGACGCGCGCGAGCGGGTGCTCGCGCATCTGGCGACCTGCGCGAAATGCAAAGCGGAGGCCGACGCCCAGCGGCGGTTGAAGAGCGTCTTCGCGGAGACCGCTCCGCCGCCCCCGTCCGAAGGACTGCTCGCCCGGCTGCAGGGGCTGCCCGGTGCCGGCGACGACGGGCCGGGGACCCCGGGCGGTCCCGGGATGGAGGGCGCCTTCGGCTCCGGCGGAGTCCTCGGTGTCCGCGGGGGAGGCTTCGCCTATGTCCCCGCGGGAGATCACGGGCGCTCCAGGGCGAGCGCCTTCCGTATTCATGACGTCGAGCGATCGGCATCGCGCGGCAGGCGCTTCGCCTTCGCCGCGGCCGGTGCGGTCTCGCTGGCGGCGCTCGCCCTCGGCGGCGCCCTTCCGCTGGAAGCCGCGGTCGAGTCGGCCACGGGGCGCGGTGAGGGATCCGGCGCCACGGCCACCCCGGCGCGCACGGCCGAGGCGGGGGGCGGCAGCGCCTCCGTACGGGGCGGGGACGCACTGCTGGCGGCCTCCGCCACGGGTGGCCGTCCCTCGCTGCTGTCCGCACCGGTCACGTCGGGGGGCGCGCAGTCCTCCGTACAGCCGCTGTTCGGGGCGCAGCACCACTTCTTCCCGCCCATGCTCCCGATGGCGGCCGCCCTGTCACCGCTGGTCGCTCCGACGGCCACCGATGCGCGGAGCACCGCCTTCGAGGTCTCCCCGGCGGGGAGCCCTTCGGCCCCGGCACGGGGTCAGGTGGCGTTGCCGTCCTCCACGCCGAAGCACTGACCGGTCCACCGGAACGCTGACCGGAGCACCGGCATGCACCGGAGCACCGGCGCGTACCGGCCCGCCGGAAGCGGTGGGTCCGCCGGGAGCCGGCCGCTCCCCGTGCCTGGTGCAGGGCGCCTGCGCCGGGGCGGCGTGACCTGATTGAATCGCCACGCGGCCGCTGGTGCGGACCAGTTGGCGGGACGGCCCGCGCCGCCGGGCACAGGCGAACGGTGGGGAGAGCATGGACGAGGGGAAGGCCGCCGAGCCGAAACCGAAATGGTGGAGCCGGCCCCGGCGCACCCCGGATGCCCAGCCGGGCCAGGGCTCCGGCCCCGTCTCCCCGCCGGAGTCCGGTGACGGGTCCGGTGCGGCAACAACCGAGGTCGTGAACGGTCCGGGGGAGGCACGCGCCACCGACGAGGTTGCGGCACGGACCGGCGCTGCGGACTCCACCGCGGCCACGGCGCCGTCCGACGCCGCGGCCGGGGACGCGGACCCATCGGCGGCTGAGGCACCGGCAGCCGCGGGGCCCGCTTCCGCAGCGCCTTCCGCACCGGAACCCGCATCCGAAGCGTCCGCTCCCGCAACTGCCGCCCGCCCCGCGGCAGATGGCGTCACGCCGGTTGCGTCCACGCCGGGCGATGCCGTGGCCGCCGCCCCGGCCCCCGCACCCGCCCCGGCCCCCGTACCCGCCCCGGTCGGCGCCCCCGACGTACCGCAGCCGCGGCACGCGCCCGACCCGTACGGCACACCGCCGTACGGACAACCGGGCCCCTGGGCCCCGGCGCCGCCCGTGCAGCACCCCGCCACCACGCCCGCACACGGGACGCCCGTCCCGTCGACCGGGGCGCTGCCCGCCCCGGGCCAACTGCCGCCGCCCGCACCGGAATCCGCTGGTCCACCCGCCGTCCCGGACCCCGTACACCTCACCGGCCCCACCCTCCCCACCGGTTCCGTGACCGAGCCGAACCACCACGCGCCTCCCGTGCGCCAGGCGCCCCCGGCGCACCACACGACGCCCGCCCACGGCACCCGTTTCGCCGAGCCCGCAGGACCGGTGCAGACCCCGGCCCACGGCACCGTGCTGCCCGCGCCCACAGCGCAGGGGGCGCCGGGCACCGCCAACAGCCCCGGCCAGTGGCAGAGTTACGACCCGTGGGCGGCCTCGCCCGTCCGGGCGGGCGCCGTCGGTCATGCCGCCCCGCCCGCCCTGCTGGAGCCCCCTCGCCGGGCGTCGCGCCGCGGCAGCCTCCTCATCGGCGCGGTCCTGCTCGCGCTCGTCGCCGGTGGCATCGGCGGCGGGATCGGTGCGTACATCGAGCGCAACGGCGGGTTCAGAGAGGTCGAACTGCCGCAGGCCGCCGCGGAACCGGGCGACCGCGCCCGCGATCCGGAGAGCGTCGCCGGGATCGCCGGGGCCGCGCTGCCCGGCGTCGTCACCCTGCATGTCGACGGGGCCGGCCGGCAGGGGACGGGCACCGGATTCGTGCTCGACCAGCGGGGCCACATCCTCACCAACAACCATGTCGTGGAGCCCGCCGCGAAGAGCGGCGGGATATCGGTGACGTTCAGCGGCGGCGAGGTCGCCCGCGGCGAGATCGTCGGCCGCGACGCGGGCTACGACCTCGCGGTGGTCAGGGTCCGCGGCGTCTCCGGTCTCAAGCCGCTGCCGCTCGGGAACTCCGACGCCGTACGCGTCGGCGACCCGGTCGTCGCGATCGGCGCCCCGTTCGACCTGGCAGGGACCGTCACCACCGGCATCATCAGCGCGAAGGAACGCCCGATCACCGCGGGTGGTGAGAAGGGCGACGGCAGCGACATCAGCTATGTCGACGCACTGCAGACCGACGCCCCCATCAACCCCGGGAACTCCGGCGGTCCGCTGGTCGACTCCCGGGGCCGCGTCATCGGCATCAACAGCGCCATCCGCGCCGCGGACAGCGGCTCGGGCAACCTGGAAGGCGCCCAGGGCGGCAGCATCGGCCTCGGCTTCGCCATCCCGGTCAACCAGGGCAAGCGGGTCGCCGAGGAGCTGATCAACACGGGCCGGGCCACCCACCCGGTCATCGGGGTGACGCTGGACCTGGAGTACTCCGGCGACGGCGCCCGCGTCCGTACGAAGGACAGCGGCGGCACGCCGGTCAAGCCCGGCGGCCCCGGCGACAAGGCCGGGATCGCCCCCGGGGACGTGATCACCGAGGTGGACGGCGCCCGCGTGCACAACGGCGAGGAGCTGATCGTGAAGATCCGCAGCCACCGCCCCGGCGACCGGCTGGAACTGACCCTGGAGCGGGACGGCGAGCAGCGCTCCCTGGAGCTGACCCTCGGCTCGGCGAGCGGCGGCTGATGCGGTGATGCGGTGGCATCGGTGGCCGTACCACCCACTGCTGTACCGGCAGGAGCACGGCTCCGGGTACCGTGGACGACGCCCGGCACCTCACCGACCTGCGGACCGCGGACCTCTCAAGGAGCTGCACGGTGTTCAATGACATAGGCCCACTCGAGCTGGTGGCGCTCGTGATCCTTGCCGTGCTCGTCTTCGGCCCCGACAAGCTGCCGAAGGTGATCCAGGACGTCTCGCGCTTCATCCGGAAGGTCCGTGACTTCTCCGAGAACGCGAAGGCGGACATCCGCACGGAGCTCGGCCCCGAGTTCAAGGACTTCGAGTTCGAGGACCTCAACCCCAAGACGTTCGTCCGCAAGCAGCTCATGGACAACGACGATCTCGGCCTCAAGGAGATCCGCAACGGCTTCGACTTCCGCAAGGAGGTCTCCGAGGTGACGGACTCGGTGCACGGCCGGGAGAGCGATCGTTCTGCGGCAGGCGGGTCATCGTCGGGCGGGTCGTCGACGGGCGGTTCCGACCTGCTCCGCAAGCGGCAGGACCTCGATCCCGGTGAACGTCCGCCTTTCGACGCCGACGCCACCTGATCCTGCCGTATGTCCGACTGAACCGACCAGTGTGGCTATCCTCCCAGTGTCCGGGGTGACACCGCCTGCGCGGTCCGCCCTCAGACGGAGGGGCAACGAGGAGGCACCACGCTCATGGACACGACGGGTCGGGTAGGGGCGCAGGGCGCGCTCAGTGCGCCCAGCACGTCCGACGATGTGGAGGCCGGAAGAACCCCCCAGGAGGATCTGGCGGGCGTTCGCCGAAGTCTGGACGGCTATCTGCTCGCGGATTTCCCTTGGTACGGGCTGGACGAGGCGTTCTCGGGACCGCGCTGGCTGATGCAGGTGGGCACGGTCGCGGACGGCACGGTCGAACACGGTTCCACCGGACACGGCGAGGAGCCGACCCTGCGCGCCGACGGCGAGCAGGACAAGCAGCGCTTCGCCGTGGTGGTCACGGTCGCGGGCCGCCCGGTGCGCGAGAGCGCCGACGGTACGGGCGTCCTGGACGCCACATCGGTCTCCTCCGCGGCCTGGCTGGCCGGGTCGGGGCTGCTCGCGTGCACCTGGCCCGCGCAGATCGAGCGTCATCTGCGGGACGAGTGGCTGGAGCAGCAGACGCTGGCGGCGTGGGAGCTGGCCGACGAGATCGACGGGCCCGAGTGGACGACCCTGTCGCTGCCGGTGGACGGCGTTCCGACGCAGTTCCACTACCGCGAGTCGGAGTTCGGATGGGTGCTCGCGGGCTCGACCGCGGCGGCCGACGGCCGTTCCGGCGGAGAGAGCGGCGGGGTGCACATCGGGGCGTACGGGCGGGGCATGAGCGCCTACGGCCTCGGCTTCTCGGTGATCAAGGACCTCTCCGAGTACGACCACTGACGAGCACCGTCCGGGCGGGGCGGTCGCCGTGCGCGCCCGCGCCCCCGGTGTGCGACCCGCGCCCCGTACGCGGGGCGTGCGCGCTCCGCAGGCGTACGCGGCGCGCGCCCCGCGCGTCCACACGACGAAGCGCGAGCGATCCCCGCGGACGACAGACGCGAACGGCTCCGGCGACGGACGACGTACGCGAAGGGCCCGGATCCTGAACAGGACCGGGCCCTCGGCTGTCGTACCGGCGACGCGGGCGCCACCGGAACGGTCAGAACTTGTTGCGCGGCGTGATGCCCAGCGACAGCCCGGCCAGCCCGCGCTGCCGCCCGCCCAGCTTCCCCGCGATCGACCGCAGTGCGCTGCCGGCCGGGGAGTCCGGGTCGGTGATGACGACGGGCTTGCCCTCGTCGCTGCCCTCCCGCAGCCGTACGTCGATCGGGATGGCGCCCAGCACCGGTACTTCCGCGCCCGTGGTCCGCGTCAGCCCCTCCGCGACGCGCTGACCGCCGCCCGTGCCGAAGACGTCCACGATCTCGTCGCAGTGCGGGCATGGCATGCCCGACATGTTCTCGACGACGCCGACGATCTTCTGGTGGGTCTGGACGGCGATCGAGCCCGCGCGCTCGGCCACTTCGGCCGCCGCCTGCTGAGGCGTCGTCACCACGAGGATCTCCGCGTTCGGCACGAGCTGGGCCACCGAGATCGCGATGTCGCCCGTGCCCGGCGGCAGATCGAGCAGCAGCACGTCGAGGTCGCCCCACCACACGTCGGCCAGGAACTGCTGGAGGGCCCGGTGCAGCATCGGCCCCCGCCACACGACGGGGGCGTTGCCCGGGGTGAACATGCCGATGGAGATGACGCTCACACCGTTCGCGGACGGAGGCATGATCATGTTCTCGACCTGGGTGGGGCGGCCCTCCACACCCAGCATGCGCGGCACCGAGTGGCCGTAGATGTCCGCGTCGACGACGCCGACCTTCAGCCCGTCCCGCGCCATGGCCGCCGCGAGGTTGACCGTCACCGAGGACTTGCCGACGCCGCCCTTGCCCGACGCCACCGCGTAGACCCGGGTCAGCGAACCGGGCTTGGCGAAGGGCACCTCGCGCTCGGTCTGTCCGCCGCGCAGCGAGGTCGCCAGCTCACGGCGCTGCTCGTCGCTCATCACGTCCAGCTCGACGCTGACCCCGGTGACGCCTTCGACGTTCGAGACCGCGTCGGTGACCTCGCGCGTGATCGTCTCGCGCAGAGGACAGCCGGACACCGTCAGATAGATGCCGACCGCCACCGCCCCGTCCGCCGCGATCTCCACCGATTTGACCATCCCGAGGTCGGTGATGGGGCGGTGGATCTCCGGGTCGTTCACCGTCGCGAGCGCGGCGCGCACCGCGTCCTCGCTGGGCGCGGAGCCTGTGGGTGTGTCGGTAGCCATGCCCCGATGGTACGGCTCGGGAGGCGGCCTCCGGAAAGCGCTGTGAGCGATCTCCGCCCCGAATATGGCGAGTGTCACGCACCGGAAGCGGACGGATCGACGGGCGCCCCCGTACGGCTCCGACCTCCCCGGTACGCTGCCGTCTGCTGCCGAGGCCCCACCGATCAGGAGGCATCACCGACGTGACTGCTCTGCCCCGCACACGGACCGCCGCGCTCGTGGGAGCGGTGTGCACGGTGCTCGCCGTGGGGCTCGTGGGGTGTGCGGAGGAAGACCCCGACGCCGGGACGAACGGCGTGGGGAAACTGTCCCCGCAGAAGATCGAGCGCAAGGCCCTGACCGCGGTCGGGAAGGCGGGCTCGGTACGGCTCTCGGGCACCGTCGTCTCGCAGGGGCGCACGTACAAGCTCGACGTGCGGCTGAAGCGCGGTGAGAAGGGCGGAGGCATCGGCCAGGTCTCCACCAAGGGCAAGACCTTCGAGATGCTGCGGGTCGGCGACGACCTCTATCTGAAGGCCGACGCGAACTTCTGGGCCAGCCAGGAGGGCGGGGGTCAGCCGTCCAAGTCGGACGAGGCGGCCGCGAGCAAGCTCGGCGACAAGTACGTCAAGGTGCCCCCGGGCGACTCCGCGTACAAGCAGCTCAGCGGCTTCACCGACATGGAGCTGCTGATGGACGGGCTGCTCGATCTGCGCGGAGGGCTGGAGACCGGCGACCGCGGCACGGTCTCCGGGGTCCGTACGGTGCGCGTCACCGTCGGGGACGGGGAAGCGGACGGCGGCGCGCTCGACGTGTCCCTGGAGGGCACGCCGTATCCGCTGCGGCTGCAGCGGGCCGGGGGCGCCGGTGTCCTCGAACTCGCCGACTGGAACCAGGACTTCACCCTCAAGGCGCCGAACAAGGACCACATCGTCGACTACGGCAAGCAGATCACGACCGGCAACTGACCGGCGGGCGGCCGACGACGGCCGGCGCGGGTCGCCCCGTCCTCAGCCGCGCTTCCTGCGACCCGGACGCAGCAGCCGGGGCAGGGCGGCCGGGATCGGCCGGCGCGTGGTCGCCGGGGTCTCCGCCGGTGCGGCGGCCAGCGAGCCGTCGGGCAGTGCGGCGGTGGAGCCGTCGGGTTCCAGGCGCAGCACGCGGCACTCACGCGCCCAGCGCTCGGTCACCTGCTCCGCGTCCGGGGCGTTGAGCCGCTTCCCCTTGAGCTCGGCCACGGCGGCCTCCCACGCCTCGCCGCCCGGCGCCAACTCCGTGACGCGCGCGTGCCAGGCCACCAGCCGGCCGCCCTTGTCCTTGCTGCGCACGGTCACGGTGGCGGCCCCGCCGTCGGTGAGGGCGAGACCGGTGAACGGCTGCTCGCCGGGGCCGTCGCCCACGAGGCAGGCAGCGCCCTCGAGCCATACGTGCCACAGGGCGCGCGGCGGCGCCTCCGCCCCGTCGCCCTGGACCCAGATGAGGCCGGACTTCTTGGTGGCCTCCTCGATGAGGGCACGGTCCATGAGGGTCGTCTGCGTCATGGCGCTCAGCTTATGCCGCCCCGCCCGCCGCCCGGAGAGCCCGGTCGTCCCTCCGCCGCCGGGACAGCCCGCCCCGCTCGGCCCTCGTGGTTCCGTTCCTCCCGCCCCGCCCGCCGTACGGTTCCGGGCCGTGTCCCAGTCGGCGGACGGTCAGTTCCGTGACCCCGGCATGCCCCTTACGCTGGTGAGGTTCCGTCCCTGATCCCACGCGAGGAGCCCGTGCGCCGCAGCCCAGCCCAGCAGGGTGAACAGGCCCCGGTGGCGCGCCTGTCCGAGCCCGGCGCCCCCGCCACGGCGGCCCGGCTCGATCTGCTGCTCCTCGCCCTCGCGGTCGCCGGGATCTCGTTCTCCGCCCCGCTCATCGCGGCGACCGCCGCACCCGCCCTGGCCATCGCGTTCTGGCGGAACGCCATGGCGGTCGGCGTCCTGTCACCGGTCGCGCTGCTGCGGCACCGGTCCGAACTGCGCGGGATGGGGCGCAGGGCGCTGCTGCTGTCCGCCGCGTCCGGGGCCCTGCTCGCCGTCCACTTCGGGCTCTGGCTGCCAAGCCTCCACCTGACCTCGGTGGCCTCCTCGACCGCGCTGGTGACGACCACGCCGATCTGGACCACGCTCCTGCTGCGGATGCGGGGGCACCGGCCGCCCGGTCTCGTCTGGGCCGGTACCGGCGTCGCGTTCCTCGGCGTCGTCCTCCTCACCGGCGTCGACCTGTCGCTGTCGCCGCGCGCGCTCGCGGGCGACGCGCTCGCACTGGGCGGCGGCATCGCCGCGGCCGGATACGTGCTGATCGGGTCCGAGGTACGGCGCACCGTCAGCACCACCGCGTACACCTACGTCTGCTACTCGACGACCGCGGCGCTGCTGCTCGTCACGTGTCTGGTGTCCGGATCCGCCGTCACCGGGTACAGCGGTGAGACCTGGCTGAAGCTCGCCCTGCTGACCGCCGCCGCGCAGTTCCTCGGCCACTCCCTGCTCAACCGCGTGGTCCGCGGCCTCGGTCCGTCCGTCACCTCGACGGCCGTCCTGCTGGAGACGCCGGGCGCCGCCCTGATCGCAGCGGTATGGCTCGGCCAGACGCCCCCGGCCGCCGCCTACCCGGCGCTCGTCGTGATCCTCGCCGGCCTGGTGCTGGTGATCATGGGTGGCCGCCGCGGCACCCCGGCGCCGGCCCCCGGTACGGACACCTGACGGACCGGCGACCCGTGACGGACCGGCGACCCGTGACTTCCCGGCAGCAGACAGCCGCCGTACGGCTCCGGCCCCCGCCGGCGCGCCGCACGGGAGGTCAACTCGCCGTTCACAGCCAGCCGTTGCGCTTGAAGCCGCGGTGGATCGAGAAGCAGATGGCGAAGATCACGCCCATCACGAGCGGGTAGCCGTACTTCCACTTGAGCTCCGGCATGTACTCGAAGTTCATGCCGTAGACGCCGCAGATCATCGTGGGGACGGCGATGATCGCGGCCCAGGCGGTGATCTTGCGCATGTCCTCGTTCTGCGCGACCGTCGCCTGCGCGAGATTGGCCTGGAGGATGGAGTTGAGCAGGTCGTCGAAGGCCACCACCTGCTCGTTGACCCGCGCCAGGTGGTCGGCGACGTCGCGGAAGTACTTCTGGATGTCCGGGTCGACCAGCCGCATGGGCCGCTCGCTCAGCAGCTGCATCGGCCGCAGCAGCGGCGAGACGGCCCGCTTGAACTCCAGGACCTCCCGCTTGAGTTGGTAGATGCGGCCCGCGTCGGCGCCGCGCGCCGAACCGCCGCCCGGCGTCGAGCTGAAGACGGCGATCTCCACCTCGTCGATGTCGTCCTGCACGGCGTCGGCCACCGCGATGTAGCCGTCGACGACCTGGTCGGCGATGGCGTGCAGCACCGCGGAGGGGCCCTTGGCGAGCAGCTCCGGGTCGTCCTCGAGGCGGTGGCGCAGGGCGCGAAGCGAGCCCTGACCGCCGTGCCGGACGGTGATGATGAAGTTCCGCCCGGTGAAGCACATGACCTCGCCGGTCTCGACGACCTCACTGGTCGCGGTCAGCTCGGTGTGCTCCACGTAGTGGATGGTCTTGAAGACGGTGAAGAGCGAGTCGTCGTAGCGCTCGAGCTTGGGACGCTGGTGGGCGTGGACGGCGTCCTCGACGGCGAGCGGGTGGAGGCCGAACTCCGAGGCGATGCCGCTGAATTCCTGCTCGGACGGCTCGTGCAGGCCGATCCAGACGAAGCCGCCGTCGGAGCGGGCACGCTCCAGGGCTTCGTGCGGGGTGAGCTGGTCCTTGACGCGGGCCCCGTCGCGGTAGACCGCGCAGTCCACCACCGAGGAGAGGAATCCGGTGGGGTCGCCGGTGCCCGGACCGTAGCCGGGGTGGCCCCGGCGCAGGGCGGGACGGACGGCTGCGCGCAGTTCGCGGATCATCGACATGGCTGGCTCCTTCACGGGCCGGCCGTCGGCGGCGGGACGTGCACTGCCGCCCGGAATGCGGACGTACGGCATCGTACGTCGGCAAAGCGGGCGACACCGCTGTGCCGCGGTGACGGCGTGACGCTGGTTCGGTGTGAGACGTGAATCGCTCTTCCGGCGTCCGCGAATCCCGGTGGACCCCGGCGAAATGTCAGTGGTTTCGCCGAAGGTGTGCGGGGTAGGTCACGCCGCGGGTGCGGTGACGGCGCAGGGCACGGAAGGGCTGTTGGTACTGCACGGTCGACTCGGATCCACCGCAGTCCCACCTCCTCCGGCCGGTCCCCCGTGGGGGAAGCACCGATCGCGGCGATGCGCCGCGAGACTGACTGGTCGGCAGGGCCGTCAGCGATGCGCTGCGTGCTGCCCTGAACCAGCGGTCAACAGTATCAGCCCACCAGGGCGCCCAGTCGCTCCTTTGCCTCCTGTATACGCGTTCTATGCTCACGCCATGTCAGATGTTCTTGAGCTGGTCGAGGCCCGGCTGCTCACCGCGCTCGGTGAGCCGGACGGGCGCGCTGCCGTCACCTTCGTCGGGACCGATCGCATCGAGATCCTCCGCTTCACGGACGTCCCGGGCGACGGCACGGTGGTGCGCTACGCCACGCTCGGCATGTCCGCCCAGCCGATGACCGACCCCACGGCCGCCCTCGCTGACCCCGTCCAGGGGCCGCGCGCCGAACTGCTGCTGTCCGTCCGCGCCGGCGTGGCCGACACCGACAGGGTGCTCAGGTCCCTCGCCGTCCTCGCCGCCTCGCCCCAGGTGGAGGGGGTCGTCGTGGCGCCCGGGGCCTCGCTCGACGTGGGCGAGCCGCTGTGGCCGGAGGCGCAGTTCACCTCGGTGCTCGTGGCCGAGCCCGGCGGTCTGGTCGAGGACCTCGAGATGCCCCCGCCGATGGACCCGGTCCGCTTCCTGCCGCTGCTGCCGATGACGCCCAACGAGGCCGCCTGGAAGCGGGTGCACGGCGCGGGCGCACTGGAGAAGCGCTGGCTCACGTACGGCACGGACCTGCGCGACCCGCTGCGCGCCGGGGTGCCGCTGGACTGATCCCCGGGGCCGGACGCCGCGGCGGAGCGCGGGCGGGGCGGTCCCCTGTGCGGGGGTTCCGGTCACGGGCTCCGGACGGGTGATCGTCCTTGACGCGTACGCGGAAGGGCTGGTCGTCCTTGACGCGAGCACGGAGGGGTAGGACCGTTGGGGCCTATGAGGGGCGAACCCAGTTGCCCGAAGTGCGGTGGCCGGGTCCGCGCGCCCGGTCTCTTCTCCGACTCATGGCAGTGCGATGTGCACGGCACGGTGCACCCGCTGCAGCCGGTCGTCCCGCCGAGTGTCGAAGCGCTCGGCGTCGTCGTGAAACGCGCCCAGGTGCCGGTCTGGATGCCGTGGCCGCTGCCGTTGGGCTGGCTGTTCACCGGCGTGGCCACCGCGGGCGACGACCGTACGGGCGGCCGCGCGACCGCGGTCGCCTGCTCCGGCCCCGGCCCCGTCGGGGGGATGGGTGAAATGCTGCTGGTGGCCGAGGAGTTGGGCGTCGGGCTCGGGGCCCGCTACGCCGGCATGCCCGGCCCCGACCCCGGACCCCACCTGTCCGTGGACCGGTCGCCCCAGGTGAAGGTGCACGCCGCGGGCCGCCCCACGCCGCTCTGGCACGTCGAGAGCGCGCCTCCGAACCGCGCGGTCTTCGCGGGTGAGGCGCGCGGGCTGTGGCTCTGGGCCATCCTCTGGCCGGAGCAGTCCGGGCTGCTGATGTACGACGAGCTGGTGCTCACCGATCTGCGCGACGCCGGCGGGGAGGTGGAGATGGTGCCCTGCGGGGCGCTCTCGCCGCGCATCCTGTCCTGACCACGCCACCCGGGACCCCCACCCGGCAGCAGGCACCCGGGGGCCCGCCACCCGGCACACGGGACCCGGCACCCGGGGACCCGCCCGGACGGGCGCGGCCCCCCGCGCGGTTATCCTGGAGCGTCCCCCCGTCCGACCTCGCAGTTTGGAGCCGTGCCGTGCGCATCGACCTGCACACCCACTCCACTGCCTCGGACGGCACCGACACCCCCGCCCAGCTCGTACGGCACGCCGCCGAAGCCGGGCTGGACGTCGTCGCGCTCACCGACCACGACACCGTCGGCGGGCATGCGGAGGCGGCGGCCGCGCTGCCCGAGGGGCTGACCCTGGTCACCGGCGCGGAGCTGTCCTGCCGCCTGGACGGGGTGTCCCTGCACCTGCTGGCGTACCTCTTCGACCCGGAGGAGCCCGAGCTGGCGCGCGAGCGCGAACTCGTACGGGACGACCGGGTGCCCCGCGCGCAGGCCATGGTCGGCAAGCTGCGCGACCTCGGGGTGCCCGTCACCTGGGAGCGGGTGGCCGAGATCGCGGGGGACGGCTCCGTGGGGCGCCCGCACGTGGCCACCGCGCTGGTCGAACTGGGCGTCGTCGACAGCGTCTCGGACGCCTTCACGCCGGACTGGCTGGCGGACGGCGGCCGGGCGTACGTAGGGAAGCACGAGCTGGACCCGTTCGACGCGATCCGTCTGGTGAAGGCCGCGGGCGGGGTCACCGTCTTCGCGCACCCGCTCGCCGTCGAACGCGGCACGTGCGTGCCCGAGCACGCCATCGCCGAGCTGGCCGCCGCCGGACTCGACGGCGTCGAGGCCGACCACATGGACCACGACACGGCTACGCGCGAGCGGCTGCACGGCCTCGCCGCCGACCTCGGCCTGCTGGCCACCGGCTCCAGCGACTACCACGGCGAGCGCAAGACCTGCCGCCTCGGGGAGTACACGACCGACCCCGAGGTCTACGCCGAGATCGTGCGCCGGGCGACCGGAGCCTTCCCCGTGCCCGGCACGGGCGGCCGGGTCTGAACGGTCGCGTCCCGCCCTTCCGCTCGCTCTTCCCCGCCCTCTAACCTGTCCGCCCGCGGTGCGCTCGCGCCGTCCCCCGTACCCGCAAGGCCACATCACCGTGTTCGACTTCGCCGTCTTCGGATCCCTCTTCCTCACGCTCTTCGTCATCATGGACCCGCCGGGGATCACGCCGATCTTCCTTGCCCTGTCCTCCGGCCGCCCGGCCAAGATCCAGCGCAGGATGGCGCTGCAGGCCGCCGCCGTCGCCTTCGGCGTCATCACGGTCTTCGGCCTGTGCGGCCAGCAGATCCTCGACTATCTGCACGTGTCGGTGCCGGCGCTGATGATCGCGGGCGGTCTGCTGCTGCTCCTCATCGCGCTCGACCTGCTGACGGGGAAGTCGGAGGAGCCGACCCAGACCAAGGACGTCAACGCGGCGCTGGTGCCGCTCGGCATGCCGCTGCTGGCCGGGCCCGGCGCGATCGTGTCGGTGATCCTCGCCGTGCAGAGCGCGAACGGCGCCGCGGAGTACGTGTCGGTCTGGCTGGCCATCGTGGCGATGCACATCGTGCTGTGGCTGACGATGCGTTACTCGCTGCTGATCATCCGCGTCATCAAGGACGGCGGTGTGGTGCTCGTGACACGGCTGGCCGGAATGATGCTGTCGGCCCTCGCGGTGCAGCAGATCATCAACGGCGTCACGCAGGTGATCAACGGCTCCTGAAACGGCTCCTGATCCGCCCCCTTCCTCGTCCGGACCGCGAGAACGGTCCCCGGACACCGCGAGCGCCCCCGTACGTCGTCGTACGGGGGCGCTTTCGTCATGCTGTGCGCGTGGCCTGGGTCCTCGTGCGGGTCGCTCGGGGTCGTGTGTCGCGGTGGGCGACGGCAGTCCTTGCGATGGGGCGGCGGCGCTGATCGGTCGATGCGTTACCGGACGGCGGTCCCGGCCGGGCGGATGTAGATGCGCTGGCCGGACGCGGCGGCCTGCTGCACGATCCGGTTGACGGAGGCGGCGTCCACGACGGTGGTGTCGACGGCGACACCGTCTATGTCGTCAAGGCGCATGATCTCGAAGCGCATGGCTTCTCCCTTCGTCCGTTTCCTCCTGCAGGAGAACGTGCTGGCGAAGTCATCCAGGGTGGTGCCTCGCCGAGTCGGGGTCGTTATCCGACTGTTAATGATGGATTGCGTACGTCTGTGTCGCAGCTTCTACGGTCCTCAACCGAGTGCGTCCTGCAAACATTCCCTACGCTAAGGAAAATTTTCAGCCGTCTAACTACCGCCCGGTAGGCCGACAGGTTGTGCCACCGGCGGGCCGCCCCAAGAATGAGGCACGTATGAAGAACGCAGAGCCCCTGGGGCCCCACGCCGACCTCTCCGCGGTTGCTGGAGGGATCGAGCAGACCAACGAGCTGCTCCAGCGCGTGCTCGCCAAGGTGTCGACCACCCCGTCCATCCACGCGGTCTTCGTGGACGCCGGCTACCTCTACGCGGCCATGGGCCGCCTCGTCGCCGGTGAGGAGGACCGGCGGGCGTTCGAGCTCGATGCCGAAGGTCTCATCGAGGCGTTCATCGACAAGGCCCGGACGATCTTCCCGGACAGCCGGCTGCTGCGCGTCTACTGGTACGACGGCGCCCGCCGCCGCCTCCACACCACCGAGCAGCAGCGCATCGCCGAGCTCCCCGACGTCAAGGTCCGGCTCGGCAACCTCAACGCCAACAACCAGCAGAAGGGCGTCGACTCCCTGATCCGCACGGACCTGGAGACCCTCGCCCGCAATCGCGCCATCAGCGACGCCGTCCTCATCGGCGGCGACGAGGACCTGGTGTCGGCGGTCGAGGCGGCGCAGGCGTACGGCGCCCGGGTCCACCTGTGGGGCATCGAGGCGCTGACCGGCCGCAACCAGGCCGATCCGCTGCTCTGGGAGGTCGACAGCCAGCGGACGTTCGAGCTCGACTTCTGCAAGCCGTACGTGACGCGGCGGGCGGTGCTCTACGACGAGACCGTGGCCGGTGCCGCGGTGGGGCCGAGGCCCGGCGTCAAGGACATGCGGTTCGTCGGGGCCCGTATCGCCGCCCAGTGGCTGGTCGAGCGCGGCCGGGACACGCTCGCCGAACTCCTCCCCGGCCATCCGTATCTGCCCGGCACGACCGACCAGGAGCTGCTGATCGAGGCCGAGGGCCTGCTCCAGCGCTCGCTGCGAGGCCACGCCGATCTGCGGCGGGCCCTGCGGGACGGCTTCTGGGACCACCTGCAGGCCCAGCTCTAGGCCGCTGGGCCGTCGGCGCCGGGCCGCCGGGCAGTCACCGGGACGCGCTGCCCTCCGGCGCCTCGTCCCGCCCGGCCTCCTCCCAGAAGTCGGCGAGTGCGCGGGCCGTCGGTGCGGGCCGCTCGGCGGCGGGGGAATGCTCGGCGCCCTCGATCACGGTGCGGCGCGCCCCCAGGCGCACGGCCATGTCGTCCATGAGCGCGACGGGCCACGCGTAGTCGACCGCCCCGGACAGCACGTGCTTCGGCAGCGGGAGCGCGGCGAGCTCGGCCACCCGGTCCGGTTCGGCGATGAGCTGCCGTCCGGTCGCGACGAGCTGCTCGGGCACGGTGTTCAGCCAGCGGCGGTGCAGGAACTCCGCGATCTCGCGCGGTGTCGACGCCTCGGGGGCCTCCGGCGGGTCCAGCGCCCGCATCGCCCGCCAGATCCACTCCATGTCGAACTTGGGGTCGGCGAGAGCGGTGATGAGCATCTTGGTGCGGTGCTGCTGCTCCTGCGCGATGGCCCCGGGCCCGGAGCTCATGATCGTGAACGAGGCGAACGGGGACGGGTCCTTGATCAGCGCGGCACGGGTGATCAGGCCGCCCAGGGAGTGCCCCAGCAGATGGACCGGTTCCCCGTCGCCGAACGCGGCCGCCGTCTGCGCCAGTACGTCCTGCGCCAGCTCCTCCTGCGCGTAGGCGCTCTCGTCGCCCGGGCCCGCGGACTCGTTCTGCCCGCGGCCGTCGACGGCGAGGACGCGGAAGCCGCGCTGCGCGAGCGGCTCCAGCAGGGCGATGAAGTCCTCCTTGCTGCCGGTGAAGCCGGGCACGAGCAGCACCTGGCCGCGCGGGGGCGTCCCGGCGGGAGGCACGGCCTCGTGCACGGCGAAGTCGCCGCGCGAGGTACGGAGCCGGTGCGCGCGGGCGCACGCGGGGAGGGCGAGGGAGGGCGGCCTGCTCATGCGATGAGGCTATCCGGCCCATGTGACGGCACGGCGTCAACGGGGCGTCCGACTCCGACGCGTGCCGTGTCCTGATGCCCGCCCCGGCCCACGTCCCCGGCCCCCGTACGGCCGACGGCCCGCACCCCGTCGCGGGGTGCGGGCCGTCGGCAGGTGTGGCCTGTGCCGGTCAGCTCTCCGGAGTGGCCGAGCGGGAGCGGGTGCGGCGGCGACGGCGCGGCTTCGAAGCCGCCTCGCCCTCCGCGTCCGCCGTCGCCCCGGACTCCGGCGCCTTCGCGGTCTCCACCGCCGGGGCGGCGCCCTCGGCGGCGGCCGCACCACCGCGCGTACGCCGGCGGCGCCGCGGACGCCTGGCAGCGTCGCCCGTGTCCTCGGCGGACCCGGTCCCCGCGGCACCCCTCTCCGGCGCTCCGGCCTTCGCCGTGTCGGAGACGGTGGCCGCCCCGTCATCGCCGACGGGAGACCCGCCGCGCGTGCGGCGGCGCGTGCGCGGGGTCCGCGTACGCTTCGGCCGCTCCTCCGCGGCGGCGTCAGGCCGCCCGCCGCGACGGCCGCGACCGCCGGTCTCGCCCAGGTCCTCGATCTCCTCGGCGGCCAGACCCGCACGGGTCCGCACGCCCGGACTGTCCGGGCCGCGGTCGACCAGGTCGCCGACGAACACGGCCGTACGTCCCGGCGGCGGCACCGCGCCCACCGGGCGGCCCTGTCCGTCCCGCTCGAGGGTGTAGCCCAGCGTGACGAGCAGGGTCTCCAGCTCGGAACGGCAGCCGTGGATGTCGCCGATGACGTCGAAGGGACCGGTGAGGTGCCGCAGGTCGTTGTAGCGCCGTACGAAGGTGACCTCGGCGGACTCGACCTCCTCGACGCCGCGCAGGACGTGCACCTTGCGGAAGCCCTCGCGCTCCAAGTGCCGCAGGGAACGGTGGAGTTCACGGCGGTGGCGACGGATCACGTGACGGGGCAGGGCGGCGCGGTCGGGCCGCGCGGCGTTGCGCTCCGCGCACACCTCTTCGGGCACGTCCAGGACGATGGCGATCGGCAGGACGTCGTGCTCGCGCGCCAGGCGTACGAGCTGCTTGCGGCTCTCGGACTGGACGTTCGTCGCGTCGATCACGGTCAGCCGGCCGGACGCGAGCCGCTTGCCCGCGATGTAGTGCAGGACGTCGAAGGCGTCGCGGCTGGCGCTCTGGTCGTTCTCGTCGTCGCTGACCAGCCCGCGGCAGAAGTCGGAGGAGAGCACCGACGTGGGCGTGAAGTGCCGTGCGGCGAAGGTGGACTTGCCGGAGCCGGTGGCGCCGACGAGGACGACGAGGGAGAGGTCGGTGACGGGCAGCGTGCGCTCCGTCCGCTGCGCCGACGGCTCCCCCGAGCGCTCCCCGGCGGTCGTCGCGCTGGTCTCCGCGGCGTTCTCTTCCGTCGTCATGCGGCCTTCCCCTCCTTCGTGGTCGTGTCCTTGGTGGTCGTGTCCTGCGTGGCCGCCGTGCGGCTGCCGGTGGTGCCGGTGGTGCCGTCCTCGGACTGCTCGGCCCGCTGGAAGACGGCCATCTGGGTCGGCGGTCCCACCTCGGGGTCGTCGTCGCCGACGGGCGCGAACGCGACGCCGTAGCCGTACCGTTCGGCCACTTCCCGCGACCAGGTCCGGAACTCCTCCCGCGTCCACTCGAAGCGGTGGTCGGCGTGGCGTACGTGCCCGGCCGGGAGGGATTCCCAGCGCACGTTGTACTCGGCGTTCGGGGTGGTGACGAGGACGGTCCGCGGGCGGGCGGAACCGAAGACCGCGTACTCCAGGGCGGGCAGCCTCGGCGGGTCGACATGCTCGACGACCTCGCTCAGCACGGCCGCGTCGTAGCCCTTGAGGCGTGCGTCGGTGTAGGCGAGCGAGCCCTGCAGGAGCGCCACCCGCTCCGCCTGCCGCTCCCCCATCCGCTCCAGCCGCAGCCGGCGGGCGGCCACCGTCAGCGCGCGCATGGACACGTCGACGCCCACGATCTCGGTGAAGCGGACGTCCTGGTGCAACGCCTGGACCAACTGGCCCTGGCCGCAGCCGAGATCGAGCACCCGGCTCGCCCCGCACTCGACCAGTGCCGCCTGGATCGCCTCGCGCCGCCGTACGGCCAGCGGCACCGGCTTCTCCTCGGTGTCCGTCGTCTCGTCGACCGCGTTGTCGATCTCCTCGACCCCGATGTCGTCGGCGTCGGCGAGCCGGACCAGTTCGAGGCGGTCCAGCGCCTCCCGGGTCAGTCCCCCGCGGCGCGCGAGATAGCGGCTGGTGATCAGCTTCTGCTCCGGGTGCGCGGCGAGCCAGCCGTCGCCCGCGCGCAGCAGCTTGTCCACCTCGTCGGGGGCGACCCAGTAGTGCTTCGCGTCGTCGAGCACGGGCAGCAGGACGTAGAGGTGGCGCAGCGCGTCGGCGATCCGCGCCTCGCCCTCCAGGGTCAGGCGGACGTAGCGCGAGTCCCCCCACTCGGGGAACTCCGTGTCCAGCGGGACGGCAGCGGCGGTCACGGTCCAGCCGAGCGGCGCGAACAGGCGGGTGACCAGGTCGGGGCCGCCCCGGGCGGGCAGCGCGGGCACTTCGACGCGCAGCGGCAGCGGGGCGTCCACGAGTTCCGGACGGGCCTTGCACTGGCCCTTGATCGCGCTGGAGAAGACGCTGCTCAGGGCTACGGCGAGCAGCGAAGAGGCGGCGTACGGGCGGTCGTTGACGTACTGGGCGAGCGCCGCGTCGGGCGCCCCGCCCCGGCCCTTCCCCCGGCCGCGGCGGACCAGCGCCACCGGGTCCACCTCCAGCAGCAGCGCGGCGGTGCAGCGCTCGGCCGTCGCCTCGGGGTAGAGGACGTGGGCGGTGCCGTGCGCGGTGGAGAACGCTTGCGCCTTGCCGGGATGCTTGTGCAGCAGGAACCCGAGGTCGGTCGCTGGGCGTTCAGGGCAGCCGGTGGTACTGATCGTCAGGAACACATGCTCGAGTATGGCCGGGTACGCACCCCGGCAACCAGGAGTTTTCCTGCTCAAGTCCTCGGGCCCGACGACTGTGTGATCCCGGGCGTCACTCCGGGACCGGCCCCGAGAAGGGTGGCCGGTGACGTGATCACCGGGAGGCGATCGACGCGATCGCGCTCACGTTCCGGACCGGAACGCAGTGGGTCCACGTGCCGCGGACGTACGGCAATGGGCGGGCGCCGGCAACCGGTGGCGCATGTGGTCCGCGCCATCGGCCGGTCCCGCGACGACCGACCGCGAAGATCCAGAGACTTGAACCCACAGCGACGCATTGATTACTTTGAGTCGCCATGGTCCGGCCGCACCCCGGCCCCCGGCGCAAGACCTCATACGCAACACGAAAGGCCGCCGGCGACCCCTCCGTACGTCCGCCACCGCCCCCGCCGGCTCCGGCACGGCGCCATCCCCTCCTACGTGTCAGGAGCGATCCGCATGACGCCCCCCGATCCCGTCCCCGATTCGCTCGTACAGGTTCTGCGTGAACATGCGGAGCAGCGGCCGGAGCAGCCGGTCTACCACGCGCTGGCTCGTGGCGCCGATGCGCCGGTCAAGGTACTGACCTTCGGCGCGCTCGACCGGCAGGCACGGGCCGTCGCGGTCGCCTTGCGGCACCTGTGCCCCTCAGCAGGCCGTGCGCTGCTGCCCTACCCCCCGGGACTGGACTTCGTCGTCGGATTCTTCGGCTGTCTGTACGCCGGTGTCGTACCGGTCCCGGTCTACCCGCCCAACCCGGCACGACTGGAACGGACGCTCCCCCGTCTGGAAGCCATCGCTTCCGATGCCGAGGCCGCGGTCCTGCTCAGCACCGCACCCATGGTGTCCCTGGCCGAACCGCTCCTCGGTGATCGCCCCGGCCTGGGTGGACTGGCCTGCATCGCGACCGACGAAGTCGATGTGTCCTCCGCGGACTCGTGGTGCCGGCCGGACATCGCCCCGCACACGCCGGCGCTCATCCAGTACACCTCCGGCTCGACGTCAGCGCCCAAGGGTGTGGTGCTCAGCCACGCGAACGTGATCGCCAACTGCCGTCAGATGCTGGAGAAGATCGACGCCGATCCGCGGGCCGGGTCCCGGTTCGTGTCGTGGCTTCCGCTGTACCACGACTTCGGCCTGATCACGAGCGTCCTCTACACCGCGTGGTCGGGTGGGCAGTCGTGGCTGATGTCCCCGATCGACTTCGTCTCCGATCCGCTCAGTTGGCTGGAGGCGATCGGGACGTATCGCGGCACCATCTCCGCCGTGCCGAATTTCGCCCTTGACCTGTGCGTTCGCCGGGCACAGCAGGACCGGCTCAACGGCTTGGACCTGTCCAGCCTGCGGTTGTCGCTGTGTGGCGGCGAGCCTGTGTCCCAGCAGACGCTGGAGCGGTTCACGACGACGTTCGCTCCGTACGGTCTGCGGCCGGACTGCCTGTTCCCGGCCTACGGCATGGCCGAGTGCACGGTCGTTGCCACCGCCGGGCGTCTCGGTAGGCCGTGGCGTCACCGGCGGGTGGAGGCGGACCCGCTGGCCCGGGGGCAGTGGCGGCACGCCGCGCCGGCGAGCGGGCAGTCCGCGCCATCGCGGGAGCCCCGGCACACTCGATCCCAGGCCATGGCCGGGTCCGGCGAGGCGATGGCCGGGACCCGGGTTCTGATCGTCGATCCCGACACCCGTCGCCCCTGTCCACCCGGCCGGGTCGGCGAAATCTGGGTCAGCGGGCCGCAGGTCGGACTCGGCTACTGGAACCGGCCGGACGAGTCCGAACGCGTCTTCCGTGCGCGGCTGGAGGGCGACGCGCGTCCCTATCTTCGCTCGGGCGACCTGGGGGTGCTCGACGACGGGGAACTGTTCGTGACCGGCAGGCGCAAGGACGTCATCTTCGTCGCGGGTCGCACGATCTACCCTCAGGACATCGAAAGGACCGTCGGCGAGGCGGACGTATCGCTACGCCCGGGTGCCGCAGCGGCCTTCGGGGTCGCGCGGGACGGCACCGAGGAGATCGTCGTCGTTCAGGAAGCGGGCAGGCGGAACGCCGGGGGCGATCCGACGGCGGTGTGCGAGGCCATCAGCCGGGCGGTCCGTGCCGAACACGCCCTGCCGGTCTCCCGGGTCGTCCTGATCGCCCCCGGCACCATCCTCAAGACATCCAGCGGCAAGATCCGACGCAGCGCTTCCAAGGCCGCGTTGGAGGCCGGTGAACTGACGGTCGTCACCGACTGGCGGCCACCGGAGCGCCGTAGGCCCTCCGGCCGACTCGGGCCTCCGGCCCCGACCGGGCCACCCCGCCCGCCCCAGGTGTGTGTCATCGGCGCGGGGCCGGCCGGGCTGACCGCCGCGTTCGCGCTCCAGCAGCGCGGGTACGAACGGATCACCATCGTCGAACGCGGCGAACGGGTCGGGGGACGCACGACCGACTTCGCCGGCCCGGCCGGCGGGTACTACGGCGACGTGTTCCTCGGCTCGGACCGCTACACGGCCATCCGGGCCCTTGCCGACCAGGTGGGCGCGGCCCCGATGTTCGAGGACCCCACGGTGGCCGGCACGGTGTCCGCGTACGACCAGCGCCTGGCCCAGCGGTTCCTGTGGACGCCGGAGCGCATCACCTCGGTCGAGGAACACCTGCGCTTCACCACGGCGCACGCCGACCCGTCCAACCATGACGTCGCCCTGGCCGAACTGCTCACGATGAGCGGCTACGGCTTCCCCTCCGAGGTCTGTCTTCCGTACTTCCGGTTGCTCGGCAGCGTCGTACCGCCCACCAGCCACGAGCCCGCCCGGTTCCAACTGCGCCCGGGCTTCTTTCCCGAACTGTGGCAGAGGCTGGCCAGGCACCTGACCGACCGTCCGGGAACCCAACTGCTGCTGCGAACCGAGGTGACCGGCGTCCGGGTGGAAGCCCCGGCGGGCGGGGCCGGACCGCTGGTCAGGGTGCACACCACGACCAGCCCGGACGGCAGCCTCTTCGACCACGTCCTCGTTTCCTCCCTCCCGCGGGACGCGCTGCGCTTCCTCGATGCCCAGGACTACGCCGCCGCCCACGGGCTCTTCCGGAAGGTCGAGTACAACGACTACGCCGTCACGGCGTTCACCGCCACGGGCCTGGCCGGGGACCGGCACGTGCTCAGGGAGAACTTCGAGCCCGCACGGCGCGGCCACGTCATGGCCGTCCACCGGCGTGGCGACATCTGGTACGCCCTCCGGTACGACGGCCCGAAGACCGACCCGCAGGACTGCCTGGCCGACGATGTGGCCACCCTGGGCGGAACCGTCGACGAGGTGCTCCTCCACCGACGGCTTCCGTTCTTCCCCCACGTCCCCGACGGTGCTCTGGCCGACGGCTTCTACCGTGAACTCGAGGACCTGCAAGGGCGTTCGAACACCTACTTCCTCGGCGCACTACCCGGCTTCGATCTCACCGAGTCAGTGGCCCGGCATGCTACGGCCCTGGTCAAGGACCATTTCGCACCCTGCGACGATTCTGCCGGAGCCGACGTCACCACCGACGCAGAGGATGACAACGAGGGACAGGTCGAGCGCTGGGGACAGCTCGTCGGGCGGTTCCCGGCGGTGCCTCCGCAACTGCCGGGCCTGCTGCCGCGCTATTTCCGGCTTCGCAGCTCCGAGCAGGTGCATTTCACGCCCGCCCTGGACGAATTGGTCATGCGGGGCGTGCTGGAGATCGATGCCGATCCGGCGATCAACGGGCCTCTGCGCTCCGGCCCTTGGGCGATGTCGGGTGAACTGCCGGTCGCCGCCTCACTGATGAGCGTTCCGAACCCGGACCGCCGGTACGGCCCCATCTTTATGTGGGCTCTCAAACTGGACGTACCGGCGGCCTGCCGGACCGGCACTGACGGCGCCGTGAGCAGGGGGATGCCAACGGAGTCGTGGTTGCTCTTCACGACCCTCCCGATTGTCTTTCCTCTCACCCTCAGGTGGTCGTGCGAGTTGATGGAAGGGCTGCTCAACGGGGATGCGGGCCCTCAGATGGAATTCGACGACGGAGGCAAGGCCCGACAGGGGATCGGCAATCCGCTCCTCGCGCCCTTCGACACGTCCGGGGGCATGATCTTCGAGTCTCCGGCAGAGGTCGGCTACCTCCACCTGGTCCCTCGGCGCAACGATGGGCACGAGGAAATCCACGACGCCGGAAGGGCCATGGCCGCCGTGCGACCGCACCTGCTGCGCAGTGAGGCCGCGTTCGACCTGATGGTTCAGGCACGTCCCAAGAGCACCCTGCCGTTCGTCAGCGAGAACATGCAGCGGAACGACTGGGTGAAGTGGAACGAGAGCGTGCCATGGTCCACCCGGGACTATCCCCTGCGCAAGCTCGGCACCCTGACCTTCCCGGTCCAGGACGTCGACTGCCAGGACCGCGATGACCTGGGTCTGACCGCCGCCGGTGCGAGCATGGCGTACCACACCCCCTGGATCGAACCACCGCAGCTTCTGCCGCCCCTGATGCGTGCCTGCCGGGGTATCGCCCAGCTGCCCGAGCCGGTGACACGGGCTGAGTTCCACCGCGCGGGCCCGAGCTCCTGCATCGAGGAGATGCTCGTCAGCCGCGTGCGGGAGGTGAGCGGTGTCTCCGTCGACCGCACGAGCAATCTCGTCGATCTGGGCCTGGCATCGGTGGAACTCGTCCAACTCGCCCAGTACGTCCAGGCCGTGCTTCAGGTGGACGTCCCCGCCACCATGCTGATCGATCTGCCGGACATCGGATCGGCGGTGAACTACCTCGAAGCAGTCATGGAGGGACGGCCGTTCGTACCGGAACGCCGTGTCCGCACCATTCTTCTGCGCGCCGGGAAACGGGCCTCCGACGCCGGTCCCGCATCCCCGCCGACGACCGTGTGCTGCTTCCCGCCGATCGTCGGCAGCGGGGACGTGTACCGGGCTCTCTCGGCAGAACTCGGGTGCGCTGTGCTGCTCCGCACGATGAACAACCTTCTCTTCTACCAGGAGGTGGTGACCGACCTGATGCTGCCGCAGATGGGACAGGAGTACGCGGACGAGATCCAGCGCCGGCAGCCCGACGGCCCGTACCACCTGCTCGGCTACTCCTTCGGGGGACTGCTCGCATACGAGACGGCGCACGTCCTCACCCGACGCGGCGCACAGATCTCCACCCTCGTGTGCCTCGACGGGCCCGCTCCGCACTCGCTGGCGACTCTTGTCGACATCAACAAGGGGCGCGTCGACCCTGACACGCTGACCGGCCGGATGATCACTGCCGCGATGGCCGGTGGCGCCGACTACGTCCCGCCACGTCTCGATCAGTCCGTTCACCTGGTCCGGGCGCGCGACGACAAGATCTTCGGTCTTCAGGACCGGACGCTCGGCTGGGCGGCGGCCGGTGTCCGGACGGTCCTGTACGAAGTCCCCGGCGATCACCTGTCCATGATGAAGCGGCCCGGTGTCGCCGAGGTGGGCACCATCGTGCGCGCCCTGCTCACGGCAGACGCTCCCAGCGTGTGAAACCTGGTCGGCTCGAACCCCGTTCTGCGGCCCGAGCCTGGCGGGTGTCGCAGTATCACGGCCCGAGGCGGGCGGTTCTAGGGCATGGCGGCATGGTCCCTGGACGGCCGCGTCCGGCCGAGCAGGTCGGCGAACCGTTCGGCGCGCTGCTCAGCGCTCCGCAGCAGCCTCGAGATCCGTTCGCGGGCCTGCTCCCCTTCCGGCGCGAGCCCCTCGGTCCGGAAGACCCGCAGGAAGCGGGTGAGGGGGAGCAGGACTTCCTCGTAATGCGCGGCGGGTGTGTAGATGCCGGCCACCGCCATGGTGCGGCCCATGCGGGCGAAGTCCGGTGCACCGTGCCCGGGGACGCGGAAGGTCTCCATGACACGGGCGAGAGCGGTCAGGAAGCGGTCGGGGGCCAACTGGGCCGCCGCTTCCAGCACGGCACGGTAGAAGATCATGTGCCGGTTCTCGTCGTGGGCGATGTTCTGCAACAAGGCCTCGCACGCCGGCTCGCCGCACATCTGCTTCATGTTCCGGTACGAGACGCGGGTGGCGACCTCCTGGAGGGTCACGTAGATCAGGGAGGCGAGCACGTCCCCGCGGTAGTCGATGTCGTAGCCGCCCTGGACGTGTGCCGAGCGGGCGTCCTCGAGGGCTACGGGGTCCGTGGCGCGGGTGACCACCAGGTAGTCACGGATGGCCATCCCATGACGCCCCTCTTCCACCGTCCAGCGGTTCACCCAGGTTCCCCAGGCGCCGTCCCGGCCGAACAGCTCGGCGATGACGCGGTGATAGCTGGGCAGGTTGTCCTCGCTGAGCAGATTGTGGATCAGCCCGACGCGTACCGCGGGCGCGAGCCGCTGCTGTCCTGGCTCCCAGGGCTCACCGCCGAGAACGCCGTCGAAGTCCTTGCCCTGGCTCCAGGGGATGTACCGGTGCGGGTACCAGTCCGCGGCGCTGTGCAGATGAGCATCGAGAGCGCGGGCGACGACCGGCTCTAGGTCGGCGAGGAGACGGGCGTCCTGGCGGGAGGGGGCGGTGGAACCCATGACGATCTCCTGGGAACGAGCGGGGCGTTGGAGTCTCGGACGGACTGACTCGGGTTCAACGGCGCGGAGCCGCCGGCGTATCCACCAGGGGGCCCATCCGGGTGACCGGCCGGTGACCGCTCGCACCTGGAGACGTTGGAAGCGCGGGAGCGCACTTCCTACGCGACAGGAGCAGAGCGTGATGGAACAGCCGGTTCAGGAGTTCGATGCGGAAGCCCTCACCAGCCTGTTGCAGGAGTACTTCGACCTCCCGGCCGACGAGTCGCCGTCCACGGCGACCATCGAGGACCTGGGACTCGATTCCCTGGCGCTGATGGAGTTGACGGTGGTCCTGGAGGACCGCACCGGCATCGACCTGATCGATCGGCTGGGCGACCTCTCGCCGTCGAACACGCTGGAGCAGGTGGCCCGGACGGTCCGGAACGCCGTAGCGGAATGACGCCTTCCCGCGTTCCCGATCCACCTGCGCGGGGCAACATCGACCTGCTGTCGGAACTGGAACCGGTCGTCGCCCGCGAGCTCGACAGGCACCTGGCAACGGCACAGGAGTGGTTTCCCCACCAGTACGTTCCCTGGAGCGGGGCGCAGGACTTCGACGGACCCCTGAACGGTGAGCCCTGGCATGCCGACCAGTCGGCGCTGGCACCCGCCGTGCGGGACGCCCTATTGGTCAATCTGCTCACCGAGGACAACCTGCCCAGCTATCACCACGAGATCGTGTCCCGCTTCGGCCGGGACAGCGCCTGGGGAACCTGGGTGAACCGCTGGACCGCCGAAGAAGGACGCCATTCCGACGCGCTGCGCGGCTATCTGCACGCGGTCCGCGGTTTGGACCCGGTGGAGCTGGAGCGGGCCCGGATGACCCATGTCGGCAACGGGTACGACAGCGGTCAGCCCACACTCGCGCATGCGCTGGCCTACGTGACCGTCCAGGAACTGGCCACACGCGAGGCCCACCGGAACGCGGGCCAGGCCTGCGGGGACCCCCACGGGACCCGGTTGATGAGCCGCATCGCGGCCGACGAGAACCTGCACATGATCTTCTATCGGGCGGTCTGCTCGGACGCGCTCGACATGGCCCCCGATCCGATGGCCGCCGCCTTCGCGGACGTCATCTGCGGATTCCGGATGCCGGGACACGGCATCCCCGGTTTTCAGGGCCGTGCCGCGCGGATCGCAACAGCCGGTGTCTACGACGTCGCGGTGCACCGTGACCGGGTGCTGCTCCCACTGCTGCGCAGGCTGCGTCTCATGGACCGCACGGACCTGGGGACGGCCGGTGAAGAAGCCCGCGATCGCATCGGGCACCACCTGGAGGTCCTCTCCGACAAGAGAAGACGCCTCCAGAAACTGCGCGACCGCCGGCGACGGCCTCAGAACCTGCCTTCGGTGCCTACGCCCGAAGGCAGCGCTGCACCGGAGATCCGCCAGGGGCCCGACCGGAGGAAACCATGAGTCATGAGGTGGTCGTCACCGGCTTGGGTCTGATCACTCCTGCGGGCGGTGACCTGGACACCAACTGGAAGACCCTGGCCGTGGGCCGGTCGCTGGCCGCCAAGAACCCGGAGCTCGCCGGGCTGCCGGTCGACATCTCCTGCGACGTACCGGACTTCGAGCCCGAACTGGAGCTGGGACCCCGCCTCACCCGCCGCCTCGACCGGTTCGCCCACCTCGGCCTGATCGCCGCTCGCCAAGCGGTGGAGGACGCCGGGCTGAACATCCCCGCCTGTCGCCCTGAACGCGTCGGCGTCGTCCTCGGCGTGGGATCGAACAGTCTGCGCACCTACGTCGCCGAGTTCACCCGGCTCGGCCAGGGACGGCCAACGGCGGTATCACCCCTCGCGCTGCCGCGCAGCGTGCCCAACATGCTGGCTGGTGAGATCGCCCTCGATACGGGCGCCCGAGGCCCGAACTTCACCGTCTCCAGCGCTTGTGCCTCGGGAAGTACCGCGCTCGGCGTTGCCCGCGGCATGCTGATCGGCGGCATGTGCGACGTCGTCCTCGCGGGCGGCAGCGAGTCGTGGTCACCCATGACCGCCGCCTGCTTCGCCCAGATGCGCGCACTGTCCACCCGTGTCGACCGCCCCGCACTCGCGTCGCGCCCCTTCGACCGCGAGCGCGACGGGTTCGTCCTGGGAGAGGGCGCGGCCGTCCTCGTCCTGGAACGACTCGACCACGCGCAGGCGCGAGGATCACGGAGCCGAGCGCTGCTGTGCGGCTACGGCGCGTCGGCGGACGCCCATCACCCCACGGCCCCGCACCCGGAAGGCACGGGCGCCGAGCAGGCCGTGCGGCAGGCGCTGACCGATGCGGGTTGCGCTCCCGGCGACATCGGACACGTCAACGCGCATGGCACGGCGACCCGGCTGGGGGACGCCGCCGAAGCCCTGATGCTCCGGCGGGTCTTCGACGGAGCACCGCCCCCGGTGACAGCCACCAAGAGCATCATCGGGCATGCCCTGGGCGCGTCAGGAGCCATCGAAGCCGCACTCACCGTCCTGGCGTTGGAGCGGCAGGAGGTACCCCCGACGGCCAATCTCACCGAGCAGGACACCGAACACGAGCTGGACGTCGTCACCGGCCGCCCCCGCCCGCTGACCTTCGATCTGGCCCTGTCCACGTCCTTCGGCTTCGGCGGACAGAACGCTGCGCTCGTGTTCGGCACGGCGTGACGCCACACCCGGCCTTGGCAAGGTGCTGGTGCCGGGCATGCCTGTTGTCTCGGGGTGCCGTTCCATCGTGCTGAACATCGCGTACCGCAGCCGCAGTTGCGCGGCCGGCGATAGGGCATCCGGGGAAACGGTGCTGAGCCGTCGGGGTGAGGGACGCAGTGGAGCCCATAACAGGACGCACCGGACGGCGTTGAGGAAAGAGGTCATGACCCCTGTCGGTAGATGGGCACAAGGAGGTTCCGGAGTGCGGATGCACAGGATCGCGACAGCCACGATGCTGGTACTGGCAGTGAGCGGATGGACAGGTGTGGGCTCTGGGATCGCGGTCGCCGACACCGGCCCTGCCGAGGGGAAGGCGAAGGCCAGCGCGCAGGGAGGGTCCTCCACGGTCGAGGGTGTCTTCCAGCAGACCCTCGCGCAGTCCGCCCGGCAGAACAACAACTGCAACAACCCGAACACCGGGGCCGAGGGCGGGACGGTGACGCTCACCGGTAGCCGGGCGGCGGGACGGTGCGTGACCGCCGACGGCTCCCTGACCGCGTTCTCCCGCACCGACTACGGCCCCGCAGAAGCCCAAGGCGGCACATCGGCCGCAAGCCTGGGCCAGCAGAACGCCGCCCAACGCGGCAGGCAGAACAACAACTGCAACAGCGCCAACAACCTGGACGTCACGCTGGACCCGGGGCGTCTGGAGGACCACTGCACACAGCAGGACTCCTCCTTCAGCAAGCACACCGTCACCAGGAGCGACGGCGCCCGAGCCCAGGGCGGCTCCAGCACGGACGGTGGCGTGTACCAGCAGAACGTGGCGCAGGAAGGCCGGCAGAACAACAACTGCAACAACCCCAACGGCTTCCCGACCCTCACGGCGACCGGGGGCCGGGTGGAGGACCGCTGTACCGAGCAGGACTCCTCCTTCAGCGAGCACACCCGCACCAAGGGCGGAGGCGCCGAGGCCCAAGGCGGCTCCAGCACGACCAGCAGCACCGTGTCGCAGCAGAACACCGCCCAGGAGGGCCGGCAGAACAACAACTGCAACAACCCCAACGCCTTTACGAACCTCGCGGTGACGGGCGGACGGGCGGGGGTCCTGTGCGGGAGCAAGGACCGCTCGTTCAGCAAGCACACCGATGTCGAGGGCGGGGGCGCCCGAGCACAGGGCGGCTCCAGCGGAGGCGGTGATCTGGACCAGCAGAACGTGGCGCAAGAGGGCCGGCAGAACAACAACTGCAACCACCCCAACGACAACGGTGACATCAGTGTGTCGGGGGGCCGGGTGGAGGACCGCTGCACACAACAGGACTCCTCCTTCAGCAAACACACCCGCATCAAGGGCGGAGGCGCCGAGGCCCAAGGCGGCTCCAGCACGGCCGACAATGTGTCGCAGCAGAACATCGCCCAGGAGGGCCGGCAGAACAACAACTGCAACAACCCCAACGCCTTCGCGAACCTCACGGTGACGGGCGGAAGGGCGGAGGACCGCTGCACACAACAGGACTCCTCCTTCAGCAAACACACCCGCACCGAGGGCGCAGGCGCCAAGGCTCAAGGCGGCTCCAGCTCAGGCGGCAGCGTGCTCCAGCAGAACGTGGCCCAGGAAGGCCGGCAGAACAACAACTGCAACAACCGCAACGAGACTGAAGTCACCGCCACCGGGGGACGGTTGGCGGTGCGGTGCGGAACCAAGGACGGCTCGGTCAACAGGCACACCCTGGTCAAGGGCGGCGGAGCCCGAGCCGAAGGCGGCACAGCCGTGGCCGCCTCCCTCTTCCAGCAGAACACCGCTCAAGAGGGCCGGCAGAACAACGACTGCGGCAACCCCAACAACGTCACCCTCACGGCCAGCGGCTCCACCAGCGCCAGCCAGTGCCAGGCCGTGGACCGCTCCACCAACCTCGGCTCGATCTACCGGTGAAGCGGACCAGCAACACAGCCTGACGGGCGATCAGACCGCTTCGCTCATCGCGATCCGCGACACGATCCCCGTCAACGGACGCCACGCCGCGCGGCGTACGGAAGGGGGCTGCAGCCGGGAGAACCGGCTGCAGCCCCCCCTCTCTCTTGTCCGTCACGCCCGCGGGCGCCATGTGCCCAAGCGGGAGTTGGCGTTGGGCTCCCGGAGGTACGCGAGCGGAACCGGTACCTCTGGCCGGATCACGCCGGATTCCACGGGCGGCGCCGCCAGGGCGACGTGCTCGCCACCTTCACTGCGGCGGTTCGCGGAAGTCGGTGTCGTCCACGATCAGGACACCGTCCGCAGCGCCGAGCCGCTCGGCGACGTGCTGCTGCACGTCGTCGCGGGACGCGCCGGCGTCCCCACCTCACAGGGCAGTACCACTAGCCCACCCGCCGCAGGTGCCGGGCCACCGCGGCGATCAGGTCCGGTCCCACGCGGCAGCAGCCGCCGATGAGCCGGGCTCCGGCGTCGCGCCAGTCCGCCGCCCGCGCGGGGTCGTACGCGGTGCCGCCCCGCCAGCCGCGCGCATCCGCGTCCCACACCTCCCCGCTGTTGGGGTAGACGACGACCGGCTTGCCGGTGACCTCCGCGGCGATCTCCACCGCCCGGTCCGCGTCGTCCGGAGCGCAGCAGTTGACGCCGGCCGCGACGACCTGTGGATGGCCCGCGACGAGCGCCAGCGCCTCGGCCAGGGGTTGCCCGGCGCGGGTCGCCGTGCCCCGCACCGTGTACGAGAGCCAGACCGGAACCCCGGTCCCCTCGGCCGCCCGCAGCAGTGCCTCCGCCTCGTCGGCGTCCGGCACCGTCTCCAGGGCGAGCACATCGGGACCGGCCTCGCACAGCGCCTCGATCCGCGGCCGGTGGAACCGCTCCAGCTCGCGCACGCCGAGCCCGTACCGGCCGCGGTACTCGCTGCCGTCGGCGAGCATCGCGCCGTACGGGCCGACGGAGGCGGCGATCCACAGATCGTCCCGGCCCGCCGCCGCATGGCGGGCGAGGGCGACGCTGCGCCGCAGCAGCGCCGAGGTCTCCGCCCGCCCCAGCCCCCGCCGGGCGAAGCCCTCGTACGTCGCCTGGTAGCTCGCCGTGATGAGCACCCGTGCCCCGGCCGCCGCGTAGGCGGTGTGCGCCGCCTCGATCTGCGTGGGCGCGTCGGCCAGCAGCCGCGCCGACCACAGCGCGTCGCTCAGATCGCAGCCCTGGTCGGCGAGTTGGTTGGAGAGCCCTCCGTCCAGGACCACCGGCCCCGCGGCGAGAGCGGCGGCCAGTGACGAGGCGGGGGCCGGGACGGGGACCGGGGCGGACATGACGGCTCCTCAGCCGAGCTGGGACTGCACCTGCGAGGAGATGAGCTCCAGGTGGTCGAGGTCGTGGAGGTCGAGGACCTGGCAGTAGATCCGGGAGGAGCCGGCCTCCGCGTACCGTCCGATCCGGTCGACGACCTCGGCGGGTGAGCCGGCGAGCCCGTTCTCCTTCAGCTCGCCGACCTCCCGGCCGATGGCCGCGGCCCGGCGCGCCACCTCGGCGTCGTCCCGGCCGACGCAGACGACGAGCGCGTTGGAGTACACCAGGTCGTCGCCGGGGCGGCCGATGGCCTCGGCGGCGGCCCTGACCCGCCCGAACTGCTGCGCGCTGGTCTCCGCGGACACGAAGGGGACGTTGAACTCGTCGGCGTACCGCGCGGCGAGCCTCGGCGTCCGGGAGGCGCCCAGGCCGCCGATCAGCACCGGCACCTTGGGCTGGGCGGGCTTGGGCAGCGCGGGCGAGTTCTCGAGCTGGTAGTACGTGCCGTCGTAGGTGAAGGTCTTGCCGGTCTCCGTGGCCCACAGGCCGGTGACGATCGCGAGCTGCTCCTCCAGGCGACCGATCTTCTCCTTGGGGAACGGGATGCCGTACGCCGTGTGCTCCTGCTCGAACCAGCCCGCGCCCAGGCCCAGTTCCACCCGGCCGCCCGACATCTGGTCGACCTGCGCGACCTGGATGGCGAGCACGCCCGGCAGCCGGAAGGTCCCGGCGGTCATCAGGGTGCCCAGCCGGATCCGCTGCGTCTCACGGGCCAGACCGGCGAGGGTGATCCAGGCGTCGGTGGGGCCCGGAAGCCCGTCGACCGATCCCATGTGGAGATAGTGGTCCGAGCGGAAGAAGGCGTCGAATCCCAGGTCCTCGGTGGCCTTGGCGACGGAGAGCAGGGTGTCGTAGCTCGCCCCTTGCTGGGGCTCGGTGAAGATACGCAGATCCATGCATCCATCCTGCACCGCCCGGCTGCGGAACCCGCACCGCATCGGCACGGAAGCACCACCTCGGTGCGGAAGCACCACCTCCACGGAAGCACCGCATCAGTACGGGAGCACCACCTCGGTGCGGGAGCACCACCTCAGGTGGGTTCCGCCGCGACGTCCGGCTGCAGCCGCTCCCGGGCCTCCAACTGCCGCAGCAGACCGCGCACCCGGTCGCCGGACTCGTCGGCGGCGTCGATGGCCTCGACGCACTGCCAGTAGAGCGTCTCCTCGTCCGCTCCGCAGGCCACCGCGACAAGCGCTATCCCCACTTCTCCGAGCAGCCCGCCGAGCCCGTGCAGGACCGTGCGCGGGTCCTGCACCCCGGTCAGCTCGGCGGCCCGTGCCCGGCCCGCAGGAGGGCTGCGGAGCGCTGCGCACGCCCGCCCTCCCGACTCGCTCAACCCCCGTGCCTCCGACCGCAGTTCCAGCGGACCGTTGACCGCGAGGTGGCTGCCCACGGCCTCCGCCAGAGCCTGCGCCTGCCACGACTCCGCCACGATGTCCTCGACCCTCCGCGTCCGCGCCAGGGCATGGCGAGTGGCCCCGATCAGTCCCACCGCATCCATCAGCGCGTCCCCCTTACGCTCCGTACGGGCCTCCGGTCGAGGCCGTTACCGAGTCACTACCCAGCGTGATGGATAATCATCGGAAAAGCCAGGGGGATTCCGAATTTTGTGGACAACTAAGCGCTGTCATCGGCGCCCTCACTCCGGAGAGTGACGGCGGGGCCGCTCACTCTGCGAAACCGGGAAGCGGTGCTCGTTCCGGTCGATCTTCGCCGACAGAGCCGCGAGGGCGTCGATCCCCATCACCTCGCAGAATTGCAGCAGATACGCCATCACGTCGGCCACCTCGTCGGTGACCCGATGAGCGGTCCCCTGATCCTCCATCACCCGCGCCGACTCCTCGGGCGTGAGCCACTGGAAGATCTCCAGCAGCTCCGACGCCTCGACGCTCAGTGCGGCCGCCAGGTTCTTCGGCGTGTGGTAGGGCTGCCAGTCGCGTGCCGCCGCGAACGCGGCCAGTCTGCGCTGCAGCGACGCCAGATCGCCGGGCGGGTTCTCATGGGCGGTCTCGGATGCCTCGTTCACGCCCCCAGGTCTACCACCGACACCCCCGCGACCGCCGAGGCCGCCTCCCCGTCCCGCACCGACCCCACCAGCCGTACGTGCCCGCGCTCCCCCATCCGTACGGCCAGCGCCAGGAGTTCGCGGGTCTGCGCGGGGTCGAGGCAGCGGTCGACGCCGTCGGCGAGGACCGTCAGGGTCTGGCGTGCGGGCAGCACCTCCGCCGCCGGGTCCATCTCCAGCACGCCGGGCCCGGTCAGCAGCACCAGCGCCAGGGCGAGATACCTCAACTCCCCGTCGCCCAGCCACCCGACGGGCGTGACGCTCCCGTCCCCCCGGTCCAGCACGGCCCGTACGGTCCCGTCGCCGAGCCACTCGGCGGTCAGGTCCTCGACCGCCCCCGCGCACCCCGCACGGCACGCGTCGATCAGGGCCGCGTGCCGGGTCGCGCACTCCGCGCCGGTACGCCGCAGCACCTCCGCCAGATTCCCGCAGCCACGCCGCAGGCGCCCCTCCCCCACCGGCACCGGATCGCGCATGGTCTCCGGCAGGGGATCGCAGACGAACGCCGCGCGCAGCGCCACCACCGCCTGCTCCGCTGCGGCCAGGACCAGGCGCTGGCCCTCCGTCTTGCCGGCGACGCGCAGCGGCAGCAGGGCCGTGCCCAGCCGGTCGTCCGGCAACGGCGCCCGTGTCACGGGCACGGAGCCCGCGGTGTGCCAGGCCGCCTGGACCGTACGGCGACCGGGGTCGCGCAGCGCGGTGGACAGCAGGATCTGCCCGTCGCACGTCAACCGCTCGCCCACCACCCGCAGTTCGGGCTCGGCCTGGACGGCGACGTCGAGGCGGACCACGCCCGCCGGTCCGCCGACCGTGCAGCCGATCCGGAACCCGCGGCGGGCTTGCGCGTCCGGCCGGGCCCACTCGGGCACGCAGGAGGCCGCGTCGGGGAACACCTCGCCGAGCGGGGCGCCGCCGCCGAGCCGGGACAGCGCCGCGTAGGCCTCCAGTGCGGTGGACTTGCCGCTACCGCTGGGCCCGGCTAAGACGGTCAGCGGCCCGAGCGGGAAGGCCGCGCCGCGGTGCGACTTGTAGGAGGAGAGCCGCAGTTCGGTCACGGTCGGGCGGTCGGGCGTGTACGCCGCAGGGGCGCCGGTGACCGCGCCGGGCACCGCGGAGGCGACGCCCGCGGACCCGGCCGCCGCGGCCGCCGCGGCCGGTACGGCAGGGCCCTGGCCCGGCACGCCAGGGGCGGCCGCAGCGGCCGTGATGCAGGCAGTGGTGGAGGTGCGTTCGGCACGGGCACCGGCGACGGTGCCGCAGAGGTGGGATGCATCCATGACCGGACCGTAAGCAGCGGCAGTTCAGCCGAAAGGTTCCACCGGCACAGCCTTCCCACGATCGGGGTACGCGGTCAGTCGGCGGCTGCCGCCGCTCCCAGCCGGGGCGCCTCGACCTCCGTCCCCGCCGGGGTCAGCAGGAAGACGCCGGTGTCGACGCGGTGCATCCGCGCGCCGAGGCCGAAGGCGACACCGCTGGAGAAGTCCAGGACGCGCTTGGCGACTTCGGGCTCCGCGGCCGTGAGGTCCACCAGGACCGGCGACTGCTCCATCAGGCAGTCCGCGATCTCGCGCGCGTCGGCGAAGCACTGCACCCGGAGCACGACGAAGCGCCGGTCCGGCCCGGCCTCCTCCTCCGGCCGCCCCCGGCCCGGCAGCGTGGGCTCGCCCGGCCAGGACGGCCAGGCGTCATTTCCGCGCAGCGGTACGACATCGGCAAGCCCCTCCCACTGCTCATCGGTGACGTCATGCCGGTTCACCGGACCACCCCGCACATGAGCTCGCTCGATATCCCCATCCCGCCAACCCTAGTGATTGCGGTCCGATGATCGGGTGGAGCGACACCAGGCCACCCGTAGGTGTGACGATGGCCATGCCGGGTGGACGCCCTCCGGAGGCGTCACGGCCCGTACGGCGCAGAGCGGTTCCCGGCGCCGCTCGGCAACACCGGTGCCTAGAAAAGGAGTTGGGCCGCCCCCAGGACGTGGGGCGGCCCGACTCCCGGCCGGCGCGCGGCCGGCCACCGGCGGTCAGACGTGCAGGGTCTGCTCCAGCCAGTCGAACACGGTCTCGCAGTGCGTCTGCGGCGCCATCGGCGAGCAGTGGAGCTGCGCCCCCTGGGCCCGGGTGAGCTTGATGTACTTCTTGGGCGAGCGGAGCAGGTCGTACATCGCCCTGGGCTGGCCCGGGTAGAACTGCTCGTCGTCGTAGTCCAGGATGAGCGTCGGACACTGGATCTGCGGTACCACGTTGGTGATGTCGAGCGCGATGACCGCCTGGGCCGGCGTCCAGAAGTCGGTGAAGATCTGTCCCCTGCGGGCGGCGCGCATCACCGCGGGGTCGAACGGCTCGAACCGCTTCTTGAGCAGGAAGGCCAGCTCGGGGGTGAGCGTCGGGACGATCACCTCGTTCCAGTACCGGTTGGTCTCCGCCTTGGTCGGCTTGAGGATCTCCCGGACCTCGGGCGGGAAGGCCAGCCACGGCGACAGGCAGCCGGGCATGGAGACGAGCGCGGCGATGCGGTGCTCGAAGGCCGCCGCCTGTCCGACGAGGTTGCCGCCCATGCTCAGCCCGGCGAGGGCGATGCGGTCGTGGTCGACGTCGCCGCGCTGGGTCAGCCAGTTGACCAGCGGGGTCACCACATGGTCCCAACGCCGTGTGAACGAGGTCTGGTTGACGAACAGCATCTGGCCCTGGCCCGGGCCGTCGTAGACGAGGGCGTTCCAGCCGCGCGCCATGGCGGCGGCGACACCGTAGGTCCACATGTCGACATTCTGGCCGTCGCTGCCGTTGGTGAGGATCACGGTGGGGCGGGGCCTGCCGGTGGTGTCGGGCCGGAAGAACCAGACCGGCATCTTCACCTTGCCCCAGTTGACGGTCGTCTGCAGGGCGGCCGGAACCCAGTTCCGGCTGAAGGTGTCCCACTGCTCGCGGGTCGCCCAGTAGAGGTTCTCCTCGGCGCCCGGGTCGTTCGTGCCCAGCACGTAGAAGAGGCCCTGGGCGTAGTACTGGGACGCGCGGAGCGCCTGGGCGCGCTGCGTCTCCGTCTGCTCCCTCACGCCCGCCCGGGCCGCCGACTTGGCGAGCCGGCGCCCCCAGGACACGAACGTGTCGGTGTAGGTCTGGTTGCTCAGGCCCGCCGCGTTGATGGCGTTGACCGCGGTGAGGACCTCGCCGACCTGGGAGGAGCCGTACCCGGCGGCACCGAGCGCCAAGAGGCCGGTGAAGTTGAACCCCGGGTCGTCGAAGAGCGTCATGACCCCGGGCGTGGGGTTTCCGGCCGGCCTGGACGGGGACGAGGGCTCCGCGGGGAGCGGCCTGGGGGCGGAGGCAGCGGCGAAGGCCGTGCCGCCGGCCGCCGCGCCGACAGCGGCCGCACCCGCTCCCGCGACGAGCCCCCGGAGAGCAACACGCCTGCTCAGGTCATGTCCTGAAGGTGTGGAAGCGTTGGTCATCCCCGCACCGTAGGAGGCCCTGCGCCCGCCCCCGGGCCGCCACTCGCGCCCTGCTCCGAATGGCCCGCGCCCTGCCCTCCTTACGCGCCCCCGTACACGGCGCCACGGCGCGCATCCGCGATGCGGACCCTGGACGGCAGGCGGTGTCAGACGTCCTCGGACACCAGGCGCGCCGCGTGTCCGGACCGGACCGTCTCGACGGCTCTCTGGTGCACGGCCCGGCCGGTGGTCTCGTTGTCGGCGGGGACGGGGCTGCCGGAGACGGTGTACCAGTCCGACGCACCCGTGTACTGGACGGCCACGGCGGCCTCGCCCTCCAGCCACGTCGTGTGCACGGTGAGATCTCCGGTGATGGTGCCCACCTCTTCGGTCATCACACCGCCCGACCCGGCGATCACACCGGCCGTCGTCCATGTCGCCCAGGTGTCCACGGTCAGACCTCGATACGTACGGGGACAGGTTCCAGGGAGCCTGCGGCGGGTCTGCGTCCCGCACTGCCGGCGACCTGCCGGCAGGGGTGGTGGCTCAGCGCGGCGCGGGCCGGGTCGCTCGGGCCCGGCTGCCGACGACAAGGGGCTGTGTACAAGGCAGCCATCTTCCTATTTTCACTCCGGTCCCGCCAGATTGCACCTCCTGGGACCGGATCCGTTGCGCCACGGGGGTCCGGAGGCCCTCCGGACCGGTCCACGCCGTACGCGCCCGCAACGGGACCGCCCCGCCCGGGGTGTTCCGGGGCGGGGCGGTCCGTGCCGTCATGGGAGGAGGTCAGAGGAAGCTGACGTTCTGCGCGAGCGCCAACTCGCTCGAGTAGTTGATCGTGTTGGTCGCCGGGCGCATGTACGCGCGCCAGGAGTCGGACCCCGACTCCCGTCCCCCGCCGGTCTCCTTCTCACCACCGAAGGCTCCGCCGATCTCGGCGCCGGACGTGCCGATGTTCACGTTCACGATGCCGCAGTCGGAGCCCTCCGCGGACAGGAAGCGCTCCGCCTCCTGCTGGTCGCGCGTGAAGATGCTGGACGACAGCCCCTGCGGCACGTCGTTGTGCAGGTCAACGGCTTCCTCCAGGGTGTCGTAGGTGAGGACGTAGAGGACCGGCGCGAAGGTCTCCTCGCGAACGACATCGGTCTGCTGCTCCATCCGGACGATGGCGGGCTCCACGTACGCGGCCCGCGGCGCCGTGCCGGAGGTGCGCCGGCCTCCCCCGACCAGGACCGTGCCGCCCTCGGCGCGCGCCCGGGTCAGCGCGTCCTCCATGGTCTGCCGGGCGCCCTCGGAGATGAGCGGTCCGACCAGGGTGCTGTCCTCGAACGGGTCGCCGATCGGGAGCTTGCGGTAGGCGGTGGTGAGCCGGTCGACGAGGGTGTCGGCGATGTCGCGGTGGACGATGAGGCGCCGCAGCGTCGTGCACCGCTGGCCCGCCGTGCCGGCCGCGGCGAACACGATGCCCTGGACCGCCAGGTCGAGGTCGGCGGACGGGGCGACCACGGCGGCGTTGTTCCCGCCGAGTTCGAGGAGGGTGCGGCCGAAGCGGGCCGCGACGCGCGGTCCGACCTCGCGGCCCATCCGGGTCGAGCCGGTCGCGCTGACGAGCGCCACGCGGCGGTCGTCGACGAGCCGTTCGCCGAGGTCCCGGTCGCCCAGCAGCAGCGCGTGCACATCCGCGGGGGCGCCCACGTCCTGGGCGGCGCGGGCCAGCAGACGGCTGGAGGCGAGCGAGATCAGCGGGGTGAGCTCGGAGGGCTTCCAGACCACGGTGTCGCCGCAGACCAGGGCGACGGCGGTGTTCCACGACCACACCGCGGCGGGGAAGTTGAACGCGGAGATGACGCCGACGACGCCCAGCGGGTGCCAGGTCTCGGCGAGGCGGTGGCCGGGGCGCTCGGAGGCGATGGTGCGCCCGTAGAGCTGCCGGGAGAGGCCCACGGCGAAGTCGCAGATGTCGATCATCTCCTGGACCTCACCGAGCGCCTCGGAGCGGATCTTGCCCGCCTCGACGGTGATGAGGTCGGCCAGGTCGCCCTTGTGCTCGCGCAGCAACTCGCCCAGGCGCCGGGCCAGTTCACCGCGGCGGGGTGCCGGGGTGACGCGCCAGGTGCGGAACGCCTCGGCGGCCCTCCGGATCGCCTCGTCCGCCTCGGCGCCCGTGGTCGCCCGCAGGCCGAAGAGGTCCTCGCCGGTGATCGGCGTCCGCGCCGCGAAGTCACTCCCTTCCGGGACCTCCGCGCCCACGCGCCGCAGGGCGGCCAGCGCCCGCTCGCGCAGGTCCTCGGTGGTCGGGAGGGTGACGTCTGTGCCGGTCATGAGGGGTCCTTTCGGGGTTTGTCGTCGGGTGTGGACGGGTGTGTGCGGCGGCGTCAGGCCGTGGGTGGGCCCGGCAGGTGCAGCTCCCCGGCCACCTGCTCCAGGGAGGCGTTCCGCTGCCGCTCGTACAGGGAGAAGGGGTCGAGCACCTCGCGGCCGACGGCGCCGGAGAGCCAGTCGCTGTCGTAACGGACGGCGGACTGGGTGTCGTTGCGCGAACCCTGCTCGCTGAGGTTGGACTGGAAGATCCCGGCGGCCGACCGTGGCAGGAAGTCCTCGTAGACGATGGGCCGGGCCTCGATCCAGCCCTGGTCGAGGAGTTCGGCCAGGCCGGCGGGCGGCCGGGCGCCGTCGCGCGGGCGGTCCGGCAGCACGTGGTAGGTGAAGAACGCCTGGCCCGAGGTGGCGAGTTCGCGCTCGGTGGCCGGAAGGTTCTCCTCCCACAGGGCGCGGGCGATCTCCTGGCGGTCCCCGCCGTCCTTCGCCTCGCGGTCGTCGATACGGGTCAGCAGGTCGTCGTAGAGCGCCCTGCCCCGCCGGGTGAGGGCGATGCCGCGCGCCTCGACCTCGCCGAAGCGCACCCGCAGGGCCCCGCTGGTCACCCGGCCGTCCGCGGTGCGCATGGGGCGGGGTTCGTCCAGCGCGCGGAAGGAGGTCTGGCGCAGCAGGACGTCGGGGCCGTCCCAGCGGGGCGGGCCCTGAATGGTGTCGATCATGGTGATGCCGCGTTCGGTCATCCGGCGGTACAGCTCGTCGATGTCCAGGACGCGCGGGGTGAGGTGGTTGATGTGGGTGCTGCGGACGCCGCCGATGTCCGCGGCCACGGCGGAGACCCGTTCCAGCGTCTCGTACCAGCCCTGGTCCAGCGGCTCGGTGGACAGCTCGAAGGCCCGGACGGCGAGGTGAAGGAAGCGCTCGGCGTCGGCGTCGGGCAGCTCGCCCTCGGCCTCGGCCCGGTCGGCGAGGGCGAGCAGGTCCGGCGGGAAGAGCTGCCGCTCGGCGAGGAACCGCTCCAGGCGCGCCCGCAGGCCGGTGTCGAAGAAGCGCGGGTCGGCGGGGGTGAGCATGGAGGTGAAGACGCGGAACGGGTTGCGCGCCAGTTCCTCGGATGCGACGGGCCGGAAGGCGGTGGAGACCACCGGTACGGCGCTTGCGGCGGCCTCGCGCAGATCGTAGAAGCCGACCGGGCGCATGCCCAGGGCCCCGAAGATCCGGGCGACCTGGTTCAGTTCCTCCGGGGTGCCGACCCGGATCGCGCCGTGGCGCTCGGCGGTGACGCGGCTGATGGAGCCGAGGCGTTCGGCGCCGGCGCCCTCGGTGCGCAGCACGTCCTCGTTGACCTCGCGGGAGACGTCGACGAGCGTCGTGTACGCGGGCACCTCCCGTCCGTACATCTCGGAGAGCCGGTGCGCGAACGCCGCGCGCAGTTGCCACTGGCTGAACATGGGCTGGTCTCTGCCTTTCGGTCGGGTGCGGCTCAGACGATGTGGGCTTCGGGACGGATATCGGCACCCGCGGTGAACCGGTCGACGGCGAGCGGGGTGACGTCCACGACCGGCCTACGGTCCAGATGCAGATCGCGCACGATCTCGCCCACGGCCGGGGCCTGCAGGAAGCCGTGGCCGGAGAAGCCGGTGGCGTAGAGGAAGTTCTCCGGTGAACGGGCGCGTCCGATCAGGGCGTTGTGGTCGGGGGTCACCTCGTAGAGCCCGGCCCATCCGCCGGAGATCTCCATGCCGGCGAGGGCGGGTGCGCGGCGGCGGGCCGCGGCGCGAAACAGCTCCATCCACTCCGATGTCCAGGTGGTGTCGAACCCCTCCTCCTGGTCCGGGTCGGCGAGCCCGAACAGCAGCCCGTCGTCGCTGTTGTGGAAGTACGCGCTGGTGGCGAAGTCGATGGTGAAGGGGATGCGCGGGGCCGGCGGGTCGAGCGGGGCGCTGAAGGCGAGCTGGCGCCGTACGGGGCGGACCGGCAGCTCGACCCCGGCCATCCGGCCGATCCCGGCCGACCAGGCCCCGGCCGCACAGACCACGGTGGAGCAGCGGACGGGTCCGCGGCTGGTGTGGACGACGCTCACGCGCTCGCCGGTGGTGTCCATGCCGGTGACGGTGGTGTGCGGGGCGATCACCGCGCCGGCCTCGGCGGCGGCAGCGGCGTAGCCTTGGACGACCAGCCCGGGGCGGGCGTGGCCGTCGGCCGGGGACCAGGCGCCGGCGAGCAGGCCGTCCGTGGTGGCGTACGGGCACAGGCGCTGCGCCTCGGCGGGGCCGATCATGCGGCTGGGGACGCCGAGTTCGTTCTGGATGCCGACGCTGATCTCGAAGTCGGCGGCGTGCTGCTCGGTGGTGAGGAGGAACAGGTAGCCGACGGTGTCGAGGACGATGTCCGTGCCGGGGCGGCGGGCGAAGTCCCGGTAGGCGCGCAGGCTCCGGTCGCCGATCTCGATGTTGAGGGGGTCGGAGAACTGGGCGCGGACGCCGCCGATGGGCTTGCCGGAGCTGCCGCTGCCCAGGTCGCCCCGCTCGACGACGACGGTGTCGGTGATGCCGGCCTCGGCGAGGTGGAAGGCGATGCTGGTGCCCATGACGCCACCGCCGATGATCACCACTTCGGCGTCCGGGGGGAGCGGGCTGGCCGTGGGTGAGATGGACAAGACCGATCCCTCTCTGTGGCCGGTACGTTGCCGGGCCGGGCGGGCGCGAGGCTCGCGGGTCCGGCGCGGGCTGGCATGACGGAGGAGGTTGCTGATCAGCGGCTCGGGGCCATCGTGCATCCCGTCGACCGTTGACGTCCATGAACAGTTTTTCCACTCGACCTATTAGCGTGGCTGTATGGAGTGGACGAGCGCGCAGCTGCGGTCGCTGGTCGAGCTGCCCCGCCGGGGCACGATCACCGCGGTGGCCCACGCCCTCGGCTACACCCCCGGCGGCGTCTCCCAGCAGATCGCGGCGCTGGAGAAGGCGACCGGGATGCGGCTGCTGCGCAAGGTCGGACGGCGGGTGGAGCTCACGGACGCCGGGGTCACCCTCGCCGCGCACGCCGAGCGGATCCTGGCCACCGAGGCCGAGGCCGTCGAGGCGCTGGAGCGGGCGCGCGGCGAGATCGCGGGCGTGCTGCAGGTGGGGCTGTTCGCGACCGCCGCGGCGGAGATCCTTCCGCTGGCGCTGCGGCGGGCCCGCGAGCGGCACCCGGCCCTGAGCGTGCACAGCCAGGACATGGACGTCGACGAGGTCTTCGACGCCGTCGCCGCCGGGGCCGTCGATCTCGCGCTCGGTCTTGACTACCCGGACGTCCCCATCCCCCGCGACCCGGCGCTGCGGCTGCGCCGCCTCTACCGCGAACGGTTCTCGCTGGCCGTCCCGACGGGGACGATGCCCGGCTCCGGCCCGGTCGCCCTCGCCGACACCCGCGACCTCGGCTGGATCCTGCCCGCGGCGGACAGCTACTACGGGCGTGCGGTGCGGACCGCCTGCCGGCGCGCGGGCGTCGAGCCCGACGTACGGCATGTGGTGACCGACACCGCGGCGACCCTCGCGCTGGTCGAGGCAGGCATCGGGGTCTCCACGGTGACGGATCTGATGCTGCGGCTGCGCGCCTCCGTCTTCGACGTGGTGCCGCTCCGGGAGGAGTTCGAGCGCCACATCGTCGTGGTGGTGCGGGCCTCGGCCGAGTCCCGGCCGACGGTGACGGCGCTGGTCGACATCCTGCGCGAACTCGCCCGGGACGAACAGCGCGGCGGCGGACGACGCGGCGCCGGCGAACGGCCCGGCGAGGAGTGGGACTTGGGCGGACGCGGCGCCTCCGCCTGAGCCGTACCCCCGCCCTCTCGAAGCGTTCCCGCCCGCCCCGGCAGAGCCCGTCCTCCCGTCCCCGCCCCGCGGGCAGGCTCATTCTTTCTGGCCCTCAGGCCGGGAAGGTGTCGCTCTGCGAGGTCTTCTCCTGCCCGCGCGCCGTCGGTCAGGGTGTCCAGCCATGTGGTGACCCGCTCCCCACGACGACGGCCGCCAGGGCCCGCCGTCAGCCGGACGACCGGACAAGGAAGAGACGATGTCCCCGACCCGAACCTCACGATCGACCCTGCCTGATCTGCTGGGACGAGGCCCCCATGGCATCTTCCGGCGTACCCTCCCCTCCGAACAGCCCGCCGGGGAGCGCATGGTGCGCACCCTCGGCCTGACCCAGCTCACGATGATCGGGATCGGCGCGATCATCGGCGCGGGCGTCTTCAGCCTCGCCGCCGCCGTCGCCCGGGACGTCGCCGGTCCCGCGGTCGTCATCTCCTTCCTCGTCGCCGGTGCGGCCTCGCTGTGCGCGGCCTTCGCCTACGCGGAGTTCGCCGGGATGGTGCCGAAGGCCGGTTCCTCGTACACCTATTGCGCCGCCGTCCTCGGGGAGGTCGTCGGCTGGATCGTGGGCTGGGACCTGCTGCTGGAGTACACGGCGATCGTCGCCGTGGTCGCCATCGGCATGTCCGGCTACGTGGGCTTCCTGCTGGAGGCGGTGGGCGTCCACCTGCCCACCTGGGCGCTCGGCGCGCCCGGCACCGGCGAGGGGCACCGGATCGACCTCGTGGCCGTGCTCATCTGCCTCGGTGTGGCGTGGCTGCTGACCCGTGGCACCCGTACCTCGGCGCGCGTCGAGACCGTGCTGACGATCGTCAAGATCGCGATCGTGCTGGTCGTGGTGGTCGTCGGCATGACCAAGGTGAACAGCGGAAACCTTGAACCCTTCGCACCGTTCGGGCTCGGCGGCGCCTTCACGGGAGCCGCGACGGTCTTCTTCGCCGTCTTCGGCTACGACGCGCTGAGCACCGCCGCCGAGGAGTCCGTCGAGGCCCGGAACAAGCTGCCCAAGGCGATGCTGCTCTCGCTCGGCATCTCGATGGTGCTGTACGTGCTGGCCTGCGTCGTGCTGACCGGCATGCAGCACTACTCCGACCTCAACCCCACCAGCGGATTCTCCAGCGCCTTCCAGAGCGTGGGGCTCTCCGGGCTGGCGAACGTCATCGCGGTGGGCGCGGTCATCGGGATCGTCACGGTGACGTTCTCGTTCATGATGGGCGCCTCGCGGCTGTGGTACGCGCTCAGCCGGGACGGGCTGATGCCCGCCTGGTTCGGCGCCATCCATCCCCGTACGAGGATCCCGCACCGCGCGACGTGGCTGATCGGCATCATCTCCGCGGTCCTCGCCGGGCTGCTGCCGATCAACGCCGTCGCCGAACTCACCAACATCGGCGTCCTGCTGGCCTTCGTGGTGGTCTCCGCCGCCGTGCTCGTCCTCCGATACACCAAGCCCGGTCTGCGCCGCGGGTTCCGCTGCCCCGGCATGCCCGTGGTGCCGGTGCTGGGCATCGTCTTCTCGGTGTGGCTGATGTCGTTCCTGCGCTGGGAGACCTGGCTGCGGCTGGGCGCCTGGCTGCTGGCGGGCCTGGTGATCTACGCCCTCTACGGCTACCGCAGGACGCGCCGCGTGATGCCGGGCGGATCCGTGGACCTGGACGCGCTGGACGAACTCTCCGACACCGACGGGCCCGAGGACCTGCGAGACCTGGACGGCACGGGCGGCTCCGACGTCCCCGGCGGCCCCGATGGCTCCGGCGGCTCCGGCGGCTCCGGCGGGCCCGGCACCGCGTCACCGGAGCGTCAGGAGCCGACCGGCCGCACATGAGCGGCGTCGCCGGGCACCGCCCGGCGCAGCGCGGCGAGCACCGCGGGGAGCAGCGGGTTGCTGTTGGCCTCGCGGTGCAGCGCCACCACGCGGCGGTACGCGGAGCGCCGCGTGAGACGGGTGGCGAGGATCCGGTCGTCGTCGACGTGTCCGAGAGCGGGCACGACGGCGACGCCGAATCCGGCCGAAACCAACTCCCGTACGACGTCGTAGTTGTTGCTGCGGAATCCCACGGCGGGGGTGAATCCGGCGGCCGCGCACAGCCGGTTCAGGGACAGCGCACCGGCCGTTCCCTCACGGCTGGTCACCCAGCGCGCCCCGGCGAGGGACGGCAGCTCCGTGCCCAGGCCGCTCTCGCGCGGGCGGAGGAGCAGCAGGTCCTCCCGGAGGACGGGGTGGGCGGCGAGGCCGTCGGGCCACCGGCGAGGGCTGAGCCCGTACTCGTAGGCCAGCGCCACGTCCAGATCGCCGCCCGCGAGCGGCCCGAGGAGTTCGTCGGGCTCGCCCTCCTCCAGCCGGATCTCCGCCCGGGGGTGCGAGGCGGCGAAGGCGGTGAGGGCGGCGGGGACGAGCCGGACGCTGGCGGTGGGGAAGCTGCCGAGCCGGAGCCGTCCGGCGGTGCCGGTGGCCAGCTCCTGCACGTGGTGGTCCAGATCGTCCAGCGCGGCGAGCACCCGGCCGCCGGCCTCGACGAGGCGGTGGGCGGCGGCGGTGGCCCGGATGCCGTGGGCCTCGCGCTCGAAGAGGACGAGGCCGGTGTCCTTCTCCAGGCCGGCGATCTGCTGCGAGATCGCGGAGGAGGTGTAGCCGAGGTCGCGGGCGGCGACGGCGAACGACCCGCTCCGGCACACGGCGCGCAGGGTGAGCAGATGGACGGGCTTGAGCATGCCGCGCCTCCTCGGGCTGATCCGGTGCGGTCGGCGCAGCGAGCGTAACCCGTCTCGGCAGAGTAAGCACTGCTTGCCCTCGACCCCGCATTCTGTCGGGCTGCTGACCCTTGTCCGCCTCGTGACCGGCCTCCAGGGTGGAGGTGGCCCCGGGCGGACGGTCTCCGGGCGGACCCCGAAGGAGCGAACGCACGTGGCGAGGAACGCTGAGGCCGGCGGCCCGACACCCGACCCGTCGGCGGTGGCCCGAGCCCTCGCGCTCGCGGACTGCGGCGAGGTCGCCTCCGACGCCGGACGCCGGGCCCAGTACGCGTCCGACGCCTCCAACTACCGCCGGGTGCCGCTCGCCGTGGTCTTCCCCCGCCACCGCGAGCAGGTGATCAACGCGGTCGCGGTCTGCCGCCGGCTCGGGGTCCCGGTCACCTCGCGGGGCGCCGGGACGAGTACGTCGGGCCAGGCCGTCGGACCTGGTGTCGTCCTCGACTTCTCCCGCCACATGGGCCGTGTGCTCGCCCTCGATCCGGTGGCGCGGACCGCGACCGTCGAGCCCGGGACCGTACTGGACGACCTCCAGGCCGCGGCCGGTGAGCACGGGCTGCGGTTCGGCCCGGACCCCTCGACGCACAGCCGCTGCACGCTGGGCGGCATGATCGGCAACAACGCCTGCGGATCGCACTCGGTGGCCTGGGGCCGGACCGTGGACAACGTCGTCGAGCTGGAGGTGCTCACCTACGGGGGCACCGTCCTGACGGTCGGCGCGATGACCGCCGACGCGATCGAGGCCGCCGTCGCCGGGGGCGGCGAGCGCGGCCGGCTCGTCGCCGCGCTCCACGACCTCGCCCGCGGCCATCTGGAGACGCTGCGCACCTCGCTGGCCCGCTTCCCCCGCCAGGTCTCGGGCTACGGGCTCGAACACCTCCTGCCCGAGCGGCACTTCGACCTCGCCAAGGCCCTCGTGGGCAGCGAGGGGACCTGCGCGGTGGTCCTCTCGGCAACCGTGCGCCTGATCGCCCCGCCGCCCGAACGGGCCCTGGTGGTCCTGGGGTTCGACGACGCCTGCGCCGCCGCCGACGCCGTACCGGCCCTGCTGCGCCACCCGCTGCTCACCCTGGAGGGGCTCGACCACGCGCTCACGGACATCGTCACCCGGCCGTCCGTACGGGAGGCGATCGACACCCTGCCCCCGGCAGGCGCCTGGCTGTTCGCCGAACTCGGCGGCGCGGGCGGTGAACTCAAGGCGCACGCCGAGGAGTTGACGGCGACCGCACGGGAGGCGACGGGCTTCACCGGGGCCGAGACGGTCACCGATCCCGTACGGGCCCGGGCGCTGTGGCGGATCCGGGAGGACGGCGCCGGGCTCGCGACCCGCCTGCCCGACGGCTCGGAGGCGTGGCCCGGCTGGGAGGACGCGGCGGTCCCGCCCGACCGCCTGGGGTCCTATCTGCGGGGCTTCACCGGCCTGATGGACCGGCACGGGCTGCGCGGTGCGGTGTACGGGCACTTCGGCGAGGGCTGTCTGCACGTACGCATCGACTTCGACCTCACCACAGAGGAAGGCACGGCCGCCTTCCGTGTCTTCGTCACCGAGGCCGCCCGCCTCGTCGCCGAGCACGGCGGCTCGCTCTCCGGCGAGCACGGCGACGGTCAGGCACGCTCCGAACTTCTCCCCCTGATGTATCCGCCCGAAGTGATCGCCCTGTTCGAGCGGTTCAAGGACGTGTGGGATCCCGACGGCGGGCTCAACCCGGGCATGATCGTGCGCCCGCGGCCCCTGGACGCCGACCTGCGGACCGCCCCGCACCGTACGCCCCTTCCCCTCGCCACCGTCTTCCCCTTCCCCGCCGACGACGGCGACTTCGCCAAGGCCACCCGCCGCTGCGTCGGCGTCGGGAAGTGCCGTACGGCGCGTCCCGGCGGTGGCGTCATGTGCCCCAGCTACCGCGTCACCCGGGACGAGAAGGACTCCACCCGCGGACGGGCCCGGCTGCTGTACGAGATGACGCAGGGCGAGGTCGTCACCGGCGGCTGGCGCTCGGCCGAGGTGCGCGACGCCCTCGATCTCTGCCTGTCCTGCAAGGGGTGCGGCGTGGACTGCCCCGTCGGGGTCGACGTGGCCACGTACAAGTCCGAGTTCCTGCACCACCATTACCGCCGCAGGCTGCGGCCCGCGTCCCACTACTCGATGGGCTGGCTGCCGCTGGTCTCCCGGGCCGCGGCCCGGGCGCCTCGCCTCGTCAACGCCCTCACCTCCGCGCGGACGACCGCGCCGCTGCTGAAGCGGCTCGGCGGGATCGCGCCGGAGCGCACGATCCCGCGGTTCGCGGAGCGGACCTTTCTGGACTGGTTCCGCGGCCGGGTCCCGCGGGGCAGCGGTGCCCGCGGACCGGTCGTGCTGTGGGCGGACTCCTTCAACAACCACTTCACGCCGGGTGTTCTGCGCGCCGGCGTGAAGGTCCTGGAGAGCGCGGGCTACCGCGTCCAGGTCCCGGACGGCACGCAGTGCTGCGGACTGACGTGGATCACCACGGGCCAGCTGGGCATCGCGCGACGGATCGGACGGCGGACCGTCCGATCCCTGGCGCCCCACCTGGAGGCGGGCACACCGGTCGTCGGGCTGGAGCCGAGCTGCACGGCGGCCCTGCGGACCGACCTCCCCGGACTCCTCGACGGGCACCCCGCCGCGCGCGCCCTCGCCGACTCCGCCCGGACGCTCGCCGAACTCCTGGAGTCCGGCGCCCCGGACTGGACACCCCCGCGGGCCGAGGCGCGTTCGCTCAGCCAGACCCACTGCCACCAGCACGCCACCTCCGGCTTCGGCGCGGACGCCGCGCTGCTGCGCCGGATGGGCGTCGACAACACCGTTCTGGACTCCGGCTGTTGCGGCCTGGCGGGCAACTTCGGCTTCGAGCGCGGGCACTACGAGGTGTCGGTGGCCGCGGGCGAGCAGGTGCTGCTGCCCGCGGTGCGCTCCGCCCCGCCCTCCACCGTCGTGCTCGCCGACGGCTTCAGCTGCCGCACCCAGATCGCCCAGCACGGCGACCGCGAGGCCACGCATCTCGCCGAGCTGATCGCCCGCGCCCTCCCGTGACCCCCCGCACCTCGCCCGCCGCGTACCGACGACGGAAGCCGACCGCTCCCCGACGACGGAAGCCGACCGCGTACCGCTGAAGGAAGAAGGACACCTGCCGTGACCGACTCGCTCTCCCTGATCGACGACTGGGGCCCCGAGAAGATCGTCGTCGTCTCCCACCGGCGTACCGGCATGAAGGGCGTGCTGGTCATCGACAACACCGCGCGCGGCGCCGGCAAGGGCGGGACACGGATGAGCCCCACGGTCACGGTCGGCGAAGTCGCCCGGCTGGCACGGGTGATGACCTGGAAGTGGGCCGGTGTCGACCTCTTCTACGGCGGTGCCAAGGCCGGAATCGTCGCCGACCCCGCGTCACCAGACAAGGAGGCGGCCCTGCGCGCCTTCGCCCGCGCGCTGTCCAACGAGGTGCCCCGGGAGTACGTGATGGGCCTGGACATGGGGCTCACCGAGGACGACGCCGCGATCATCCAGGACGAACTCGGCGACCGCGGAGCCGCGGTGGGCACGCCAGGGCACCTCGGCGGCGTCGCGTACGACAAGCTCGGCGTCACCGGATTCGGCGTCGCCGAGGCCGCGGACGCCGCCGCGGGGACGCTCGGCCTCCCGCTGTCCGGGTCCCGCGTCGCCCTCCAGGGCTTCGGGGCCGTCGGCGCCGCCGCTGCGCGGCGCTTCGCGGAACTCGGCGCCGGCGTCGTCGCCGTCTCGACCGCCCACGGCACCCTGCACGACCCCGCCGGCCTCGACGTCCCCGCGCTGCTGCGAGCCCGGGAGGCGTACGGCGACCACTGCGTGGCCCACTACGAGGGCGGCACGTCCCTGCCGCCCGGCGCCGAACTCACCGTCGACTGCGAGGTCCTGGTACCCGCCGCGCTCCAGGACGTCATCGACGACGACACCGCCCACCGGATCAAGGCGCGCCTGGTCGTCGAGGGCGCCAACCTGCCCACCTCGCCCCCGGCACAGGCCGTGCTCGCCGCCCGCGGGGTGACCGTGGTCCCCGACATCGTGGCCAACGCGGGCGGGGTGGTGGCGGCCGCGTTCGCGATGGACGGCCGCTACTCCGGCTTCCGGCCGGAGACGCCGCAGATCTTCCACGCCGTCTCCTCCCGCCTCCGCGCCAACGCCACGACGGTGCTGGAGGAGGCGGCCCGGCGCGGAATCACCCCGCACGACGCGGGCCGGGGCCTGGCCGAGGAGCGCGTACGGGCGGCGATGGTCAGCAAGGGTCGTGTCTCCCGGAGTTGAGGGGGCGTACGGGAAGGGCGCGGACGCATCTCCCCACGCGTCCGCGCCCGCACGACGAGCACCCGATCCACGGAGCCGGTCTCCCCCTCGACCGTCGGGCTCGGAGACGAGATGCGCTGCGCGACCACGCCGCTGGCAAGGACAGCCGGGCCGACGTCCTGTCCGCCGCCGGCGGCTCCTTGAGCCGGATAGCATCGCGGACACCAGCCCCACAGGAACGGAGCGTTCATCCGTGCGTCATCTGCGCGTTGGTGTTGCCGTGCTGACGATGGGGAATCGGCCGGCCGAACTCGCCGACCTCCTCGACTCGGTCGCCCAGCAGGACACGCCTGCCACGCGGATCGTGGTCGTGGGCAACGGCTCTCCGCTGCCGCCGCTTCCCGAGGGGGTGACGGGGGTGGAGCTGGCAGAGAACCTGGGCATCTCAGGGGGACGGAATGCCGCCCTGGCCCGGCTCCAGGAGTTCGGTGACGTCGACATCGTCGTGGACCTGGACGACGACGGCTTACTGATCAGCCCTGACGTCTTCACACGCCTCGTCGACCTGTACGAGTCCGACCCGGGACTGGGCATCGTCAGTTTCCGCATCGCTGACGAACGCGGTCGCACGCAGCGTCGGCACGTTCCCCGGCTGCGGACCGGCGATCCGATGAAGGGCGGCCTGGTCACGACCTTCCTGGGCGGCGGACACGGCTTGTCGATGCCCATGCTTCGGCAAGTCGGCGGCTGGCCCGAGGCGTTCTTCTACGCCCACGAGGAGACCGACCTGGCGTGGCGTGCCCTGGACGCGGGTTGGAAGGTGCTCTACGAACCTCAGTTGGTTCTGCGGCATCCCTGGACCTCGCCCACCCGCCACGCGGTCTTCTTCCGCATGGTGGCACGGAACCGGGTGTGGCTGGCCAAGCGGCACCTTCCGGCCGTCCTCGTTCCCTTCTACCTCGGCGTCTGGACGGTACTGACCGTGGCACGCACGCGGTCCCTCACGGGCCTGCGCGCCTGGGCAGCAGGCTTCGCCGAGGGCCTGCGTGAACCGTGCGGCCCCAGGCGGCCCATGCGGTGGACCACGGTGTGGCGGATGACCCGCCTGGGGCGTCCTCCCGTTGTCTAGGCCGTCGATGTCTCCTTCGCGACCCGCGCCGGGGGCCTCGACCGCGCCGGGGGCCTCGACCGCGCCGGGGTCCTCGACCGGGGCGGGCGAGCCCCTCCGGTCGGTACGAACCGCCTAGCCCGGGACCATCACCGCGACCGCCCGCGAGACGCAGTCCACCCGCGCGGGCAGGTCGCCGACGAACTCCCCGTCGGCGTAGCCGAAGACGCCCGGCGAGTCGATCTCCACCGTGCGGGCGGTGTACGTGCGCACGCGGGGGTGCGTCGTGTGCGCGCCCTTGTAGACGCGGGGGAAGACCCTGACCAGCTGGGCCCGGCCCACCGCCTCGACGACCGTGACGGCCAACTGCCCGCTGTCCAGGTCCGCTTCGGGGCACATCTTCATCCCGCCCCCGTAGTACGGGGCGTTCCCGACGGCGACGAGCGTGGCGTCCAGCTCCACGGCCCGCCCGTCCAGCTTCAGCGTGAACGGCAGCGGGCGCAGCTTGGCCAGCTCGGCGAGGATCGCCAGGTTGTAGCGGGCCCGGCCGCGCGGCCAGGACATGGAGTTGGCGCGGTGCGTGACGAGCGAGTCGAAGCCCGAGGTCAGCACCGTGCCGAACCAGCGGTCGCCGCACCGGCCGAGGTCGACGTACCGGCGTACGCCGTCCGCGATGAGCCGCGCCGCGGCCGGGGTGTCGTCGCGCGGGATCCCCAGGGACCGGGCGAAGTCGTTGCCGGTGCCCGCAGGGATGACGGCCAGCGGGGTGTCGCTGCCGGCCACCGCCTGCAGGCCGATGCTGACCATGCCGTCGCCGCCGGCGACGGCCAGCACGTCGACGCCGGACGCCACGCACTCCCGCGCGCGGGCGCGGGAGTCGTCCGCGTCCGTCCCCGTGACCACCGCCGCCTGCCAGCCGGCCGAACTGAGGACCCGTACGGCCTCGTCGGCTGCCCGGGCGGCGGCGCCTCGTCCCGCGGCCGGATTGACCAGGACCGCGACGCGACGGCCGGTCATGACTGCGTGGGGATGAGCTTGCCGGGGTTGAGGATGCCGAGCGGGTCCACGGCCTTCTTGACCGCCGCCAGCACCTCCACGCCGAGCGGACCGATCTCCGCCTCCATCCACGGGGCGTGGTCCACACCGACCGCGTGGTGGTGGGTGATCGTGCCCCCGGCGGCGGCGATCGCGTCGCTCGCGCTCCGCTTGGCCGCCCGCCACCGCTTCTCCGGTTCGGCACCGGCGTCCGTGGCCACGGTGAAGTACAGCGAGGCGCCCGACGGGTAGGCGTGCGAGAGATGGCAGAAGACCACCGGGGCCGGGCCGTCGGCGCCGAGGCTCTCGGTGAGTGCGGCCGTCACGCGCTCCTTCAGCCCGGCGATGCCGGACCAGGTCGTCGCGGTCTCCAGGGTCTCGGTGAGGATGCCCGTGTCCAGCAGCGCGTCGCGGAGGTACGGGCCGGAGAAGCGGGAGCGCCGCCAGTCCCCGGCCGTGTCCTGGTTCAGCGGGGTCGCGCCGTGCTCACGGAGGACGGCCGCGACGGCGGCGCGGCGCTCCGCGATCCGCTCCTCGGTGCCCTCGTGGCCGACGACGGCCAGGCAGCCCTCGGGCGCGGCGGACCCGGCGATGGCGGCGTTGACGAAGGTCTCGGTCTCGTCCGAGATACGGATCGAGGTGGGCAGCGCGCCGGACTGCGCGAGGGCGCGCACCGCCGCGACGCCGCGGGCGAAGTCCGGGAACGACCAGGCCTCGTCGCGGCGCTGTTCGGGGACCCGGCGCACACGCACCGTCACCTCGGTGATGACGCCGAAGGTGCCCTCGGAGCCGAGGAAGAGCTGACGGAGGTCGGGCCCCGCGGCGGACGCGGGGGCGCGCCCGAGGTCGAGGGTGCCGCGCGGGGTGGCCACGCGCAGCCCGGTCACCATGTCGTCGAAGCGCCCGTAGCCGGCGGACGCCTGGCCGGAGGAGCGGGTGGCGGCGTACCCGCCGATGGTGGCGAACTCGTAGCTCTGCGGGAAGTGGCCGAGCGTGAACCCCTCGGCGTTCAGCAGCTCTTCGGCCTCGGGGGTGCGCAGGCCCGCCTCCAGGGTGGCGGTCCCGGACTCGGTGTCCAGCTCGACGAGGCGGTCCAGGCGCCGCAGGTCCAGGCTGATCACGGCGCCGAACCGGCCGCGGAGCGGCTCGACTCCGCCGACCACGCTGGTGCCGCCGCCGAAGGGTACGACGGCGATCTGGTGCCAGGCGCAGGCGGCCAGCGCCTCCTCCACCTCCTGGTGGGTGCCGGGCCGTACGACGGCGTCCGGGGCGGAGGCGACGTCCCCGGCGCGGCGGCGGAGCAGATCGGGCGTGCTCTTGCCGCCGCTGCGCAGGACGCGGGTGGTCGCGTCGGTCAGCACGTGCTCGGAGCCGACGACGGTGGCGAGGGCCGCATGGGCGGCGTCGGGCAGAGCGCTCGGTACGAGCGAGAGGTCGGCCTCCGGGACGGGGGCCTCGGCCTCGGTCGTGACGCTGAGCGCCTGGGTTATCAACTGGCGTACGGAGTCGTTGAGTGTGCGCGCCTGCCCGGGGTCGCCCCAGGCGTTCCAGGCCATCTCACCGACGCGGTGGTGGGGACGAGTCATGGAGTACAGTGTTACACATGACGTCAATGCGTAAAAGAGAGGACGCGATCCTCGACGCGGCCCGGCAGTGCATCGAGGCCTTCGGGGTCCGCCGGACCACGCTCACGGATGTGGCCCGTCGCGCCGGCGTCAGCCGCCCCACCGTCTACCGGCACTGGCCCGACATCTCCTCACTGGTGGCCGACCTCCTCACCCGCGAACTGCGCGCCGTCTTCGACGCATGCGCCCTGCAGGCGGACGAGGCGACGGCCCGCGAGCGCCTGATCCACCAGTGCGCGGGCACGGTCGGGACCCTCTGGGCCCACCCGCTGTTCAACCGCTTCGTGGACACCGAGACCGATGTTCTCGCCACGTACGTCTTCCACCGCTTCGGATCCAGTCAGCGGGCGGCGCTGGATCTGATCCGCGCCGAGGTCGAGGCGGGCCACTCCGACAACTCGATCCGCGAGGGCAATTCAGGACAACTTGCCCGAATGGTGCTGATCAGCGTCCAGTCCGTCGCGACCTCGCGCCGCCTCGTCGCGGACACCCTCGACGACGACCGGCTCCTGGAGGAGCTGCGCCTGCTCCTGAACGGATATCTGCGACCGCTGGAGGCCACGCGATGAACCGCCTGGAGGCAATGCGATGAACCGCCGCCCCGACCACCGGCCCGGCTCCCTGAACGCCGCGCGGCGCGAACGCTCCCTCGACCACCTCACCCACCGCCCCGACATCGACGTCCTCGTGATCGGCGGCGGCGTCACCGGCACGGGCATCGCCCTGGACGCCGCGTCCCGCGGGCTGAGCGTGGTCCTCGCCGAGCGCCACGACCTCGCCTTCGGCACCAGCCGCTGGAGTTCCAAGCTGGTCCACGGCGGTCTTCGCTATCTCGCCACCGGCGACATCGGGATCGCCTACGAGAGCGCCCGAGAGCGGGGCCTGTTCATGAGCCGCACCGCGCCCCATCTGGTGCGCGCCCTGCCCATGGTGCTGCCGGTCCACCACGACACCCCGCGCCTGCGGGCCGCGACCACACGCGCCGGCTTCCTCGCCGGGGACGTGCTGCGCCTGTCCGCCCGCGCCGGAGCAGGCGCCCTGCCGCCCTCGCGCGGCATCTCCGCCGCGCTCACCCTCGCCCTCGCCCCCGCCCTGCGCCCCGCGGGCCTGCGCGGCGGTCAGCTCTCCTACGACGGCCAACTCACCGACGACGCACGGCTGGTGGTGGCCCTGGCCCGTACGGCCGCGGCGCACGGCGCGCACATCGTCACCCGCTGCGCGGCCGTCGAGCTGGACGGGAACGCGGCCGAGCTGCGCGACGAGCTGACCGGCGAGACCCTCAACGTCCGCGCGCGGTGTGTCATCAACGCCACCGGCGTCTGGGCCGACACCCTGGCCTCCGGCGTCCGGCTGCGGCCGAGCCGCGGCACCCACATCGTGCTGCCGGGCGCGGCTCTCGGACATCCCCGCGCCGCGCTGACCGTCCCGGTGCCCGGCGAGACCAATCGTTTCGTCTTCGCGCTGCCGCAGCCCGACGGCCGGGTGTACGCGGGTCTGACCGACGAACCGCTGGACACGCCCGTCCCCGACGTCCCCGAAGCACCCGAGCACGACATCGAGTTCCTGCTCCGCGTCCTCTCCGGGGTGCTCGCCGCGCCGCTGACGCGCCAGGACGTCATCGGCACGTACGCGGGGCTGCGTCCGCTGCTGGACTCCGGGACGGGCCGCAGCGCCGACCTGTCGCGGCGGCACGCCGTCCTCACCTCCCCCGCCGGGGTGATCACCGCGGTCGGCGGCAAGCTCACCACGTACCGGGCCATGGCCGAGGACGCCGTCGACGCCGGGCTGGCCAGGGCGGGGATCGCCGCACAGCCCTGCCGTACGCGGTCCCTGCCGCTCATCGGCGCCGCACCCGCGGCCCGGCTGGCGGCGCTCGACGCCCCGCCGCGGCTCGTCGCCCGCTACGGCAGCGAGGCCGGTGCCGTCCTGGCCGGGGCCGCGGACGACCCCGGGCTGCTCGAACCGGTCGCCGCGGGCATCACCGGCGCGGAGCTGCGCTGGGCGGTGCGGCACGAAGGCGCGCTGGACGAGGGCGATCTGCTGGACCGCCGTACGCGCATCGGCCTGGTGCCGGAGGACCGCGAGCGGGCGCTGCCGGCCGCGCGGGCGGCGCTCGGCGCCTGACACCCGTACGCACCGCGCCCGTCCCTCCCGGACGAATCCGGGAGGGACGGGCGCGGTGTTCGGTCCGTCGGGGCGGGGTGCCTTACGACAGGGCGCCGTCGTAGTCCGGGAGCTTGAAGGTCTTCTCGGCGTGGCCGCCGGCCATGTCGGTCGGGGTGTTGCCGATGTTGGCGATGATCTTGTAGCCCTTGGCCTCGATCTCGGCGCGCTTGGCGGTCTTGTACTTGCTGACCTCCTCGAAGAGGTCGGGCAGATCACGCACGTACAGGCCCGAGATCGGGAAACCGGCCTTCTCCAGGTTGTACTTGGTGAGCGAGTAGATGATGCCGGGCCGGGCCGTCACGAAGTACACCGCCACACCACGGGACTTGGCGTAGCGCGCGAGGTCCAGGGTCTGCTGGATCGGAGGGGTCGGGAACTCCCAGAAGGGGTGGAAGTGCGTCTCCAGCGAGGTGTTGTCGATGTCGAGGACGATCGCCATCTTGTCGCCGGAGCCCTGGGAGATGCGCTGTTCGAGATAGGGGCGGGCAACGTCGGTCACCGCGCTGACGTCGCGCTTCCAGGTCTCGTAGTCGACGTCCGCGAACCCGGCGCTGACGCCTGCGGCGTGGGACGGCGCCGCCGGTGCCGTGTACGCGCTGGGCGCGGCCTGGGTTCCGGCCGGTGCGGAAGCGGTGGTGGCGGGCGCCGCGCCCATCGTCGTCACCGAGGCGACGCCGACGGCGGCGACGGACACCGCGATCCGGGTGGTCCAGTTGCGTCCATGCATGGGGGGTTCACTCCTGGGTCGCAGATTCGACACGGGGAAATACGGTTCTTCGGAGGGTTACGTCGAAGAACCGCTGGCATGTTCACGTCTCATCATGGACGGAAGGAAACGTTCCGACTACCGCTCGGTAGCAACAACTTGTTGTCACTCCGCGGACCGGCCGACCCAAGAGGCGCCATCCCGGCGAAGCGTGCACTGGTGACGAAAGGTGCACCGCAGGGGAGTTCACCCTTCACCGGCGCGTTCATCCCTCGGCCGGGGAGTTCGCCCTCCCCCGGACGGTGAGGGCCGGAACGCGGTCGGGGAAGCCGGGAGTCCACCACGCCTCTCCCGCCGTCGTGACCGCGAACGCCTCCACCCCCGTCATCCGCTCCACCCCCGTACGCGCCTCCTCCCCCATCGCGAACACCGCGGTGGCGAGTGCGTCGACCTCCGTGAGGTGACGGCCCACCAGCGTGACCGAGGCGAGCCCGGCCGACGGGCGGCCGGTACGGGGATCGAGGATGTGGTGCCCGCGCTCGGCGGTGCCCGAGGTCGCCACCGCCATGTCCCCTCCGGACACCACGGTCGCCAACTCCCCCGGCCGCAGCGGGTCGGCGACCCCGATCCGCCAGGGGGATCCGGGCGCGGCCTCACCCCGGCACTGGACGTCGCCGCCGCCGTTGACGGTGTGGTCGCGGGCTCCGGCGTCGTACAGCATCTGCGAAGCCCGTTCGATCGCCCAGCCCTTGACCATCGCGGAGGGGTCGAGGCGCCCGCCGGCGCGGGCGTCGAACCAGCCGTCGCTGAGCCGCCCCGCGCAGCGGCACAGCTCCAGGACGGTGGCCACGTCCGGGTCGCACTCGGCCACCGTCACCTCGCCCCGGTCCAGCCGGCTGATCTCACTGTCCGCGCGGTAGGTGGAGAAGAGGGCGTCGACGCGGTGCAGCCAGGCGACGGCCCCGGCCAGTGCGGCGCGTACGGCGGGCGTCGCCGGGCCGCGGACGTCGAAGGAGAAGACCGTGCCCATGGCGTGCTCCACATGACGCAGCCGCCCGGGCTCAGGCATCGGCACGGTCCAACGCGCTCTGCAGGGACGTGATGTAGCCCTCGCTGGTGTACGTGGCCCCGGAGACGCTGTCGATGTCCGCGGACTGGGCGGTGAGCGTCGCCTGCTCGAGCTTCGGTACGGCGCCGGCGCTGGGGCCGCCCTCGTGGACGCCCTTGAGCACGTCGACCGCCGTGATCCGGCCCTGGTTCAGGGTGACCTTCACCTGCACGGGGCCGCGTTCGGTGTTCACGGTGTCACCGGTGAACGCGCCGCTGGCCTTCTCTTCCTCCGGCGAGTCAGAGGATCCGCCGCTCGCCGAGGTGCTGGGGGCGGGCTCGGCGGCCGGAGTACGCGAGGCGGTGGCCTCCGGCTCCTCGTGGGGCTTGAGGGAGAGCAGCAGGACCAGTCCGGCCACGGTCGCGGTGGTCGTGACGGCGATGCGCTTCATGATCGGCCTTTCGTGGGGGGGGACTGCGGAGGGACTGCGGACGGGCTGCGGACGGGCCGCGGACGGGCTGCGGAACGTCAGAACGCGAACGTCTCGTGGTGGATGCGGTGCCGCGGAACTCCCGCGCCCCGCACGGCGGTCCGGGCCGCCGCCGTCATCCCTGGAGGGCCGCACAGATAGACGTCGTGGTCCGCCAGGTCCGGCACCAGCGCGCCCAGCGACCCCGGGGTGAGGGCCACCGACGCGCCGCCCGGCTCGTCCACCGCGTAGTGCACGCCCGCGCCCCGCGCGGCGGCGATGTCGTCCAACTCCTCGCGGAGGGCGAGGTCGTCGAAGCTGCGCGCGAAGTACAGGAGAGTGACCTGGCCGGGCAGGGTCTCGAAGAGCGACCGCAGCGGCGTGATGCCCACCCCGCCCGCGACGAGAAGCACCTTCGTACGGGTACGGCGCTCCGGCGTGAAGGCGCCGTACGGGCCCTCGGCCCAGACGCGGGTGCCGGGGCTCAGCGAGGCGACACCGCGGCTGTGCCCTCCGGCCGCCTTCACCGTGATCCGCAGGAAGCCCGAACCGGCGGGCGCCGAGAGCGAGTACGGGTTGGCGGTCCACCAGTGGCCGCGCGCCAGGAAGCGCCAGCGGAAGAACTGCCCGGGCCGCGCTCCCAGCTTCTCGAGGTCCCGGCCGGTGATGTAGAGGGAGACGACGCCGGGCGCCTCCGGGTGCACCTCGGACACCCGCAGCCGGTGGCGCAGGGCGCGGCGTACGGGGGTGAGGAAGCGGTTCCAGAGGAGGGCCGCGGCGACGCCGATGTACAGCACGTACCAGGCGGTGACCGCGGTCGTGCTGCCCGCGAAGTCCGTGCCGTTGGAGAGCTGGTGGAAGAAGGCGAGGAAGACCGCGAGATAGGTGAGGAAGTGCAGGAAGTGCCAGGTCTCGTAGGACATCCGGCGGCGGGCGGCCCGCGCCGAGACGATCCCGACGGCCAGCAGGAGCAGGAAGCCGATGGCGGCCCACAGCATGTCCTCGTACTCGAAGACCAGCGTGGTCGTCTGCTCGACGAGACCGGTCCCGGAGGCGGCGGACGAGCCCCAGATGATCAGTACGGTGTGGGCGACGGCCAGGGACACGGTGTAGCGGCCGCCCATCGCGTGCCAGCGCGCGAGCCGGTCCGAGCCGACCGTGCGGTCCAGGAACGGTATCCGCGCCATCAGGGCGAGCAGGACCGCGCACGCGTATCCGGCGAGGAGGCCGGTCAGCCGGCCCGCGTTGGTCAGCCATCCCGCGAGGCCGACGACCGACTCCGTATTGCTCCACCACAGGAGGACCACGGCGGCGGCGCCCGCGTGGACGAGCAGCAGGACCGCCCCTCCCGTCACGTACCAGGGCGGCCGGACGGACGGCGGCGCGTGCTGCGGGGCGCGCCGGTGGCCGGCGCCGGTGGTCTGCTGGGCGGTGGTCATCACTTCTCCCCGGGTCGGATGTGCGACCGCCGCGGAACGTCACGGGCGGCGGTCGGCTCACCGTGGCAGCGCTTCCTCTGTGTTCCCTCTGAGCGGCCGGGCCGGGAGCGGGCCCGCCGGCAAGGCGCGGTGGTGGCGGAAGGCCGTGGTCATGCGGGAATCCCGTGCCGGAGGGCCCTGCGGGAGCGGGCGGTGACCGCGATCCGGACTCATAGGAAACTCAGAGGTCGGCGGGCGATACTGCCGGGACCATGAGATCTCCCGAGCCCCGTACGACCGAGACGCCTGCGGCCGGCCCCCGGACGGCCGAGACCGGCACCGCCGAGGCCCGCACCGCCGTCCCCGCCGGGCTGCACCACCCCGACGGGTCGCCCGTGCGGGTCCTCGTCGTCGACGACGAACCGGACCTTGCAGGCATTCTGGCCGATGTCCTGCGCAGCGAGGGCTTCGACGTGACGACGGCCGGCACGGGCGAGCAGGCGGTCGCCACGGCCGGTACGTTCCGGCCGGACGCGGTGGTGCTGGACGTGATGCTGCCCGACATCAACGGGCTGGAGGTCCTGCACCGGCTGCGGGCCGAGGCGCCGGGCGTGTGCGTGCTGTTCCTCACGGCACGCGACGCGGTGGAGGACCGCATCGCGGGGATCACGGCGGGCGGCGACGACTACGTCACCAAGCCCTTCAGCCTGGAGGAGGTGCTGGCGCGGCTGCGCGGGCTGCTGCGCCGGGCGGGCATGGCGCGGGCCACGGACACGGCGAAGCTGCTGACCGTCGGGGACCTGGTGATGGACGAGGAGGCCCGGGAAGTGACCCGGGGCGGCCGGATCGTGGACCTGAGCCCGACCGAGTTCGAGCTGCTGCGCTTCCTGATGCGCAACCCGCGCCGCGTCCTCAGCAAGGCCCGCATCCTCGACCGCGTGTGGTCCTACGACTTCGGCGGCCAGGCCCACGTCGTGGAGCTCTACATCAGCTATCTGCGGAAGAAGATCGACCAGGGGCACAGCCCGCTGATCCACACCGTGCGCGGCGTCGGCTACGTCCTGAAACCGGACCCACGATGAGGCCGCACCCACGATGAGACTCCCCCGTCCGCCGAAAGGAGAGCCGCGCCGGCCGGCGCGGCTCTCCCGGCTGCCCGCACCCCGGAGCCTGCGGGCGAGACTCACACTCGGCCTCGTGGTGCTGCTCGCCCTGAGCTGTCTCGCCGTCGGCGTCGCGACCACCACCGCGCTCCAGCGGTTCCTCCTCCACCGCGTCGACCAGCAACTGACCACGGTGGGCGCGCACTTCCCGGCCAGCCTGGACCCGGCGAAGAAGCGCACCCCGTACGGCGGGGGTCCCGACACCCGGGGACAGGCCGCCGGCACGTTCGGCGCCTGCGTGCTGCGGGGGACGGTGACCAACGCGGCCGTGGTCCGTGACCGGTCCGAGCGCGTCGTCCCGCTCACCGGCGCCGACCGCCGCGCCCTGACGAAGGTGCCCGCGGACCACAAGGGACGCACGATCACGCTCTCCGGGCTCGGCGAGTACCGCGTGATGGGCGTCCGCGGGCCGGCCGGCGACACCCTCGTCACGGGCCTGCCGCTCGAACCCGTCGAGGACACCGTCCGCAGCCTGGAGATGGTGGCGGGGATCGTGTTCGGGGCGGCGCTGCTCGCCACCGGGGTGGCGGGCGCGGTCTGGGTACGGCTGTCCCTGCGGCCGCTGCGGCGCGTGGCCGCGACCGCTTCCGACGTCGCGCGGCTGCCGCTCTCGGACGGCGAGGTGGCCATGCCGCCGCACGTGCCCGACACCGACCCGCGCACCGAAGTGGGCCGCGTGGGCGGCGCGTTCAACCGGATGCTCCAGCACGTCGAGGAGTCGCTCACCCGCCGGCACACGAGCGAGGAACGGCTACGCCGCTTCGCCGCCGACGCCAGTCACGAACTGCGGACCCCGGTCGCCTCGATCCGCGGCCACGCGGAGCTGGCGATGCGCCACACCGGGCCGGTGCCGGACGAGGTCCGCCACGCACTCGACCGCATCCAGTGCGAGTCGGTGCGGATGGGCGAACTCGTCGACGATCTCCTGCTGCTGGCCCGCCTCGACGCGGGCCGCACGCTGGCGAGCACACCGGTGGACCTGACCCGCCTGGTCCTGGACGCGGTGAGCGACGCCCGCGCAGCGGGTGCCGGACATCGCTGGGTGATGGATCTGCCCGAGGAGCCGGTGGTGGTGCGCGGTGACGAGCGTGGACTGCAGCAGGTGCTGACGAACCTGCTGTCCAACGCCCGTACGCACACGCCGTCCGGCACCCGCGTGACGGTGGCGCTGGCCGAACGGGCGGGCGGGGTCGAGGTCGTGGTCGAGGACGACGGACCCGGCATCCCCCGGGAGATGCAGTCCGGCATATTCGACCGCTTCGTCCGCTCCGACAACGGACGCGCCCGCAGCGAGGGCGGCACGGGCCTGGGCCTGGCCATCACCCACGCCGTCACGACGGCGCATCGCGGCGCCGTCGACCTCACGAGCCGGCCTGGCCGCACGGTCTTCCGCGTCCGTCTTCCGCGGGAGGCGGAGGAGACCTGAGGGCCCGGAGACAAGCCTTCGGTATGCAGTTCGCCGCCGGGTACGGCCTCGGAGCGCTCATGGAGCCGGGAGTCCCGCCGGGGCCGCCGGCCCCCGTGCGGACGGGGGCCGGCGGCCGTGGCGGTACCGCCGGGCGTCAGAACGAGGCCAGGCTCCAGGCCGCCACCGAGCCGTTCATGCCGCCGGTGTGGTCACGGACCTTGAGCGTGTACGTGCCCGACTCCTCCTTCTCCAGCGGGATGGTGAAGCGTTTCACCTGGGTGTGGACGGACAGCGTTCCCGCCTTGGCGAGGGTGAGCACCTTGCCGCTGGGCAGGCGGACTTCGATGCTCAGGTCCGTGTTGCGCGGATGGTCGAGCCGGACCTCGACGAGACCCAGTCCGCCCGGGGTGTCCAGCCCCGGCGCCACCTTCACCGACCTGCTGTACGGCCGGTCCTCGCTGCTGCCCGGGATCGGCGCCGCCGCACCGGGGGCGTGGAACTGCGGCGTGGCGTCCGCGCGCATCCGCATCGCCGTGGGCGCGATCCCCGGGCCGCCGCTGCACTTCACGGTGGCGTAGCCGCGCCGGTACGCCCTCTCCAGGCAATTGCCGAGCGCCTGCTGGCCGTAGGCGTTGGGGTGCAGGCTCTCCTGGCCGCCGTCGCCCTGGCCGTGGATGGTGAGGATGTCGAGGAACCTGTGGTCGTAGTCCAGGAACCGCCCCCACTCGGCCTTCTCGGGGTGCCCGGCCGGATCGCCCGTCACCCCGCGCACCGTGCGCTTGTCGCAGACGCCGTGGCCGTCGAAGGCGTCCCGGGTGTCGAGGAACGCGACGCCCGGCACCTGGTGGGCCGCCAGCCGCATGCTCGCGTTGAGGCGCGGCACGAAGCCCTTCTCCATGTAGTCGAAGTCCTCGTCCCAGAGCGGGCAGTGACCGGCGTAGGCCCGGCCCGGGCCGTGCTCCTTGTACGCCACATTGCGGGCGTCGGGGAACACGTTGGGGTAACCCGTGAGGTAGAGGCGGTACTCCGAGGGGTCCTTGCCCGCCTCGGACATGACCGCCCGGATCTCCTTGAGGGACTTGACGACCTGCTTCCGTACCTCCTCGAAGCGGGGCTCGAACTCCTTGCGGATGTTGGCCCGGCAGCGGTTCTCCAGTCCGGGCGGTGTCGTCAGATAGCCGCGGATGCAGATGTAGGCGATCTTGGCGAATCCGGCGTCGTTGCCGCCGATGCCCAGGTAGACCGCCTTGACGTCATGGCTCTTGGCGACGGCGGCGAGCTGGTCGGCCTGGGGGGCCTCGCCGCGCGTTCCCTCTCCGCCGTTGCTGCCACGCCAGACGTTCTTGGCGTTGGCTCCCGAACAGGCGAGGTTGATCCGGGCGTCGACGCCGATGCCCGGGGTCGAGGCGATGGCCGACTTGTCCGAGCGGTGGCAGCGGTTGTCGATGGAGTCCGCGGTGTAGACGCGGTTCTTGTCCGTACGCCACTTTCCGGCGCTGTCGCGGTATTTGCCGAGGTCCGTTCCGCGGAAGTTGTGGTTCCCGGGCTCGTCGGGTTCGCTGGTGTTCCCCGCCCAGCGCCCCCCTTCGCCCGATGCGTACGAGTCGCCCATGTGCACGACGGCGGTGGGGCGCTCGTCGGCCTGGGCGGTGGTCTGCGGTCCGAAGGCGGCGAGCGAGGAGGCGAGCACCCCCAGGAACGCGCAGGCTGTGAGCGCCCGTCGGGGCCTGAGTTGTCGGCGCGGGGCCGGTCGTTCGTCGTTCACTCCGTGATGTCCTTCCGTGTTCTCACCGAGGCCGTGCGCCGAGGGCGGGCACGGCACTGGCTGTACGGCACGGGAAGCGATTGCGGTTCCCCCGCGGACCGCGGCCCGGCACACGACGGGAATCCGTACGGAATACGACATCGCGCACCGTACGGTAAGTGACCGGTCGCACACCCGCCGTTCCGGTGCCCCCCCCGTCGCGTCCGCCGGGAAATCCCGCGGACCAACGCGCCGAAAAGAGCGGGGTGTTGCGCCATCCATTCTTCGGAGCCCGGATTTCGAACACTCCGGAACGGGCTCCGGGAGCCGCCCGGGGCGTGCACGGAAGCCGTTTGCATTCTGACTGTTCTGTCAGTTCGGGCGCGCTACGCGCGATGAAAGGTGTACGGCTCACGATTTCCCGGCGCGGCGAAACCCGCCGCCCCGATTCGCCGTACTCACCCATAGCCCGACACACTTCGCGGAATCACGGCTCCGCGGGTCAAGTGCCGCAAGAATTTCGGGGAATTCGGGATCCCACTCGCCCTTTCCCTGCGTAGTGTCGGACGGCAGAGGCGGAGGAGCCGATACCGGAGTGGCCGGCCTTCCGTCATGGATAAGTTCAGAGAGGTGGCCACCACATGGAGCGGCACCACCGGCCGGACGGGCTCACCCGGCCGCAGCGGGAGGCGATGCTGCGCAGTCTCACCAACGGCCGGGGCGCGTTGAGCCGCAGATCGATGCTGCGCACGGCGGGCGGACTCGCGCTCGGCACGGCGGGGGCGGGGGCACTCGCCGGCTGCGGCGCACCGGTCGAAGGGCAGAGCGCCCGCAGCGACGGCGAGGACCACTCCGGCGAGGAGAAGGCCGTCAAGTTCTCGAACTGGCTCGGCTACATCGACGTCGGCGAGGACAGGAAGAGCCATCCGACGCTCGACACTTTCCGGCGCCGCACCGGCATCAAGGTCACCTACACCGAGGACATCAACTCGAACCTCGAATTCTACGAGAAGATCAAGCCGCGCCTCACCGCGGGACGGGACACCGGACGGGACCTGATCTGCCTCACGGATTGGATGGCCGCACGATTCGTCCGCAACGGCTGGGTGCAGAAGCTGAACGTGAGCAATCTGCCCAACGCATATGCCAATCTCTCCGCCCAGTTCCGCGGCCTCGACTGGGATCCCGCACGCGTCTATTCCTACGCCTGGACCGGCATTTTCGCGGTGATCGCGTACAACGACAAGGCGACCGACGGGCGCAAGGTCGACTCCATGGAGCAACTCCTGGAGGACTCCCGCCTCAAAGGCCGGATCGGGCTTCTGACGGAGATGCGCGACACCGTCGGCATGACCCTCCTCGACATGTCGCTGCGCCCCGAGCAGTTCACCACCGACGACTACGACTCCGCGATCGCGCGCCTGCAGCGCGCGGTGGACCGCGGTCAGGTCCGCCGTTTCACCGGCAACGACTACATCGACGACCTCAAGAAGGGCAGGATCGCGGCCTGTCTGGCCTGGGCCGGCGACCTCGTCCAGCTCCAGGCGGACCACCCCGAGATCAAGTTCGCGATACCCGACGCCGGTTACATGACCTCCACCGACAACCTGCTGATCCCCAACAAGGCGCGCCACAAGGAGAACGCCGAGCGGCTCATCGACTACTTCTACGAGCCCAAGGTGGCCGCCCGGCTCGCCGCCTGGATCAACTACGTCTGCCCCGTCGACGGCGTACGGGAGGAGCTGGAGCAGATCGACCCGGATCTGGCGGACAACCCGCTGATCCTGCCGGACGAGGAGATGACCGAGAAGTCGCACACCTTCCGCTCCCTCAGCCAGGACGAGGAGACGGAGTACGAGAAGAAGTTCAGCCGCCTCATCGGTGCGTGAGGCCGGCCCGCGGTCCGCGGCGACGGACGGTGCCGGGCCCGGGGTGCCGCCCGCCGCAGCGACCGCGGGCCGTCGCGTCATGCGTCGTGAAGTCGCAGGAGCGGCGAGCGTCGGGAGTCGCACGAGCGGTGAGCGTCGTGAAGTCGCAGGAGTTGCAGGCGTTTTGGGCGTCCTGCGCGCCTTGGGCGCCGTACGTCCCGCCCTTGCGTCGGCGGCGCGTCAGCCGCGCGTGATGTCCGTCCCCGAGACCCGCACGGCCAGGGCCAGCGTGTCGTCCGGGTGCAGGATCACCGTGTGCATGTCCTCCGCGATGGCACCGGGGATGTCCTCGATGGCTCCGATCGCATGCTTGCGCGCCGCCTCGATGAGCCGGGTCTCGCCCTCCAGGGGATCCCGCCGGCTCTCGGTGAGACCGTCGGTGTAGAGCACGAGCAGGTCCCCCGGGGCCATCCGCTCGGTGAGCAGGTGGTCGCTGCCCGGCAGCGGGAAGCCGATACCGCGTCCCCGCACGTCGAGATAGCGGGCCGTACCGTCCGCGCGCAGCAGCAGGGCGGGCGGGTGACTGCCGTTGGCGAGGCGCAGTTCGCCCGTGGCGGGGTTCAGCCGCGCGAGCAGCACGGTGGCCATCGTCTGCCGGTCGAAGGACAGCAGGATCTCGTCGGTGCGGCCGACGATCGACTGCAGGTCGTGGCCTTCGAGGGCCAGGGTCCGTACGGCGTGGGTGACGTTGAGGGCGCTGCGCGTACTCGTCACGCCGTGGCCGAGGGCGTCGACGATGGTGATGTGCACGGTGCCGTCGGGGAGGACGAACCAGTCGTAGAGGTCGCCGCCGGTGGGTGCGTCGGTGCCGGCGGGCGCGTAGTGGACGGCGAGTTCGACGCCGTCGACCTTGATGGGGGACGGGCGCAGCGCGTCCTCGAGTTCGCGGAGGGTCTGGCCGTGGGCGTTGCGCAGCGCCTCGTCCCGCTCGTCGAGTTGGACGTACAGGGCGAGCACCCCGCTGTTGGTCTCGGACAGCTCGTCCTTGAGGCGGCGGTGGTCGGCGCCCAGTGCGTCGGCGCGGGCGACGACGGCCCGCAGCTCCTCCTCGAGGTCGGCCACGTCCGCGGCGCGGACCTCCGTGGCGCCGGAGTCCTGCCCCGCGCCATCCGCGTCGGCGTCGCCTCGCGCGTCCCCCGTACGAGCCGCGTCCGCCGCGCGCCCCGGTGCCTTGGCGGGCAGGCTCCAGACCACCGCGCCGTCCGCCACCGACGCGGCGGGCAGCGGGAGCCGGGACGCCTCCGCCGCGGCGGAGGGTCGCGGCGAGGCGAAGGCGAGCGTGAGGAGCCACGCGCCGTCATCGGCGGCGGGGTCCTCGTTCCACGTCAGGGTGACGGGCTCCCCCGCGGCCAGAGCGGCCTCGGCGGCAGCGGTCACGGCGAGGACGAGCCGGGCCCTCGTGTCGACGGGAAGCGCGAGGGACCGGGCCACGGCCCGTACGGACCGCAGCAGTTCCGGCTTGGTGGCGCAGCTGACTGCGGTGGGGGTCATCGCGGCCTCGGGGGTTGCTTGGCTGTGAGCACCGTGGCGTCGTCGCGGATGCGGCGGTGGCCGTGGACGAGCGCGGCGGACAGCAAGGGGGGCGGGAGTCGCAGCAGATGGGGCGGTGGTGCGTGGGTCCATCGCGTGTCCACGCCGTCGCTGTGCAGGACGGCGGTCGCTCCGGAGGGCAGGGGGAGGCGGCGGATCTGCGGCACCGGCATGCTCCAGCCCACGATGCCGGGCTGTCCTCCCATCCGCCCGTCCACCTGCCGGCCGGAGACCGTCACCACGCGCACGTTCCCGATGCCGCAGTAGTCGGCCTGTCCGTCCTGCAGCCGGAGGAGGCCGACGGCGGCGCCGCGGGTGTTGCGCAGGGCCCGGTTCATGGCGGTGAGCAGGTCGGGGAGCGGTCGCCGGGGGTCGTCGTGGAAGGTCCGGAGCGCGGTACGGGCCGCGTGCGCCGCGTCCTTGCCATGGCCGAGCCCGTCGACGACGGCGGCCGTACGGCTCTCCCCGGTGTCGACGACGGCGCACGCGTCGCCGCACTCCTCCTCCCCCTCGACCGGCAGGCACAGGGCGCCGATGCCCTGCTGCGCCGCCTCCCGCCCGCCGGGCGGTGTCAGCCGGGCGCAGACCAGGGTCCCTGCGTCATCGCCGCCTCCCGCCCTGCTACGGATGGTGAGGACGGTCGCGATCCTGCTGACGGCCCCGAGCCCCGCGCCCAGCGTCCCGGAGGTCGTGTAGCCGTCGGACAGGCACCGTTCGATCTCCGGTATCCCGGGCCCGCGGTCGGCCGTGAGGATCTCCAGGCCCGCACCGAGCGGCAGCGGCTGGACGTAGAGCGTGCCGTCCTTGGCGTGCTTGTGGAGGTTGCTGGCCAGTTCGGAGGCGATGACGGCAGCCTGGTCCGGCAACGCCCCGGGCATGCCGCACCGTTGCGCCACCGTGCGTGCCGAGGCGGCCGCCAGGTGCACGGCGCTGTGATGGTCGACGCGCACCTGGACGGTCGGCGGGGCGACCGCGGCCGTCACCGCGGCGTCCACCGCGTGGCGATGACGATCGTCCCCTCACCGGGGGCGGTGTGGACGGCGAAGTCGTCCATGAGACGGCGTGCGCCGCCGAGGCCGTGACCCAGTCCCCCTCCGGTGGTGAAGCCGTCCTGCAGCGCGTTGTTGAGGTCCGCGATGCCCGGCCCGTCGTCCTTGACGACGAGACGCAGCCCGCGGGCGCCCGAGCGGCGCGGGTAGTCGAGGGTGAGCGTGCCACCGCCTCCGTGCACATAGGCGTTGCGCGCGAGTTCACTGGCCGCGGTGATCACCCGCGTCTGGTCGACGAGCCCGAAGCCGACCTGGACGGTCGCGGCCCGCACCGCGTGCCGGATCTCGAGGAGATCCTCCTCGGTGCGCACCGGGTACGTCACCGCGTCCCCCTGGCCGGATTCCGCTCCCCCGGGCTGGGACGGAACGGACGCGGCGAGCGCCGGCTCACCGGGCAGTGCCATGCCGTGACCTTTCCGACCACTGCTCGGCACTGCCGTTCTGGTGCCAGCCGAAAGCGGCCATGCCCTGCTCCGCGTTGAGCGCGGTCTCCACGCCGACGAGTTCGACGCCGAGTTCGACGAGGGTGATCGCCACGGCGGGCCGCATACCGGCCACGATGACCCGGGCGCCCAGCAACCGTGCGACGGTGCTGAGTTCCATCATGGTGCGGGCCACGAAGGAATCGATGATCTCCAGTCGTGAGATGTCGATGAGGACCCCGCGCGCGCCCTCGGAGGAGACGCGTTCGGTGAGTTCCTCGGTGAAGGCCATGGCGGCCTTGTCGTCGAGTTCGTTGAGCAGGCCCGTCACGAGGACGTCGCCCAGCCGCAGGATCGGTACGCCCGTAGGCCGGCGCGTGGTCACCGGAGCGACAGCGCTTCCTCTTCGGGTGCCGCTCCGTCGGTGAGCTTGACCGCGGCCGAGAGCGCGTCGGCGAGCGTGGCCCGGGTGAGGATCGTGGAGAGGTCGATGCCGAGCTGCGCGATGGTCTGCGCGATCGGCGGCCGGATTCCGCTGATGACGCAGTCGGCGCCCATCAGCCGCACGGCGTTGACGGTCTGCATCAGGTGCTGGGCGACGGCGGTGTCCACCGTCGGGACCCCGGTGATGTCGATGATCGCGACGAGCGCCTCGTGTTCCTGGATGGCCTGCAGCAGGTTCTCCATGACCACTTGGGTCCGTGCGGTGTCGAGGGTGCCGATCAGCGGAACCGCCAGCACCTGGCGCCACAGCCGGACGACCGGCGTCGACAGCTCCATGAGCTGCTGGCTCTGCCGGCGGATGATCTCCTCGCGGCCCTCGACGTACGTCTCGAACGACAGGGCGCCCGCGGGGTCGAGCAGCCGGTTGATGAACACCGCTGCGGTGAACAGCTCCCCGGCGTCACGCGTGCTGCCCTGGACGGCCTGGAGCAGCGCCTCCTTGAGGGCCAGCACCGCGAGCGAGGTCGCGGTCGGCGTGGCTCCCGCCCGCGCCCGGCGCATGGAGAGCTCCACGACGGCCTCGTTGAGGTCGCGGTGGGCGGTGACGAGACGGTTCGGGGCAGCTCCGCTGTCCAGGGCACCGGTGAGGGCGCTGACGAGCGTGCGGGCCTCCTCACGGAGTTCCGCCTCACTGATGTCGGTGCCCAGCACGACCTGCTCCATCTGGAGCTGGACCCAGCGGTCGGCGATCTCGTCCTCGCGCTCCCCCAGAGCCCGCGCCAGGTGGTCTCGTACGGTGGCCTCGCTCGTGCTCACGCGGTTCCCTTCATCATCGAGTCGTCTTGTCGACCGTGTTGCGTCCACGGGACGTCTTGGCCGCGACGGTGGCCGCCGCTCCTCGCGCCGGCCGTGCGATCTGTTGTCGGGCGATCCTTGTCGAGCAACAAATGTTAGCGATCTCGCGGGACTGCCGGTACCTGGTCAGGCGTACGGCTTCCCGCGGGCGGCCCGGCCCGGCCCCGTACCGGATCCGTCTCCTCCACCGCGGCGCGGAACCCGGCAAGCCCCTCGACCAGGGCATCGCGTGCGGCGGCGGTCATGGTGCCGATCGCGAGCAGCAGCGCCTCCTCACGCCGGGCGCGCAGATCGGCGAGATATGCCTCACCCCGTTCGGACAGCCGGATGTCCACCTCCCGGCGGCTCGCCGGGCTCGCGCCGCGTTCGACGAGTCCGAGCACCTGGAGACGGTCACACAGGCGGCTGACGGAGGAGGGTGCCGCGCCCAGGACCAGGCCCAGCGTCCTCAGATTGATGCCCTCGTCGCGGTCCAGTATGTGGAGCACACGGAGTTGGGAGGACGAGACCGGGGCGGTCGGCACGCTGGTCCTGCCCCGCTCCCACAACACCTCGAGCAGTTCGATGACTTCACGCGCCGCCCCGGCGGCTTCGAGCGACCGGCGTGGTGCGGCGGCGGGATGCATGCTCCCAACTGTGGCACCGGGCCGCGGCGGTTGTCAGCCCGAGCGACCCGTCCGGGGGCGCCGCGGGGCGTGAACAGGAGGGCCGCTCTCCGGTCTCCACCTCTTCCGTCGGCGCTCCGCGGACCGCGGCCCCGACCGCAGGACCGACGACGCCTCGTGGCACCACGAGAACGGGCGTCCCGCGGAACGGGTTGTCGGCGGCGGCGATCTCGTCCAGGAGACACCCTGCGCAGGACGTCCGGGTCCGGAAGACCGCCTCTGGGGACCGCCGCGGCGGGTCCGGGGCCGGCCGAGGACCGATGGACGCGGACCGATCCCGCCCCCGCGCACGCCCGGGGGCGGACGCGTTCTCCGCGCGTTCGGTTGCGTGACAACCCTCACGCCGGTTTCCCGGACGCGATGTCGACCCGATGCGCCCTGCCAGGCGTATGCCGGGTGAAGCGAGAGACCGGGAGTGGCAGTTGACCGTCGAGGAGTTCGAAGAGTTCTACGCCAGGACGGTCGCGCGGCTCACGGGACAGCTCTATGTGATGCTCGGCGACCTGCACGAGGCGCAGGACGTGGTGCAGGAGGCGTTCGTCAGAGCGTGGAACCGGCGCCGGCAGCTCGACCGTGACGGGCGGCCCGAGGCCTGGATCCGTACGGTCGCCTGGCGCCTGGCCGTGAGCCGCTGGCGCTTCCGGCGGCGTACGGCGGACGCCTGGCGACGCAGCGGCGCCCCACCCCACGTCGAGGGGCCGGGCCCTGAGCAGGTCCTGCTGGTGGACGCGCTGCGCGAACTGCCCGCGCAGCAGCGCCGGACGCTGACGCTGCACTACCTCTGCGATCTCACCGTCGAGCAGATCGCCGGGGAGACGAGTCTGTCCGCCAGCACGGTCAAGACACATCTGGCCCGCGGGCGGGCGTCTCTCGCCCACCGATTGCAGGAACCGCGAATCGAGGAGGAAGCCCCCGGTGCCTGAGCCCCAGGACCCGCTGCGGTCCCTGTTCCAGCAAGCGGCCGACGAAGGGCGGGCGCGGGCGGTCCCCGCGCCCGTCGAGCGCATCGCCGAGCGCGGCCGGCGGGTGCACCGGCGCCGTGTCGCCGGTATCGCGGCCGGGGCGTTCCTGCTCCTCGCGGGCGGCGGAGCGGCGGCGGTGACGCTGCTGCCGGGCCAGAAGACATCGGTGGTCCCGGCCGTCACGCCCTCGCCCGGGGAGTCACCGCCAGGCCCCACGAGTCCGCCGCCGACACCGAGTTCCACCCTCCCCGCCCCCGGTACGACGGGCCCCTCGGCCACACCGGGCGGCCCCGGCGCGGCGACCGGCACGGCACCGGAGGGAACCACGGCGCCGTCGACGTCCGAACCCCCGTCGGCACCCGCGACGCCGACGGGCACCGGGGGTGGCCCGCCCACGGACGGCTCCACCCACGGATAGGCCCCCGCTTCCCGCTCGTCCCCAGGCCCCGGCGCCGGTCCAACTCCCGCCGCCGGCCTGCCCGTTCCCCCCACGTCAGCACCGGACGGCCCGCCGGCCGACAGGCCCCGTCGCGTCCGCACCCCTTCAGGAGTCCCCATGCCCGCTCTGCCACCGGCCCGGGCCGGTCTGCGCACACGCTCCGCCGCGGGTCCCCGCCACCACCGCCCGGGCCCGTCCGGTCCGTCCGGCCAGTCCGGACCCTCCGGCCCGGCCGGGACCGTGGTACGCCCGGCCACCCCGCCCGGCCGTCCCGTCGACCGACCGGGCCGCCGCCGGACGGGGCGTCCCGGCCACGACCGCCACGGGGCCGGGACCGGGACGGGCCGTCCGGACTCCGGCCCGCCGCCGCTCGGAACGCGTACCGGTTCCCCACGCCACCGGTCCGGCGGCCCGGACTCCCGCACGGCCCGGCTGCGGACCCGCGTACTGTCCCGGCTCTCCCGGGCCGACCGCGAGGTGCTGTGGCTCTATCTCCTGACCCGCACAGGGCTCTGGGTCACCGCCTACTGCGCCCGGTGGCTGTTTCCTTCCGACGGCGACACCCGCGAACCCGGCTCCGTCCTGGCGCCGTTCGCGCAGTGGGACTGGGCCCACTATCTGCAGGTGGCCCGGAACGGCTACTTCCCGGAGGGCACCGAGCCGTTCCACAGCGGCGAGGACAACCGGGTGGCGTTCTTCCCCGGCTTCCCACTCCTCCTCCGCGCGGTCCATGCCGTCGTCCCGCACTGGACGGCGGCCGGTCTCCTGATCTCGTTCGTCGCGGGTGCGGTCGCCGTCCTGGCCCTGGGACGCGTCGCCCGGCTGTACCTCCCCGACGTCAGGGCCGGGAGCCACGCCGTCACCTTCCTGCTGGTGTCCCCCTGCGCGATCTTCCTGGCCGCCGGTTACACCGAGGCGCTGTTCCTCGCCCTCGCCCTGCCCGCCTGGCTCGCGGCCCACCGCTGCAACTGGCCGCTCGCCGGGCTCCTCGCCGCGCTGGCCAACTCCGTACGGGTCAGCGGCCTCTTCCTCGCCGCCGCCATGGTCCTGCACTTCGTCCTGTCGGCCCGCAGGTGCGGGCACGCGCGGCACTGGCCGTGGCTGGCCGTGCCCGCCGTCCCGCCGCTCCTCTACAGCTGGTACCTGCAGGTACTGACGGGCGACTGGATGGCGTGGAAGCACGCCCAGGAACGCGGCTGGTACCGCACCTTCCACACCCCGTGGGACACCTGGGCGAACACCTGGGACGCCGCGTTCGGGGCGAGCCGGCCGACGGGATACGCGTTCATGTTCCAGGCGGAGCTGGTGGCCGCGCTGGTGGGGCTGCTGCTGCTGGCGCTGCTGATCCGCCGGCGCCAGTGGCCCGAGGCGGCGTACATCGGCCTCACGCTGTGGGCGCTGGGCACCTCGTACTGGTACACGTCCCTGCCCCGGTCCACGCTGCTGTGGTGGCCGCTGTGGATCGTGCTCGCGTCGTGGAGCCTGCGCACCCCGTGGGTGAGGACCGCCTACCTCTGCCTGGCGGCACCGCTGACCACGGTCTTCGCGCTCACGTTCCTGACGGGACGCTGGACGGGCTGACACGGCGCGGCACCAACCACCCTCCGCGCAAGGGCCGTTGGCGTTGCCGCACGACCGGTCCGGCCGTGCGGCGTTCCGTGCGCCTCGCGCGCCGCTACGCCTCCGCGCGCCGGCCGCGGTCGCCGGCGGGGTGGACGTGTCCTGCCGTGCCGGCCAGGGTGCGCAGGAGGGTCGAACCGGCGAGCACCAGCGCGGACACCGGTGTGCTGACCCACCGGGTCAGATCGCGTTCCAGATCCGGTGCGACCTCGATGGTCACCCTGACGTACCGGCTGTTCAGCGTGGTGACCCTGGTCTGCCGGGGCGCGGCTTGCGGCGTCTCGTCCCCGCGCTGGAGGGCCGCGCGGTATCTGTCCTTGCGCTGGTTCATGCCGCTTCCTGACGCTTGATGAGTTCCTCGGCGAGGTCCATGTACGCCGAGCCCTTGGCCTGCACCGGGCTGCCGAACGACTGCGCGTACAGATCGAGCCGGGCGATGTGGGTGTCCAGCACCTCGAAGCCCCACTCGTTCAGTGCCTCACGGGCATCGGAGTCGGGACCGGTGCGCGTGGCGTCGGCACGATTCGTACGGTTCAGCAGCACCGCCGTACGGGCCTCCACCGCCCGCAGGGACTGGACGTCGCCCATCTCGCCCCGGATGGGGGCCATCCGGTCCAGCTCGATGGGGGCGGGGGTGACCGGCACGATCCATTCGTTCGCGTACCGCATGATGCTGCGGGCGATGCGCGGGTGGTCCTCGAGCTGCGGCGCGTCCAGCACGACCGCCTGCCGGTTGCCGAGGAAGTCGTTGACCCGGCGGTGCACGTCGCCCACGGGCAGCGCGACGACCGGGAACGGAAATCCGTCGGCCAGCTCGCTCCAGCGCAGGGCGGAGCCGGCGGGGTCGCCGTCGACGAGCAGCGGCGAGAAGCCGGACTCGTGCAGGGCGTGGGCCAGCCATACGGCGCTGGTCGTCTTGCCGACCCCGGGCTTGAGATTCACGAACGCACAACTCAGGAGCACGGAGTCAACATAGGAGGCTTGTTCCACGGGCCGGATGTGGCGCGAGGGCGGATGCTCCCCGTTCACTCGCACGCAGGCACGAACGACCCCGGGGCCGCCGTCCGCTGCCGGTCCCCCACCGGCGACGGGGGACGAGGGCGGGGGCTGGAGCGAGGACGGGGGCGGGGGCCGTCACAGCCCTCGCGCCCCCGGCTCACGGCGAAGCCTCACCAGATCACGCTGTTGTCCGCCGCGGTCACGGCGAAGAACACGACGAGGTCGGCGACACCGAGAACGAACCCCAGGAAGGCCCTGTTCCGGTGCCGCGTGCCGTGCCACAGGGCGAGTCCCGCGAGCACCAGGGCGGCCGGGCCGAGAAAGAGATTGAAGACGAGCAGGCCGATGAGCCCCAGCACGAAGGAGGCGGCGGCCATTCCGTCCGCATTCCTCCATGCGGCTGTCCGGGATTTCCCGGAGGTCGTGCGGCTGCTGGATGTGACGGGCTTTTCGGACGTGTGCGTGGACATGTGCGTTGTTCACCGTCCTCTGCCTGAGGGATGGGAAAGTCCGCTGATGTGCGGTGGGCGTTTTCGGCGGCCTCACCGATCGCGTTCCGGCCGTGGGGCTCGGTGCGCCGGCGGCCTCAACCGTGCCGGTGGTGGGCCGCGCGCTTCCGGACCCCGTAGAAGGCCAGCCAGCCGAGGATGACGGCGGCGGCGGTGAGGGCGACCGGCGCCGGGACGTGCGCCACCGCGCCGAGAACGACCCCGAGCAGCATGAGTGCGGCCACGAGGAAAAGCATGCTCGATTCCTCTCTCGCATTCGAAGTTCTGCGTCCGCTCCGTTTGCCGGAACGTCACGGCTTCGGGTGCCCGGCGCGGTCACCCGAAAACGGAACGATGTGCCGAAGAGGCGTAGCACACAGGCGAATTGACGCCGCAGCGATGCATTGCGGCCACTCCGCAAGGGATTCGGCATGGGACCCGGACCGTACGGGAAACCGGGGCCCGCCCCCGACGCAGGTGTCGCGGCCGCCCGCTGCCTCAGGGAGGACCGGCGGGCAGCCGCTTCGTCATCTGTCGCCGCTGGGGACGTCGCTCATCCCCGGACCGATACGCCGCGGGCGGACTCCGCGGGCGCCTCCGCCGCCGGTGCGGCGGGCGCCTCCCGGGCGGGGCGCACGACGAGGACGCAGAACGCCAACAGGACGAATGCGGGCACGGCGACGGCCACCGCGAGCCCCTGGTACCCGGGATCGCCGCCCCATCCGGTCACCCCCGCGTACACGGCGCCCGAGGCCATCTGGAGGGCGAAGAACAGCCCCGAGGCGGCACCCGCGTGCTCGCCGCGGTAGCGCATCATCCCGGCCTGGCACGTGGGGAACATCGCCCCGACCCCCACCATGCAGAGCCCCATGGGCACGACGAGGCTGAGCGGGTCGGACGGCCACACCCGCACGCCGACCGTCATGGCCAGCGCCGCACCAGCAGCCGTCACGGCCGCGAGACGGGCGATCCACTCCAGCGACCGGGTCCGTCCCAGGCGCTTGGCGACCGTGCTGCCGACGACGTAACCCACGATCACCACGGTGTAGAGCGCCCCGTACTCCACCGGCGAGGCGCCGAGTCCGACCTGGATGGCGTGGCTGGAGTACGTGGTGAAGGTGAAGTACACGCACCAGGCGAGGCTGATCGTGACCGCGAACACCGTGAAGTCCCGGTCGGCCAGGATGGTCCTGTACGCGGCGAGCGGTCCACCGGAGGGCGGTCTGCCGGAGGTGAGCGGTCCGCCGGTCGCCTGCCGGGCGGCGTTCCGCCCGGCAGGGGCAGGCGTGCCGCCGCCGGATCCCGCCGAGGGCAGCAGGAAGAACGCCCCGACGAGTGTGGCCACGCCCAGCGCCGTCATGCAGGCGAACAGCGACCGCCACGACGTGTACTGCACCAGCAGACCGGCGAGTGGCGGGGAGACCGCGGGCGTCACCGCGATCACCGTGGTCAGCGCGGTGAGCACGTTCAGCCGTTCCCGCGCGGGCAGTTCGCGTCGCACCCAGAGCCGGGCGATGACCGTGCCCGCGCCCGCGCCGAGCGCCTGGAGGACCCGGCCGGCGATGAAGACGGCGACACTTCCGGCCAGCAGGCAGAGGGCCGATGCGCCGGCGAACAGGGCGAGAGCGGCCAGTTGGGTCCGCTTCGGTCCGTACCGGTCCGCCAGATGACCGGTGAGGATCATGGACGCCGCATACGCGGTCATGTAATCGACCATCGAGCGGCTGAGATCGGACTCGCCCGCCCCGAAGTGCTCACTGATCGCCGGAATGGCGGGGACGAAGGCCGCGAGCGCGAGCTGCGGCACGCACACCAGCGACATCAGGCACAGGGTCAGCCCGCGGGAGAGTCCGGTACGGGTGCTCATCAGACGGCCTGCAGGGCGTAGCGGCCGGAGGCGTTCACGGTGTGCCGGGCGACCCGCGCCGCCTGCCGGGCCACGTACTCCATGGAACTGGAGTGGAAGTGCACCCCCGAGGAGAGGTCGCCGACGACATGGAAGCCGGTGTGCGGCGAACCGTCCGGGCGGAGCGCGCGGTTGGTCGCCGGTTCCACCTGGACGCCTCCGGCCGGGTGCGGCGCCACCAGGGAACGGCGCGACAGCGCGCGCAGAAGCGATCCTTCGGGAGCGGTGGTGACGTCGAGCGTCCGGCCGACGGCGTTGACCACGCCTCCGTAGCGGGCCGAACGGCCGTCGGAGAACACCGCGGTGAAGCCGCCCCCCGCCTCCTCACGTACCGCGGTGATGCCGCGCCGGAAGTCCAGGCTCCCGGCGTCCGCGAGGCGTATCAGCTTCCGGGCGTTCTCCGGGGGCATGGGATTGCGTACGCACGAGAAGACCCGGTTGTGCCGGCGGAGAAAGGTCCGCTGGTCCTCGGGCGGCAGGGCCCGCCAGAGCGCGGAGTACGCGGGGGTCATGCCCGTGACGCAGCGCTGCAGCAGCCCGACGGGTCCGAGGTCGGCGAGCCGGGAGCGCAGCAGATCCGCGACGGGCAGACGCTCCGCGTAGGGCCGGATCGCGTGCCTCAGGCTGGTGCCCCGCTCGCGGAGGCAGGTGTCGATCAGGGCGTAGATCTCGGCCAGCCGCACCGTGCCGGACGAGGCCAGTTCGTGCGCTCCGAAGGCGTGCTCGGAGTCGTCCCAGCGGGCCGTGGCCTCGGCCCGTACGTCCGGGACGAAACCTGAGCGGGAGGCCAGGGTGACGCGCCTGCCCTGTTCGCTGAGGACGAGCGCGCAGTCGATGGCCGTGAGCCCGCAGCCGAGCACCAGCACCTCGTCCGCCCGGTCCACGCGCCGCAACGACCGCGCCAAGGGGTAGGGCTGGGCGACGAATCCGGGGGCGCCGCCCAGTCCGAAGACGTCGGCCGGGGGCAGCGACCCCACCGCGAGGACGACGCTGCCGGTGGTGAAGCGGCCTCCGCCCGCGGTCGTGACGGTGTACTCCCCGTTCTCCTCGGTGACGTCGAGGACCGCGTCGCGCACGGTCGTCACGCGGGCGCCGAGGGCCTCGAGATCGCCGCAGGCGTGCTGGAACACGCCTTCCAGGTAGTTGCCGAAGGCGGCGCGAGGAGCGAACACCGAGGTCGCTTCGCGGGGCGTCGGCAGGACGACGGTGTGTCTTCGGGGCGCCGAACGGTGCAGCCAGCGGCGGAAGTGGCCCGGGTCGTTGTGGTCGACGGACATCGCGGACATCGGGCGGTTCAGCAGCGCCGCCAGGGTGTCGCGTGCGTAGGCGACACCGGGCCCGAAGCGGTCGGTCGGTTCAAAGACGTGGACGTCCGCGGGTAAGGCCGTGCCGTCGGCGGACAGTTCGCGGGCATACGCGGCCAGGAACGCGGTCCCGGCGGCGCCGCCGCCGATCACGGCAATGGAATGGTGTGAGGTCATCGTTGGTCTCCGGCGTGTGGTGCACGATGCACAAGGGGCGTGGCGGTCCCGCGACGACGGCAGGGTGGCCGTGCGCCGCGGATCCGTACGGGTCCGGTCGTGGACACGCGGCGCCGCGCCGGTCGGTCGAACCGGTGCGAGCGGGCCGGTGCGAGCGGGCCGGTGCCCCGCGCATCCGTGGACGGGCGTTCCCCGGGCGCGGCGGTGCAGGGGGTCGGAGCACGCCGCCCCCGGAGGGGACTCCGCACACGTGGATCGGATGACCAGCCATGCGGAGAGGCGGACATCCGGTCGGCTCTCCCCCCGGGAGCCGTGTACGGGCACCGGCCGGCCGAGCGCGCGGCCGTCCGGATCGTCCGGTCGACGTCCGGGCGCTCAGCAGTCCGGCGAACAGACTGTATGCCCCCGAATCCCCACCGACGTCCGGATTCGGCGGCTTACGGATACGGGTTAAACATCGGTCTTATTCACGGATGCGCGGCCCGGCCAGGTCCCTTCGGGACGACACACCGAGCTTGCGCATGGCCTGCGAGACATGCTGCTCGACGGTCCGCGCCGAGAGATGGAGCGTGGCCGCGATCTCCTTGTTCCGCATCCCGGTCGCGGCCAGCGCGGAGACCTCCTCCTCGCGCGGCGAGAGCCGGGTCCCGTAACTCGGCCGTCCGGGAGAGCGGTGCGGCTCCCCGCCCCGGTGCTCGCGCAGCACGGCACGGACCCGCGTGGCGTCCCGTACGGCGCCCAGGTCCTGGAACCGCTCGGCGCACGCCGCGAGTTCGCGCACCGCGGTACCGGCGTCGCCCGGTGCGGCGGCCAGGGCGCAGCGCCCCGCGGCCTCCAGCGTGAGCGCCGCGTCGTACGGGCGGGGCAGCCGCCCGTACGCGGCACTCGCCTCCTGGTAGGCGGCGGCGGCCTCGCCCGGCTCGTCACGCGTCTCCGCGAGGATGCCCCGGCACCACAGCGATGCCGCGGCCGCAGCCGGCGCCGCCCACGCCCCTGCCTCTTCCGCGAAGGCGGCCAGTTCGGCGGTCATCTCCGCCGCGGGCTCCCGCTGTCCCGCTCCGGCCATCGCCCGCACCGCCCAGGGGGCGAGGTCGGACGCCCAGGCCCACACGCCCTTCTCGCGCAGCGCGGCCCAGGCCACGACGCTTTCGGCCACCGCGCCCGCGCTGTCGGCATCGGCCAGGGCGAGCCGTACGCGGGCGGCCGCGGCCGCCGACAGCAGCGGGACCGGTCCCCGGTCCGGTGGCGGCATACGGTCGGGGGCCAGCCAGGCCGCGGCGTCCCCGCGTTCTCCCCGTGCGAGGGCGAGCAGGCCCAGCACCACGCGGGCGGCGGGGCCCGCCTGGGGGTGACCGTCGTGGAGCGTCGCCCGGCAGCGCTCGGTCAGGTTCGTCCAGCGCCCCGACGTCCAGTCCAGGAGAAGGGAGGTGCCCTGCCCGGCGCGCTCCAGGCAGCGGGCCCCGTACCGTACGGCTCGGTCGGTTCCCGCGCGCAGGAGCCGCCCGGCACGGGTGTCGTGGCCCAGCCACATCGCGGTGTAGGCCGCTTCGCACAGCCCGCGGGCGGCGTGCCCCTGGGACGCCGGAGTGCCCGCGTCGTCGGCCAGTTGATCGGCCAGCCGGTAGGCGCCGGGGTCGCCGACGCTCATCAGCACCGCCACCCGGTCGGCCGCGACCGCCGCTCGCGCGCAGGGATCCCCGCCGGCGTCGGCAGCCGCTTCCGCCTGCCGCAGCCGGCGCAGATTCTCCGGCAGCGGCGCACCCGGCCAGTGCGTCTTCGCGAGTTCGGACATCGCGCGCGCGGCGGCCGCGGGTTGCGTCCGCACGCGGTCCGCCACGGCCCGCAGTTCCTGGCGCGCCCGTTCGCCGGGCCCCCGCCGGCCGTGGAGCAGGAGGCCCAGATGGAGGCGGACTTCCGCGCGCGCGTCCTCGTCCATCGCCTCCTCGTCGGCGATCTCCGCGAGCAGGCCGACGGTCCGGTCGGTTCCCGAGGTCCAGGCGGCGCTGCGGGCGAGCAGCGGGCCGAGGCGTACGCGTGCCTCGGTGCGGGCGTCCGGGGACGCCAGCGTCTCCTCCAACAGGCGGGCCGCCGCCTCGTGTTCGCCGCAGCGGACGTGCCCGAGCGCGGCCCGCGCGACGGCCCGCAGCCAGTGGCGCGTCTGCCCGCCGGACAGCCGGTGCGCGGCCACGTCGCGCCAGGGCACCGGGCGCCGGCGGGCGAGGACGTCGGCGGCGCGACGGTGCAGCGCCTGGCGTACGGGGCCCGGCATCTCGTCGTAGACGGCGAGACTCGCCAGCGGGATCCGGAACCCGTACCGGGCCTGTTCGCACTCCGACAGGACGGCGTCCTCCAGGGCGGCGACCACCGCCGGCCGTCCGTCCTCGTCGTCGAGCCCTGCCACGGCGGCCAGTTCGGCCACGGTCGCCGACGCGGCGCCGGAGGGAGGCTCGGTCGCGAGGGCGGTGGCGCCGAGTACGGCCGCCGCCCGCACCACGGGACGGTGTCCGTCGGCCAGCGCCTCCTCCCTGCCGAGCACCAGTTGGGCCAGCCGGGCGGGAGCACCCGCTGCACGGACGTCCTCGACGCGCACCTCCCCGTCCCCGTGCCCCGCGGCGCCGGTCAGCGCGCGCACCAGGTCCACCACCACCTGGGGGTTGCCGGCCGCGCGCAGGTGCAGGGCGGACACCACCTCGGGCAGGCAGCGGCCCTCCCCCAGCAGGGCCGCGGCCACCTGGCCCACCTCTGCCGGGCTCAGCGGCGCGAGCCGCAGCCGCTGGACGTGGAGACGCGCGGGAAGGTGCAGGGTGCGCCCGAGCACGAGCCCGAGCGCGGGCAGTTCCTCCGGCCGGTAGGTGAGCAGGCAGACCAGTCCGGGAGGGGGATCCTCCAGCAGGCGCCGAAGCTGGTGCAGCCACCGGGGATCGGCGTGATGGACGTCCTCGACGACGAGGAGCACGGGACCGGACGAGCGGACGAGAGCGGGGAGTTGGGTTCGGACGGGCGCGGAATCCTGTGAGCGCCCCCGCAGCAACCGGCCCCCGGCCGCCGTCAGCACCACGGTCCGCCGCTCCGCGGTGCCGTGCGTCCCGGCGCGGGCGAGCACCCGGTCGACCAGCCGGCTCTTCCCCGCACCGGCCACACCTTCGACGAGGAAGAGCGCGGTGTCCGCCGAGGCGAGTTGGGCGAGGGCCCGCGTCAGCCACCGCTCGTCGTCGGCCGCGCTCACGGGGAGGGCTCGGCGGAGTCCCGGGACAGGGCGATGCGTCCTGGACGTCCCACATCATGTCGACGCGCCCCTGCGGGCGCACGGAAACACACATTCAGCACAGCGCAGCCATTCCCCACGGCTACCGACGATTCCAAGGCGGTCAACGCGTCTGCACAGACGAGTTGGTGACCCGATCGGCTGGTCACGCCCTGGATCACAGACGTATCTTGCCCGGCGCGATACCGGCAAGTAAATCTTCGAACGGCAAAGCCGATGCCCGCGGCGGCGCCGCGGGTGGGTGCGACGCTCGCCGTCAGCGCCGCGCCATGTCCGCCGCGGTGTCCCCCCGCCGGGCCTGCCCGGCGGCGGCCGCGGAGTGGAGTGCGCGCAGGGCGAGCAGGAGCACTCCGATGTCGTCCAGGTAGACCGGGTCCGGGATGAGGTCGACCGGGGAGATCGTGTAGACGACCGCCGTCCAGAACAGAGCCTTGGGCGGCAGCGGAACGCCGGCGTCCTGCAGCAGTTTCCGCGCCCGGAAGAGGCGTACGAGCAGCACGACCGCGCACCCCGCCGCCACGAGCGCGAGGACCACGGCCACGACGATCCACCCGGCACTGTCCACGCTTCCTTCCTACCCCGTCACGGCTCCCGGAGTCGTGCGACACCCGTGTCCGGATCGGGGCTGCCCGCGGTCACGCGCCGATCGGCCCGGGACGTCAGCGGGGAGAAGCGTGGCCACACAGCGGATAGGAGACTCCGGTCCGCCCGAAATCGGCGACCGTCGGCGCGCCCATCAGGGCCATGGCCTCCTCGAGCCCGTCGATGAGCAGGCGCAGGACCCCGGCGACCCCCTCGGCACCCGAATGCGCGAGACCCCAGAGAGCCGGACGCCCCGTCATGACCGCGTCCGCGCCCAGGCACAGGGCCTTGACGATGTCGGCACCGTGCCGGATCGCCCCGTCGAGAACGACCGGGCACCGTCCGTTCACGGCATCCACGATCTCCGGAAGGCACTCCGGAGCGCTCCTGGAGAAGTCGAGCTGCCGGCCGCCGTGGTTGGAGACGATCACTGCAGACACACCGTGCTTCACGGCCAGTTCGGCGTCCTCTCCGGTGAGGACGCCCTTCAGCACCACCGGCAGGGATGTCACTTCCCGCAGCCAGGCCAGGTCCTCCCAGGTGATGGAGGCGTCGAACTGCTCCATCGAGTGGCGTGCGATGGCCGATTCCCCGTCCCGGCTCCCGTGGGAAGCAGCCATGACCTCCGGAGACAGGTTGACCGCGCGTATGCCGGGAGGAATGGAGAACCCGTTGACGGCGTCCCGCGGGCGGAACGCGACCCTCGGTGCGTCGACCGTCAGCACCAGCGCCCGGTAGCCGGCGGACTCGGCCCGGCGGATCAGCTCCGTCATCAGATCGCGGCGCTTGAGCCAGTAGAGCTGAAGCCACAAGGGGCCACTCGCCGCGGCCGCGATGTCCTCGAGCGTGCGGCTCGCGAACATGCTGACGGTGAGCAGAGCGCCGACGTCGCCCGCGGCACGCGCCGTCGCCACCTCGCCCTCCGGGTGGGCGAGCTGGTGGTAGGCCATGGGAGCGATGCCCAACGGAGCCGCCAGCTCCGCGCCCAGCAGGTCCGTGCGGGGGTCGCAGCGGGAGACGTCGACCAGGCAACGCGGCCGCAACCGCAGGCGGTCCAGGGCTTCTCGCCCCGCCGTCAGCATCGACTCGGTGCCGCTGCCCCCGGCGAAGAAGTCCCACACCGGTCCCGGCAACCGCTCCTTGGCCGCTGCCTCGTACGTGTGCAGCGTCAGCACCTCATGGTCTCCGTTCTCCGTACGGTGAAGAGTGCGGTCACCCGCACCTAGGCGGGGATCTGCGCGGTGATGAAGGCGGCCAGCCTCGCGATGCCCTCGGCGATCACGTCCGGGCTCTGGGAGCTGCACGAGAGACGCAGCTGGTGGGTGCCGCCGCCGTCGAGATGGAAGTCGCCCATCGGGGTCCACAGCACACCGAAGGAGCGTGCGGAGAGCTCCAGGGCCGTGTGGTCGGCGGCGAAGGGGACGTCGACGACGACGAAGAAGCCACCGTCCGGACGGTTCCAGGAGATCCCGAGCTCGGCCCGGCGCTGCGCGGGGAAGTGCCGCTCCAGCGCGTCGAGCAGCGTGTCCATGTTCGTGCGGTAGTACGCGATGGCCCGGGAGTTCGCCTCGCGGAGGCGGCAGTCGCATCCGACGAGCAGTCCGCCGATGACGGCCTGGCTCACGGCCGAGGTGTTCACCGTGGTCATGCTCTTGATCTTCGACAGCTCGTCCGCGAGCAGGGAGCGGCGGCCGTCCGGACCGGTGACCTCCTGGTCGGCGATGACGTAGCCCACGCGGGCTCCGGGCAGCGCCGTCTTGGCGAACGACCCCAGATGCACGACGCGTCGGCCGCGGTCGAGAGCCTTGAGAGTCGGGCGGGCCGGTCCGGACCGGACGAAGAAGCCGTACGGGTCGTCCTCCAGGACGAGCAGATCCTCGTCCGCGGCGACCTCCAGCAGACGCTCCCGGGCCGCGAGGCTCATGCTCGCCCCTGACGGATTGGCGAAGTCCGGGACCACGTAGAAGGCGCGAGGGCGTTCACCGGCCTCCCTCCCGGCGCGGACCGCCGCGAGCACGGCTTCCGGGTCGGGCCCGTCGGGTCCTTCCGGCACGGGGCGCACCCGGATGCCGAGGAGCCGGGCCACACCGGTGATGCCCACGTACGCCGGCGAGCTGACCAGCAGGGTGTCCTCGGGCCGGGCGACGAGCGCGCGCAGGGTGAGGAGCATGGCCTCCTGGCAGCCGGTCGTCACCACGATCGCTTCCGGCGGGACCTGGATGCCCTCGTCGTTCGCGACCGTCCTGGCGATCAGCTCCTGGATGATCCCGTTGGTACGGCCGTACTGGAACAGCTGGGTTCTCACGCGCTCGCGCGACCAGCCGCGTTCCTTCTCCAAGTACGTGGTGTAGGTGAGCAGATGACGTGCGAGATCCTCCGGTTCGAATTCGCCTTCGGCCGGCCGGCCGGGCGCGAAGGAGACGGCGTCCGGGAAACGGCCGACGACCTCGTTGAGGAAGTTCATCGCGTCGAGGACCGGGTCACTGAGCGATCCGTGCAGATCGGCGAGGGACAGGGCCTGCGGGAGCGGCGGGGCTGCCTGGGTCACCGTTCATGCTCCTCTCGGTGCGGTCGCGTAGGCCGTGGCCGTGGCCGTGCTCAGGCCGAGTCCGCCCGCGCTTCCGCCTGTGCTGCGTACGGGGATGCGGGCCCGGCCCTGTACGCCGCGGAGCAGGGCCGATGAGAGCAGTTCCCTGGGGACACGCCGCTGCTCCGGCTCCCGGGCGGTGCCCAGCGCCGAAAGGGCGTCTGCCATCCGGTGCACGTCGTGTGCGAACTCCGCGAGGATCCCGGCGACGGCCACGGCGTTCGAGCCGAGGATGTCGGTCCACAGCTCGACGCTTCCTCCGGCGAGGCGGGTCACGTCCTGGAGTCCTTGTCCCGCTAGCGCCAGCTGGGACGCGTCGCCGTGCAGCAGACGGGCGGCGAGCAGGCTCGATACGAGATGAGGGGTGTGGGAGGTGAGCGCGACCGCCCGGTCGTGCTCCGCATGGGCCATCACGACCGGCCGGGCGCCGCACAACTCGGCCAGCTCCTCCGCCCGTTCGACGGTCTGTTCCCGCGTCTGCGACGAGGGGGTGAGCACCCAGGGCCGTCCCTGGAACAGGTCGTCCCTCGCCGCCAGCGGCCCGGACTGCTCACGGCCGCCCATGGGGTGCCCGCCGACGAAGCGCGTCAGGTCGCAGCCGGCCTGCGCCGCTTCCCGCTGGGGCCGTTCCTTGACGCTCGCCGCATCCGTGAAGTCATGCGCGAGCTCCTGCAGCTGATGCTCCTTGAGCGCCGCCGCGACGTGCTGCGGCGGCACCGCGATGACGGCCAGTTCGACCGGTTCACGGGGCCGTTCCGCGATACCCGCCCCGAGTCCGGCGGCCACACGCGCGGCTTCCGGGTCCGTGTCGATCAGGTAGGTGGTCACGCCCCGGCCCCGAAGGGCCAGGGCGATCGATGTACCGATCAGGCCGGTTCCGACCACTGCGGCACTCTGCATCAGTGGTTGCTCCACAGCAGGGGGAGGAACTCGGGGTCGCTGTAGTCCGGCGTGCCGTCGGCGGTGCGCCGGACGAGCACGTCGTGGTTGTAGGTGACCTGGGTGCCGTCCGAGCGCCGGAACTCGCGGTACCGGTTCTCGCCGTCCTGCAGGTGGAACGAGATGGCCCGGCGCGGACGGTCACTGACGTTGGCACCGCTGCCGTGGTACGTACGGCAGTGGTGGAAGTTCACGTGCCCCTTCGGGATGAAGACCGGGATCTTGCGGACCTCGACCCCGTTGAAGGCCGCGTTCTCTTCGAGCATCGTGTCCAGCTCGCTGCGGTCGCGCTCGGCGAAGTGGAGCGAGGTGCTGTCGTTCTCGGCCGTCTCCTTCCACAGGTGGCTGCCGTCGACCATCGTGATCGTGCCCATCTCCTCACTGCAGTCGTGGAAGGGGATGAACGCCGTCAGCATGCGCTCGGAGGTGGAGTTGGCCCAGTAGTGCCGGTCGAAGTGCCAGGGCACGATGTTCGACTGCTCCTGCGCCACCGGGGGCTTGTAGATGAGGGTCGACTGGAACACCCGTATCTGCTCGGCCTGGGCGAGCCGTGCCGCCACGGCGCCCAGCAGCGGCTTGCGCAGGATGCGGCCGATGGTGTCGTCCTCGTAGTGGATGTAGTCGTTGTGCCGCTGAACGGGACCGTGCTCCGGCTCCCAGTACGCCAGCTTGGGCGGCCGGACCGGCAGCGTCCGGTCACGATGGCCGGCGTAGAAGCGCTCGCTGGCGGCCTCCAGCTGCTCCGCCTCCTCGTCGGTGAAGAGCTTCTTCGACAGGTACCAGCCGTGCTCGGCGTAGAAGGCGACGTCCTCGTCGGACGGGAGGAGGCCGAGTTCCTCGTCGGTCAGGGTGAAGGTCAGAGCGTCCTGAACGGTCATGGTCTTCCTCATCAGTACGTGGGGTCGATAAGCGGGATGCGCAGGACACCCGGGGTCAGGAGGCGGCCTTCTCCCGCGAAACCGCCTCGTAGAGCGCCTTGATGTTGCCGCTGCCGAAGGTGCGGGCGCCGTGCCGGTCGATGACCTCCCAGAAGAAGGTCTTCCGTACGTGCTGGGACTGGGTGAAGATCTGGAACACCTGGCCCCAGTGGTCCTCGTCGATCAGGACATTCGTCCGGCGCAGGTCCTCGACCTGGAGGTTCGGGCGGGCGAAGCGTTCCTGGAGCTGGTCGTAGTAAGAGCCCGGCGTCTGCAGGAACTTGACGCCCCGGTTCTCCAGGGTCTGAACGGCGCCCACGATGTCGTCGCACAGCAGGGCCAGGTGCTGCACTCCGGCGCCGCCGTGTCGGGCCAGGAAGGCGTCGATCTGGCCGGGCTCGCGGTCGGTGACCGGCTCGATCAGCGTGAACGTGACCTGGCCGGAAGGACTCTGCACCACCTTGGAATCCATGGCCTGGCTGCCGACCTCGATGAACTCCTCGAAGATCTGGGAGAAGCCGAAGACCTTCTCGTAGAACGCGACCGTGGGACCGAGTTGGCCCGCGGGCAGGCAGATCGCCGCGTGGTCGACAGTGCTGAGGAGGTGCTCACCCTCGTCGGGGTCCGGGGCGAAGATGTCCATCACCCCGGGCAGGAACTGCTCGCGGTCTCCCGTCCGCTGGACGAACCGGTGCGCCACGTCCCCGAAGCCGAGCACCGAGGCGGTGACGACCTCGGTGCCGTCCTTGCTGTGGACGACGGGCGGCTCGACCGGGACGGCCCCCTTCTCGACCGCCGTCGCGAACGCCTTGGCCGCGTCGGTGACTTCGAACGCGATGTTGGCGACGCCGTCACCGTGCTGCGTGACATAGGACGCTGCCGGGTGGGTAGGACTCAGGGCAGAGGTGAGAACGATCTCGATACCGCCCTGCCGCAGGAGCAGAGAGCGGTGTTCGGCCTGCCCGGTCTCAGGACCGGCCTGACCGCAGATGCGGAATCCGAACGCGGTGCAAAGGTAGAATGCGGACTGCTGGGCGTCTCCGACGTAGAACTCGACATGGTCTACGGCTCCGATATCCATGCGATGCCTTTCTGTTTTGAATTATCAAGAGGCGACGGCCGGCGCCTTCTAGAGGGTCGACAGTTCTTCCCTGCCGGCCTTCTGCAGTGACCAGACGCCGTAATCGCCCTGACGGTAGAGAAGTGGTTCGCGAGGGAAGACTCCGGCGCCTTCCACCCGTGCGATGAAGAGCCAGTGGTCGCTCACCTCGATCGCCTTCTCGACCCTGCATTCCGCATAGCTCAGGGCGATGTCGAGGAGCAGCGGCGCGCCCTCCGCGATGACGGAGGGCTGCCATTCCACGTGCGCGAACTTGTCCGTGGCCTTGCTCGCGAAGACCTGTGAGGCGGCCCGCCCGGACGCGGAGAGGAAGTTCACGGCGAACGCCTGCGACGACATGATCGCCGGCAAGGTACGTGATCCCTTGCCCACGCAGATGAGGAGCATCCGCGTCGCCGCCGAAACGGAGCAGACGGCGTTACTGGTGAACCCGTACGGTTCACCGTCTCCATTCGTCGCCGTGACGATCGCGATGGGGGTCGGGAACGAGCCGAAGAGTTCGCTGAACCGTGCAGAACTCACGTCCACGACGTTCCTCCTCGGAGCAGCTGGTATGGGGATTCTGGACTGACTGTTGGTCATGACTGTGGCCGCTATCCCGCGTTCGCTTCCACGAGAGTCGCCTCTCGTGCGGCAATGGCACGGCCGAAGGAAAGTGCCGTCAGGGGCAGCATGATCGCGCCGAATCCGGTGAGTGCTATCGCCAGTACGGCGACCAGCCGTTGCGGGCCCACCGTGGATCCGAAACCGGCGACGAGAAGGCCGGCGAGGGGCAGGGCCAGCATGTTGAGCAGATAGAACGGCCCCATCACCTTGCCGAGATGCTCCTGCGGCAGGACCTTGACCCGCTGGGTCCGGTTGAAGACGTTGAAGTACGTGACGCCGAGCATCGCTGCCACAAAGGCCACGCCGTACACGAGCATCGAGGAAGCGAACCCGATGAGCAGCAGGCAGGCGCAGAGAAGAGCGAGGCCGAAGACTCCGAGCATCCGCACGTCGACGTATCGGAGAAGGAAGGGGATCGCCAGGAGATTGATGATTCCCAGGACACCGACGCAGATGTTGAGCAGGGCGAACGTCGACTCGGGGGCGTGGAACACACCGGTGACGAGTGCGGCATTGGCACTGAGCACCGTGGCGAAGACCAGGTTGATCGAGAAGTTGAGGGCGGCCAGCAGGACGAGCGGCCTGGTGCGTCCCAGGAGTGACCAGCCCAGGCGGAGTTCGGCCAGCGTCTCCCGCGCTCCGCCGCTGCTCAGCGACCGCAGCCCGCGAGGCAGCGGCAGCCAGCAGACCGCCGCCGCGAGGAAGATGGCCGAGGCGCCGCCCAGGAGCCAGATCTTGTCGATGAAGGCCACGCCCAGCATGGCGAGGGCGGGGCCGACGGCCATCGCCGACACCTCCATGCTCTGGACCAGGCCCTGGACCTTCGCCAGTTCCGTGCCCGTGGCCAGCTGCGGCACGACCTTCTCGACGGACATCCGTACCGGCGCCATCAGGAGGGAGAGCAGCGCCCCGGTGGTCATCAGGATCGGCGTCAGCAGGGACGGGGCGGTCAGGCAGCCGACGAGGGCGCCGACCAGGACGACGGACCGGCCGGCGTTGACGAAGCGGAACAGCCGTGCGCCGCCGTCACGGTCGGCGAGGAGTCCGGCGAACGGATAGGCCAGCAGGGCCGGAAGCCACTCGATGACATAGGCGAATCCGAGGGCGGATACTTCTTCGGTGTCCTGAAAGATGAGCAGAGGCGCCGCGAACAGCATCATCTGCTCGGCGACGATTCCAAGGAGGACACCGCAGGCGAAAAGCCTTCGGTGCAGCCGTGTTGGCGTGGTCATGAGATGGGGTGCTCCCTTGTGCTCCGCCGGCCGCGGCTCGGCGCGAGACGTGTCACTCCGGCACCGGAACGGTTTCGATATGGAAGCCGGCGATGATTTTCCGGATGTCTTCCTCGACGGTCGCCTCGTCCCCGATCAGGATGAACCGCCCGCTGTGCACCGCGTCGTAGCTGCCACCCGGATCCATGACGTCGTCCGGGCTCGGCACCAGCTCGCGCCAGACGGTCCCGAAGGTCTCGCGCATCGACGTCACCGAGACGACCCGCGCCGGCAGTCCCTTCGGTTTCGGAATGATCAGCCAACCGCCCGACGGATCCCCCGACATGGGCGGAAGCGTCGCCCGCCCCTCGCAGAGCGATTCCAACCAGGGCTGGAAAAGGTTGACTCCGAAGAGCTTCTCCGTGAGATACGGCACCTCGGCTCCGCCGATACGTCCCGCGATCTCCAGGAAGACCAGGTCTCCGTCCGCAGTGACGAAGAGTTCGAGGTGGAACGGCATCGAGGACATGCCCAGAGCCGCGATGCACTGCCGCGCGTACTCCTCGATACGGTTCCGCAAAGGGGACGCCTGGACGACGACCGAACCCAACGGCTGCCCTCCGGCCTCGAAGGCCAGGCAGTCGTTGATGTAGCGGGACACCGCCATGAACGGGATCTGCGCGTCCTCGCCCGCGAACCCGTCCACGTGGTGGATGGTCCCCTCGATGAACTCCTCGAGTTCGTAGTCGGCGAGGTCGATCCGGCTCAGCAGCGTCGTGAGCGTGGATGCGTCGTCGACGCGGTGCACTCCCATGCTCGCCGCCCCGGACACCGGCTTGAGGATCAGCGGAAACCCGGTCCCACGGGCGAATGCCACCGCGGATTCCGCGGTGTCGCAGGAGTCGAAGGCGGGCACGCGCAGGCCGGCCTCCGCGATCAACTCCTTCATCCTCAGCTTGTTGCGGTAGACCGCCACGTCCTCGGGACGCGGACCGGGAATATCCAGTGCCGCGCGGACCTCGGCCGCAATGCCGAGCGTGAACTCGGACACGGCGATGAGCCGATCGACAGGACCGACCTGATCCGCGATCTTCCGGACCGCTCCGCGGAGCGCCTCGAAATCGTTGACATCGCCGATCTCGACGAGACCGGCGATCTGCGAGGGGTCCGCGAGAACGCCGGTGGCGCCGACCGAGTCGACCACGTAACTGACGCGATGCCGCTCGTGGTCGATGAATTCCTCGAAGCGCCCGAGTGAGAAGTCCCAGCGGTCTCCGTCAGGGAACCTCGGCCAGCGATTGACGACAACAATGTGCACGGGTCACTCCTCCGTCGCCGCGGCAACCGTCTTGATCGACAGGGTCTGCCGGGTGAACTCGATGGCGTCTTCCAGTTCTTGGGGCGATTCCGCGGCGAGCACGGCGTACCCGGTCCGCTGCAGGGAGGAGGAGGTCCGTCCGACGGTGTCACCGACCGCCACCTTGACCGCGGCGTCCACGACGGACGGGTGGCTCCGGACGGCGTCCAGCCCGTCGGTGGCGATCACCAGGCCGGGATCGGAGACCACGAACAGGCTGGCCGCGTACCGCACCGGCCCCTGCGGCGGCGCCGGCAGTTCGGCGCCGGTGGCGAGCCGCACCACCGTCTCGTGCCAGTCGAACCCGTACGCCAGGGAGCAGAGCTCCATGATGTAGTCGCCGGGTGTGCGGACCGCCACCTCCATCACCGCGGGCCCCGCACTCGTCATCCGGAACTCCAGATGGACGATTCCGGTGCGCATCCCGATGGCCGAGAGGACCGATCGGCCGAGTTCAGCGACGCGTTCGGCGTCCGGCGCCGGCAGGGGCGCCGCCACCCGGTGCGCGATCTCGACGAAGTGGGGCGGGCCCGTGGTGGTCTTGGCGGTGAGGTTCGAGAACCAGACCTCTCCGTCTCGGACCAGCGCTTCCCAGCTGTACTCCGGTCCTTCGAGCGCGCTCTCCACCAGGAGCGGCCGCTCCGCGGCCCGCCGCAGCGCGGCACCGGCGAAGGCGGCTGCATCGGCCACGAGCTCGACGCCGTCGCTGCCGCCCGACGACAGCGGCTTCACCACCACGGGAAGGCGGGCTCCGGCCCACTCCGCCGCATCCGACAGGTCGTTCGTCAGGACGTACTCGGGCTGGCCGATCGCATGCGCCCGGAAACGGCCGCGCTGCAGCGCCTTGTTCCGGGAGATCACGGCTGCCTGGAGCGACGGGCCGGGCAGACCGAGGCGGTCCTGGGCCATGGCCGCGCCCAGGACGTGCGATTCGGTGAACGCGACGACGCCGTCCGGCCGGTGTGCCCGCACGGCCGCGTCGACGGTCTCGGCCCACAGCTCGTCCAGCGAGCCGTACGCGCCCTGGCTCGGCTCGACGGCGTCGACCAGGTCCTCGATCGCACCGGCCCAGCCCTGCGCCTCGATGGCCCGTACGCGCAGGCCCAGCCGGCGGGCGGCCGCCACGTACGGGCGGCCCATGGTTCCGACGCCGACGAGGAGGAGCTCCCGGTCAGCGTGCTCGCCGCGGCCACCGTGCTCGCTCATGACGCCTGCTCTTCGAGGCGCCGGATCAGGGGGACCACATGGGTGAAGAAGTTCCGCATCTCGTTCCGGGTCGGCCATCCGGAGAAGATGAACTCGCTGATGCCCGCGGCCTTGTAGCTGTGGACGTACCGGGCCACTTCCTCATGGCTGCCGACGATGCACAGCGCCGGACCGCCGCGGTAGGCGACGGCACCGGTCCAGATGAAGGGCGACAGCCACTCGTCCTTCGCGCCCTCCGCCAGGCGGTACGAGGACTTCACCGCCTCGGAGTCGGTCGTGTTCACCCACTGGCGGATCCACGCCGTGTGGTCCTCGTCCGGATTGCGCATCAGCTGCGCGAGCTCTGCCACCGCCTCTTCGCGCGTGGGCCGGGACAGCACGTGCATCCGCGTACCCACCCGGCACCCGCCGTCGAGGAGCGGCCGGGTCGCCTCGGCGAGCCCCTCGGGGGTGTCTCCGTACCGCAGCCAGCAGTCGCCGGAGGCCAGCGCGGTCTGCTGGGCCACACCGGACGCCCCGCTGATGTAGATCTCGGGCCGTCCGCCGCCCTTGTGGCCGAGGCCCAACGCCGCGTCCTTGACGGTGTAGTGCTGCCCGTCGTAACTCATCGGCGACTCGCCTTCCCACAGGCCACGGATGACCTCCAGGAACTCGTTGCAGCGCGCGTACCGCTCGTCATGGCTGAGGAAGTCGCCGTAACCGGCCTGCTCCGCGGGCGAGATCCCGGAGACGATGTTGAGGGAGATGCGTCCGTCGGTCATCCAGGACAGGGTGTTGACGACCTGTGCGAAGAGGGTCGGCGACATCAGGCCGGGGCGGTAGGCGAGCATGAACTTGACGCGCTCCGTCACCTGCGAGAGCGCACCGAGCACCGGGAGCGGATCGGGCAGGTAGTTCGAGATCCCGAACAGCAGGCTGTCGACGCCGAGTTCCTCGGCCTCCTGGACGAAGTCGACGACTTCACCCATGCCGAGCGCGCCGATCTTGTACGTGTCCGTCGGCGTGGCCTGCCCCGTGTCGGGGGGCGAGCACCAGTGGAAGCGCAGAGCGTTCATGTGGGTTGTTCCTTCCGTGTCAGGCGCCGAGGGGATTCAGGCGCCGAGAACGCGCACGCGGTCACCGATCTCGGACCAGCGTTCGTGGGCCTCTTCGGGGGAGTCCGCCGTGAAGACGACGGCGGCGACCCGGCAGCTGTAGTCCGCCTCGTCCGTCTTGATCCCGGCGCCCGGCCGGACGAGGACGTGGCTCGCCACCACCCACGGCTCGGCCGTCAAGTCCTCCCAGCCGTCGAGCCGTGCGTACGAACCGGCTCCGCCCGCCGTCAGGAAGCGGATCCCGGCCGCCTTGGCGGCAGGCTCCCGGTGCGCCCCCGTACTCACCGGATCGGTACCGGTGATGTCCGCGAGGACCCGTCCCGGCAGCACCAGGCCGGTGGCCATTTCCATGAGCTCGGTGATCTTGTCACCGGGCAGGCGCGCGGCGACCTCCATGAGGACCGGGCGACCCTCGCTGAGGCGCAGCTCGCAGTGGAACGGCCCGGTCGTGATCCCCACGGCCTTGACGACGTCCACGGCGTACGCGGCCAGTTCATGGCGGGTGGGTTCGTCGAGCGGGGCGGGCGTGAGGTGCCCGAGCTCCAGGAAGCGCGGCTCGGGACCGAGCAGCTTGCGCGTCACCGCCACGACGACCACCTCGCCGTCGCGGACATAGCCGTCGGCGCTGTACTCGGTACCGGGCACGTACTGCTCGAGGATCGCGTCGGTGGTCAGAGCCCGGTCGAACTCGAGCCCTTCCTCGGCGTGCATCGCGGCCACCGCCGCGCGCACCTCCTCCGGGGTGTCGACGCGCGACACATGGACGCTGCCGCCGGAATCGACCGGCTTGATGACGGCGGGGAAGCCCACGTACGTACACGCGTCGTCGACGTCCGCCGGACCGCGGACCACGGTGAACTTCGGTACCTCCAGGCCGGCCGCGGCCACCGCCTCGCGCATTCTCGCCTTGTGCCGGACCTGGTCGACGGCGGCGGGGTTCAGACCGGGCAGACCGAGACGGGCGGACAACTGCGCGGCGGCCGGTACGTAGTACTCGCCGCCGGCGACAACGGCATGAATGGCGTTCTTCTGATGGGCTCGGACGACGGCGGCCTCCAGGGCGGCGCTGTCATTGGTGTCCACCGTGATGATCTCCGTGGCCTGAGACCGTACGGCGTCGGCGACTCTGCGGCCCTCGTCTTCGTAGGAGGCCACCAGGACGTCCCAACCGAGGGAATGGGCATGAGCGACATAGGCGTTCGCGGAGAACGCCGGCTGCACCACCAGGACGCGATAAGACACAGAAATTCCTCGAAATCTAGCTCTGGGCTCGGCGATGGTTCGCATGGAGAGAGAACTCGCGACCAGGTCCCAGCACGGCGGGATGCACCATCGTTCGTGGGCACGAGTGGAGGACAACGGGTCGCGACATGTCGCGCACACCCTCGGTGGTCCGCGGAAGCCGGCGGGCGGAATTCCGGCAGCTTCCGTGGGACATCGGCTCGTGGCCGCTCACCTCAAGTCGGGCCTACGCACAACTGATCCCGGGGCAGAGTACGGATGGACGATCGAGGCTCATCCTCAATTCCTGGCGCTTCGGCCGTCGCGCCTTTCCGCGCCGTCACATCAGCAGCGGGAAAGACCGCGGCGGTCGGCGCGATGAACGGTCGGCGTCTGCGTGAGGCGGGTTCGCCCCCGGTGACAGCCGCTCGGCAGGTGGCCGATCGGGCCGTCACGGACCGACCCTTTCGCGCCATGTGACGTGCGATCAGGACGCGATGCCGGGCTTTGCGCCGTTCCAGCCGACGTCGTTGGCGAAGAACGTGCTGAAGCCGGTGCTCACCACTGCGGGCGCTCCGGCCATGGCCACCTGCCACGCGCCGAGCCCGAGGGTTAACGCGACCACTGCGCCGACGACGTCTCCACGGAAAGCGGAACGAGCGGCACGGGTGAACACTGGGAGTTCCTGCAGCATGAAACCAAGCTCCTCGTGCAGTTTGCTGTGCAACTGGAAGGAGACTTGGCACCAGATCTCTCCCCCCAGAGATCTACGGTGCCCTCAATATTTCGCGGCTGCCCCCGGCAGGCAAAGCGCTAGGATGGTTCGGGTTTCTGCAGTACCGAAAACCACATCGTCCATACCTGAGTAAAACGGACACTGCGGGGGATAAGTGAAGATCGCAAACGGCTCGGAGCGGGGCGAAAAACCCCAAAGACACCGTCATCTTGTCGCCCCGCCGGACTGCCCGACGGAGCCGGAGAAGTTCTTCCGCGGAATGGCCGAACACCTGGTGGACCTGAGCCGACTCACCGATGAACACGTCAGCCGGCTGAGTGGTGCGTTGCCCGCAGCCAACGGCCGGCACTCGGACATCCGCTACATCCACGGCTTACCCGATATCGCTCGGGCCATCGACGAAGCTCTCTCCGGAGCGAAGCGGGAAATCCTGACCGCGCAGCCTGACGGTTCCCGTCCGAGCGGGGTCCTCAAAGAGGCCCTGGAGAGCGTGCGGCGCCAGATATCCGCAGGTGTCGCCATGCGGACGCTCTATCAGCACAGCACGCGTTTCGACGAGGCGACGAAGGAATACGTGCGCGAGGTCGCAAAACACGGGGTGTCGGTCCGTACGCTCGATGAATTCTTCGACCGCCTCGTCATCGTGGACGACGTCGCCTTCATCGCCACGAACGAGGACCGCACGTCCGCGGCCGCGGTGAGGGAGCCGGCCGTCGTGCGGTTCCTCCGCGACACGTTCAACAGGTCGTGGGACCGGGCGCAGCCTTTCCCCTTCGTCCCGCACCACGCGGCCAAGGCGGCGGACGAGGTCATCCCCGCCATCCGCGAGTCGATCAAACGCCTGCTGGTCGAGGGCTACTCGGACAAGCAGATAGCCCGGCGGCTCGGTATCAGCGAGCGGTCGCTCCAGACGCACATCGCGTCCATGAAGCAGGAGCTGGGCGCACGGAACCGGCTGCAGATGGGCTACCTGCTGGGAAGGCACGAAACAACTCTCGTGCGGTGACGGCGTTCTGCCGGTAGCCGCAGGTGGCCGGGCGACGAGACCGAGTGCCCCGTCGCCCGCGCATCTCCCTGACAACCTCTGGCCAACCGGGTCCCGGTAGGGCTCGCATACGTGGGCCTGGTGACCACACGGTGCGCGAGATCAGCCGACTTGGCCTGCCGGACGCATGGTGAGGTGGTTGATGTGCACGCCCACGGGCTGGTTGACGGCGAAGAGGATCGCCTCCGCGATCTGCTCGGCGGTCAGCGACGGCGTCGTCTCGGGGCATCCGCCGCGCTCGTCCCAGAACGGGGTGTCCACGACCCCGGGGGCGACAACGGTGACACCGACGCCGTCCTTGGCGGCCAGGAGCCGGGTGTTCTCGGCCAGGGCGTGAGCGGCCCACTTGGTGACCGAGTACAGGTTGCCGGGCGTGTTCCTGACGCCGGCGACCGAACCGACGATCACGATCCGGCCCTTGGACTCCCTGAGGTGCGGGAGTGTCTTCTGCACCAGCAGGGCCGGGCCGAGGACGTTGGTGAGGACCATGGCGCGCATCGCCTCGGGGGCGTGGTCCTCCAGGGTGCCGGGCAGGGAGAACCCGGCGTTCGCGACGACCGTGTCCAACCGGCCCCACGTATCCACGACCTGACGCACGGCGGAGGCGACATCGCTCTCGTCGCTGGTGTCGCCGGCGAGCGTCAGCAGCCTCTCCCCCGCCCCTGCGGAAGCGGCGAAGGCAGCCAGCCGATCGGCGTCGCGGCCGGTGACGGCCACGCGGTGGCCCTGCTTGATCAGGGCACGGGCGGTGGCGGCACCGATTCCGCTCGAACCGCCGGTGATCAGCGTGACGGGTTCCATGGACGGCCTCCTCATTGATGGCGGGCACCGGCGGCCGGCCAGGCTTCCGGGTGACGACGAGCGCGGGGCCGGCGCGGGACATCGACCCACGCCTGGTTGAAACCCCTGGTTGAAACTCCTGGTTGCCTGGTTGCCGCCGATACCGGGACGGGGTGATGAACGAACGGGGCTGACAGCAAGGGCAGTTGAAGAAGTCCCCCGGGGCAGGCCACCGGAGGTCGGCCGGTCGCTCGTGTCCTCGATGCTAATACGTCGTCAGAGATCTTGTGACGGAGTCGGCGTGCTGTCGCCGAGCGGGGGTGATGCCGGGTGTGAGACGTCGTCGCGGCGTGGCGCGACATGGAAGTCGAACGCGAGTGTCCCGGGGTCCAGAGCCGTCGCGCCGCCATCGACGGTGAGCACGGCACCGTTCACGTACGACGCTGCCGGGGACAGCAGCCAGCCGACCGCCTCAGCGATCTCACGCGGCTCCCCCGGCCGGCCCAGGGGAAGGTGCCCGGTCGCCTCCTCGTAGGCGGCCTCCACGTCACCTCCCCGCAGGTCCGCCTCAGCGGCGAAGCGCGCCATACGGCGGTCGGCCATCTCGCTCCTCACCCAGCTCGGACACACGATGTTGGCCCGCACCCCCTGACGCCCGTAGTCGACGGCGACAGAACGGCAGAGCTGGAGCAGGGCAGCCTTGGACGTGGCGTACGGGGCGTTGCTCGTGCCGTTGCGCAGCGCGGCCACCGAAGCGACAGCGACCACGGCGCCGCGCGCCTCCAGCAAGTGCGGGATCGAGGCGCGCAGGAGCAGCAGCGGGCCGGTGACGTTGGTGCGCATCACCTCGTCCCAGTCGTCCAGGGACAAGTCGCCAACCGTCCCACCGCGGCCGATGCCGGCGTTGAGCACGAGCCCGTCGAGTCGTCCGTGCGCGGTCAGGGCGGCTCGGACGAGCTGGTCGGCGGCCTCGGGGTCCCCCACATCGGCCGGAACCGCGAGTGCCCCGGTCTCCCGTTCGAGCCGTCGCAACGGCTCGCTCCGCCGACCGGAGACGACCACATGGTGACCACCCTCACGCAGCAGCCGGGCAGTGGCCTCCCCGATGCCCGTACCTCCACCGGTCACGATGACAACTCGACTGTCCGCCACGGCAGTTCCTGCTCCTTCGGGATCACACGGCGCGTCCGATCCTAGAACCCACTGATCCACTGCTGACGGCTTCGAGACACGACGGCCGCCCTACCGCGGGAGGAACGCGACCACCCGCAGCGACACTTGGCCGGACAGGGCATCACCGATCGGGAGCGGGCCGTACCGGTCGGCGGCCACCCGGTGGACCTGTTGTTCACCGACGTCGGCGAAAACACGGCCGTGATGAACGAACCCGGTCCACACCTCGGCGAGGCGTGCTTCCCGCACCCGGTGAGAAAACGCTTGCCTCCGGTCAAGCACTTTGAAACCCCGGCCCCCACCGCTCGTCGGACGAACCGGCAAGGCACCTTAGGCTGGCTCACGCGCGATCCGATCTGCTCACCGGACTGCCCTCCGGAGGCCACGGCACGAACCTCGTCCCGTGAGCCGGACGGTGCGGTGCCCGCCTGACGGATCCTTGTGGGCGAGACAGCGCCGGTGCCGCTGTTCGGCTGAATGGCCGGCCGGGCGGCCGGGCTCGCGAGGCCGTATCCGGCGGCCCGCTCAGTCACCGGGCAAGCTCCGTACGACGTACGTCATGTGCTGGAGGTTTCCCGCCTGCAGCCACTCCTTGGGCCTGCCCATGCCCTCTCCGGTCGAAAGCGGACCGTGCGCGCAGCCGGTCAGCCACTCCTCGGCCCGTCCGGCCCCCGCTCCCCGGAACTCGGGCAGCTCGATGATCCGGCCGGCCGCGCAGCGGTTGACGGCGATCCGGTCGGGCCCCCGAGTCAGCGTCTTGAACAGGAGGTACGAGCTGTCGGTGGTGTAGCGGAGCACGCCCCACGGCGGGCCGCCGCTCCTCCCGGGTGCCGGGGCCTGCGCGAGGGCGCTCGGGGGCTGCACCCCGTAGTCGCCGTAACCGAGCAGCGGAGCATAGGCACTGCTCGTCGCACGCACTTCGTGCCACATGCGCCACTCCGCCCGCGACTGCTCACACGATCCTTCCTCCAGCATGTCCGCGGTGACCCGGGGCCAGGCCCCTCCGAGCAGAGCAGCGCTCCGCCAGACCACCAAGGGCATCAGCGCGTCGAGAGCACGCAGCGCCTCCTTGCCGGCGTCGGGCCGGGTGTCGAGGACCGCGCCCATGTCGAGCAGCAGATCCACGGGCACCTCAGGACCCGTTCGGGCCAGAAGGCCTCGGACGTCCTCCGCGAGGGCATCGCCCCACTCACCCGTGACCCGCACCCGGACGCCCAGTCCGCGCGAGCAGCGCCGAGCCGTCTCCACCGTCACCATCTGCTGGGCCTCGTTCCGCTCCGGTCCAGTGACCGGACGGAACGGTCCCAACTCGCAGTAGACGGACAGCGCTTCGGCGAGGTCGGCGGTCTGGGCGTCCTCGCCGAAGGGAGCGTCGAGCCATCCGCCGTGACGGCTCACGGCGCTCACCGGATCAACGTACTTGCCGACCAGCGTGGCCAGCGACTTCGGGGTCACTCCGGGCAACGGCGGCAGGTTCCACAACGGCCTGATGGCAGCCCGGACGTCCGGCCACAGCAGCCGACAGGCCGCGGCCGCGTGCGGCCGGGCCGGCAGAACGGGAACATAGAGCGGTCCGGACATCGCGGCTCCCCCTCGGCACCGTCCGTGCGCATCCCTTCCCACCAGGGTCCGTTCACCTCGAAGCACGTGAAAAGAGAGCGAATTCGGCCTGCATGGCCGATGTGTTCACATGCCTGGTGACGGTGTGACGCAGCGCGCTTCGTGATGCTCGATGGACGAACGCTCCAAGTGAACGATGTGCAGACCGAGAGGAATTCAGCGGCGCGCTTCGGGATCGTTCACCGAGCGCGGACCAGCCCGCCGACCTGGCGCGGCCGCTGGGCCGTTCCACGTGGGCGTGGACGTGACCAGCGGGTAGTCCCTCTGACCGTGCAGGACTCCCCGTGGTCACCGTTCATGAACCGGCGGCAGGGCCGGGTCATCGGCAGCCGGCGGTCGGGTCGCATGTCAGGCGTGGACGGCTGGCAGCGGTCCCCCGGGGCCTCGCGGGTTCCACAGAAGGGCCGCCACCCTGGGCCCGCGAGAATGTCCAGCCATCAGAGGGCGACCGGCAGACCAGCAGCCACTCCGTAGTTGGACTTGCGACCACTGAAGGACGATGCGTGCGGACACGCCCCACTCCTTGAGGACGGCCAGGCCGAGGTGACGGGCAACCAGACGGTCCGGCCTGAACATCCGTGCCGCCCACGCACGAAACCTCAGGTTCAGGAACCCTTCGCGGCGCGCTCCAGCACCGCCACACACTCCACATGGTGCGTCATCGGGAACAGGTCGAACGCCCGCAGCTTGCGCGGCTTGTAGCCCGCGGCCGCGAAGTACGAGAGGTCGCGCGCCAGCGCCGCCGGGTCGCAGGCCACGTAGGCGATGCGGCGCGGGCCCAGGCCCGCGATGTGGGTGACCGTCTGCTTGCCGGCGCCCGCGCGGGGCGGGTCCAGGACGATCAGGTCCGCTTCGGTGATGCCCGTGCGCGGCAGGACCGACTCGACCTTGCCGTGCTCGATGCGGACCCGCTCCAGGTCCTCCAGGTTGTGCCGGGCGTCCGCCGCGGCGCGCTTGCCGGACTCGATGCCGAGCACGGCGCCCTTCTCGCCGACGCGTTCGGCCAGTGCCCCCGCGAACAGCCCCACCCCGCAGTACAGATCGAGCGCCATGTCGCCCTTGCGCGGCATCAGCCCCTGCATCACGGCCTCGACCAGCAGCTCGGCGGCCTTCGGGTGGACCTGCCAGAAGCCTCCCGAACCCACGCGCCACGTACGGCCGTTGGCGCGCTCCCGCACGAAGGGGCGCCCGTGGACGCGGTGCACTCCGCCGGCCTTCTCGTCCACGCGCATCACCGACACCGGCCGGTCCAGCTCGACGATCGGCAGCCGTCCGCCGGGCGCGGGGGTGAGGATGACCTGCCGGTCGTGCGAACCCGTGGCCGCGATGGCCTCGACGCCCGCGATCTGCGGCCACTCCCTCTTCTCCACGCCCAGTTCGGTGACGCCGGGCGCCGCGATGAGGCAGCGGTCGACCGGCTGCACCTCGTGGGAGCGATGCTTGCGCAGCCCGGCGTGGCCCTCGGCGTCCACCGCGTACTGCACGCGCGTCCGCCAGGCCGGGACCTCGCCCTTGGCGACCTTGTCGCCGGGCGCGGGCTCGACCGTGCCGTCCCAGCCCGCATCCTCCGGGCTCAGCCCGGCCAGACGCTCCAACTGCTCGGTGATGACCCCGACTTTGAGTCGGCGCTGCGCGCCCGGAGCCGCGTGCTGCCAGTCGCAGCCGCCGCACTTCCCGGGTCCCGCGAACGGGCACGGGGCCTCGACCCGGTCCGGCGATGCCTCCCGCACCTCGACCGCGTCCGCGCGCAGGAAGCGCGAGTCCTCCCGGCCCTCGGTCACGCGGGCGACGACGCGCTCGCCGGGGAGGGTGTGCCGGACGAACAGTACCTGCCCCTCCGGGGTGCGGGCGATGCAGTGCCCGCCGTGCGCGACGGGCCCCACCTCGACCTCGTACTCCTCGCCGACCAGGGACGGGGAGGAATCGGCGGAATCAGTCGACACGGCGGGGGCGCTCCTGTGCGGGGTGGGACGGGGTATGGGCGGTGCCGGTTCAGGCGTCGGTCGCGGACCGGCCGACGGGAACAGCAGCCGTCCAGTCTACGTCGGCCGGGCGTGAGCCCCGTCCCGCGGACGGACGGTCGCGGTTCTCCATCAAGCGGCTCTACTTGCTCGTGGCGGCCTTCCCGCCGTTCGCCGAGTTCCCGCCGTTCCCCGACTTGTCGCGCTGCGTCGGCGGGCCCACCGGGCCGCGGCGCACCGAGCCCGGCGCGTTCCACGCCTCGCGCTTGCGCGCCCGCTGCTTGGCCAGCTCCGAGGACTCCAGCTGGTACGGCACCGACGTCACCATCACACCCGGGGTGAACAGCAGCCGCCCCTTGAGCCGCAGCGCGCTCTGGTTGTGCAGCAGGTGCTCGTACCAGCGGCCGACCACGTACTCCGGGATGTAGACGCTGACCGCGTCCCGCGGGCTCTCGCGCCGCAGCCGTTTCACGTAGTCGATCACGGGGCGGGTGATCTCGCGGTAGGGCGAGTCGAGGACCTTCAGCGGTACGTCGATACCGCGCCGCTCCCACTCCTCGCGGAGCGCCTTCGTCTCGGCCGGGTCGACGTTGATGGTGAGCGCCTCGAGGCTGCCCGAGCGCATCAGCTTGGCGTAGGCCAGGGCTCGCAGTGTCGGCCGGTGGACCTTGGAGACCAGGACGATGGAGTGCACGCGCGAGGGGCGCACCGCCTCGTCGCCGGGCTCGTCGGGTGCGGAGATCTCCTCGGCCACCCGGTCGTAGTGGCGCCGGATCGCGGACATCGTCACGTAGAAGATGACCATGCCGAGCAACGCGACCCAGGCGCCGTGGGTGAACTTGGTGACGAGGACGACCACCAGCACCAGGCCGGTGAAGAAGGCACCGAAGGTGTTGATGGCGCGGGAGCGGATCATGTGACGGCGCTTGGCGGGGTCGCTCTCGGCCCGCAGGTGCCGGTTCCAGTGCCGGACCATGCCGGTCTGGCTGAGCGTGAACGACACGAAGACGCCGACGATGTAGAGCTGGATCAGCCGGGTCGAGTCGGCGCCGTACAGCCACACCAGCAGCACGGCGGCGCCGGCCAGCAGCACGATGCCGTTGGAGAAGGCGAGCCGGTCGCCGCGGGTGTGGAGCTGGCGCGGCAGGTAGCGGTCCTGGGCGAGGATCGAGCCGAGCAGCGGGAAGCCGTTGTACGCGGTGTTGGCCGCGAGGAACAGCACCAGCGCGGTGGCCGCGGCGAGCAGGATGAAGAAGAACGTGCCGTCGCCGAAGACCGCGGCGGCGACCTGCGAGATGACGGGGTTCTGGACGTAGCCGGACCCGACGGGCGTGCCGTTGTTCAGCAGATCGTGTGCCGGGTTCTCCGCCATCTTGACGTCGGTCGCCATGGCGAGGCCGATGATGCCGCAGAACATCGTGACGGCGAGGCCGCCCATGAGCAGCAGCGTGGTGGCCGCGTTGCGGCTCTTGGGCTTGCGGAAGGCCGGGACGCCGTTGCTGATCGCCTCGACGCCGGTGAGCGCCGCACAGCCGGAGGAGAAGGCCCGCAGCAGCAGGAAGATGAGCGCGAAGCCGGCGATGCCGGTGTGCTCGGCCTTGATCTCGAAGCCCGCGGTGGGTGCGTTCATGTCGTCGCCGAGGACGAAGGAGCGGTACGCGCCCCAGGCGATCATGATGAAGACGCCCGCCACGAATATGTAGGTGGGGATCGCGAAGAGCTTCCCGGACTCCTTGACCCCGCGCAGGTTCATCAGCGTCAGCAGCACGATCATGCCGATCGCGCAGAACACCTTGTGCTCGACGAAGAACGGGATCGCCGAACCGAGGTTCTCCACGCCGGAGGAGATCGACACGGCGACGGTGAGGACGTAGTCGACCAGCAGCGCGCTGGCGACCGTCAGACCTGCCCTGGGGCCGAGGTTGGTGTTGGCGACCTCGTAGTCGCCGCCGCCGCTGGGGTAGGCGTGCACGTTCTGCCGGTACGAGGCGACGACCGTGAACATCAGCACGACGACCGCGACGGCGATCCACGGGCTGAAGCTGTACGCCGACACTCCCGCGACGGAGAGGACGAGCAGCACCTCGCCGGGCGCGTACGCCACGGACGACAGCGGGTCGGAGGCGAAGACGGGCAGCGCGATCCGCTTGGGGAGGAGCGTCTCCCCCAGTTGCGTGCTCCGCAGGGCCCTGCCGATGAGAATCCGCTTGGGCAGGTCGGTCAGTTTGGACACGCAGAGGATCGTAAGCCGTCGCTCCCTCCGGAGCCCAGCCGCCCATGGGCGCACTTCACGGGTTCGCGGGTAGCGTTACCGGCGACGGCACCGGCGATGAGTTGCCGCCACCCGCGACCCGGAAGGAGATGGACGGTGTTTGCGCAGGTCACAGCTCTAGGGGAAGGTGCGGGGTAGAGGCCTCATGCACATCGTGATCATGGGTTGCGGCCGGGTGGGCTCCGCTTTGGCCCAGACCCTTGAGCAGCAGGGGCACACGGTCGCCGTCGTCGACCAGGACCCCACGGCCTTCCGTCGTCTCGGCTCGGGGTTCGGCGGACGCCGGGTGACCGGGGTCGGCTTCGACCAGGACACCCTGCGCGAAGCGGGTATCGAGGAGGCCGGTGCCTTCGCCGCGGTCAGCAGCGGCGACAACTCCAACATCATCGCCGCCCGCGTGGCCCGCGAGATGTTCGGAGTGGAGAACGTGGCGGCGCGCATCTACGATCCGCGCCGCGCCGAGGTCTACCAGCGCCTCGGCATCCCGACCGTGGCCACGGTGCGGTGGACCGCCGACCAGATGCTGCGGCGGCTGCTGCCGTCCGGCGCCGAGACGCTGTGGCGCGACCCGAGCGGCCGGGTCCAGCTCGCGGAGATCCACGCCTCCCCGGCCTGGGTCGGCGAGAAGGTCAGCAAGCTGCAGGAGGAGACGGGCGTACGCGTCGCGTTCCTCACCCGGCTGGGCGAGGCGATGCTGCCGACGTCGCAGACGGTCCTGCAGGAGGGCGACCTCGTGCACGTGATGATGCGGGCGGACGAGGTCGAGAAGGTCGAGGCCGCGTTCGCCGAGGGCCCCGAGGAGGCGCAGGGATGAGGGTCGCCATTGCGGGCGCGGGCGCCGTGGGGCGCTCGATCGCCGGCGAGCTGCTGGAGAACGGGCACGAGGTCCTGCTCATCGACAAGGCGCCGACCGCGATCTCGGTCGAGCGCGTGCCGCAGGCCGAGTGGCTGCTGGCCGACGCCTGCGAGATCACCTCGCTCGACGAGGCGGCACTGCAGCGCTGCAACGTGGTCATCGCGGCCACAGGTGACGACAAGGTGAACCTGGTCGTCTCCCTGCTGGCCAAGACGGAGTACGGCGTACCGCGCGTTGTGGCCCGTGTGAACAACCCGAAGAACGAGTGGCTGTTCAACGAGTCCTGGGGCGTCGACGTCGCCGTGTCCACGCCGCGTCTGATGTCGGCGCTGGTGGAGGAGGCGGTGAGCGTGGGCGACCTCGTACGGCTGCTGCGCTTCAGCCACGGCGACGCGAACCTGGTCGAGCTGACCCTGCCGCCGGAGTCGGCGCTGGCCGGGACGCGGGTGGGGGACGTGGACTGGCCCGAGGACACCTCGCTGGTCACGATCATCCGCGGCAACCGGGTCCTCACGCCGAACCGCGAGGACTCGCTGGAGGCCGGGGACGAGCTGCTGTTCGTCGCCGCGCAGGCGCGCGAGGAGCAGCTCGAGGACCTGCTGTCGGTGCGGCAGGAGGTCCAGTAGCCGCACGGCGTCACGGCACGTACGGCGCGGGGCCCGGGAACCTTGGTGGTTCCCGGGCCCCGCGCCGTACGCACAGCGGCGGCGGTCAGTCGGCGGCCGGAGCGCCGGAGCGCTCCTTGTCCAGCCGGTCCTTCTCCGCCTGCTCCGCCTCCTCCTCGGCCTTCTCCTTCGCCTCCATCTCGGCGAAGACGTCGATGGGCGGCGGCGCCTTGGCGAGGAAGATCCAGGTCAGATAGACGGCCAGCAGGAACGGCGGGATCTTCAGCGCGACGAGCACCCAGCCGAACTTGGTCGCGTCCGCCCACAGGTAGAGCGGGAAGAGGATCGCCGACTTGCCGAGGAGGATCAGACCCCAGGCCCAGCTCGCCTTGGTGTAGGCCCGCTTGCGCCCCGGGTTCCGCTTCCGCCAGGACATGTTCTCCTTGAACACCGGCCCGAGGATCAGGCCGAGCAGCGGGACGCCGGCGATCGCGGTCGCGATGTAGGCCACCCCGAGCCCCAGCGTGTAGAACATGCCGGGCAGGTAGAAGTCCTTGGCGTTGCCGGTCATCATCGCGAAGACGACACCGAAGGCCACCCCGAAGACGCCGCTGAAGGCGTGCTTGATCGTGCCCTTCTGGACGAGCCGGGCGACACCGAGCACGACGGCGAGCACGAGGGCGGCGATCGCCGAGACGTGGATGTCCTTGTTCACCGTGTAGATGGCGACGAAGAGCAGGCCGGGCGCGGTGGTTTCCACCAGCCCGCGCACACCGCCGAACGCCTCGAAGAGGGCCGCCTCCGTGGCGGCCCTGCTTTCGTGGCCGGGCGCGCCGTCCTCGGCGGGCGGCGCGTCGTGCTGGGCGGGCTGATTGTCCGGAGTGGTCACCGGCTACTCCTGTCCGAGCGGTCGGAGTTCGTACTTCGGGTTGAAGAGCACCCGGCGGCCGTGGCTCATGGAGATCCGGCCCGATGCGATGAGCTTGCGGCCCGGCTCGATGCCCACGATGGAGCGCCGGCCGAGCCAGACGACGTCGAGCGCGGCCGAGCCGTCGAACAGCTCGGCCTCCAGTGCGGGGACACCGGCCCGCGGTCGCAGCGTGACCGTCCGCAGGGTGCCGGTGACCTTCACGATCTGGCGGTCGCCGCAGTCGGAGATCCGCGTGCATCCCGCGGCCTCGGCGGCCTGCTGCAGCTCGTCGGCGTGCAGCTCCTCCTCGCTGGAGGACAGCCGGTCGAGCATGCGCCGGAACCGGCCTGCCGGCTTCTGGGAACGGGGGACAGCGCTCATACGGGAAGCGTACCGGGGCGGGGGCCGCCCGATCACTGCGCGGCGGACCGGCCATCCCTGTGGGCGACTTCCCGTCCCGCACGGACCGCGCGGACGGTCCCTCACGGGCTCCCGCACGCCACCGCGCCCCCTCGTACGGTCTCCCGCGGACCGAGCAGCCGGTCCCCTCCCGCGGGCCCGGGCCCTCACGCCTCGAAGCGGTACCCCATCCCCGGCTCCGTGATGAAGTGCCGGGGATGCGCGGGGTCGTCCTCCAGCTTGCGGCGGAGCTGGGCCATGTAGACGCGCAGGTAATTGGTCTCGGTCCCGTACGAGGGCCCCCAGACCTCGCGGAGGAGCTGCTTCTGGCTGACCAGGCGGCCGGTGTTGCGGACGAGCACCTCCAGCAGATGCCACTCGGTGGGGGTGAGCCGGACGTCGCGCCCGCCGCGGTCGACCTTCTTCGCGGCCAGGTCGACGGTGAAGCCCTCGGTCTCGACGATCGCGGTGTCCCCCGCCGTGCCGCCGGGCTCCGCGCGGCGCACGGCGGCCCGCAGCCGGGCCAGCAGCTCGTCCATGCCGAAGGGCTTGGTGACGTAGTCGTCGGCGCCCGCGTCGAGCGCCTCGACCTTCTCGTCGGAGGTCTGGCGCGCGGAGAGGACGAGGACCGGCACGCGCGTCCAGCCGCGCAGGCCCTTGATCACCTCCACGCCGTCCATGTCGGGCAGGCCGAGATCGAGGATCACGACGTCGGGGTGGCGGTTGGCGGCCAGGTGGAGGGCGGTCGCGCCGTCCGGGGCGGCGTCCACCTCGTATTTCCGTGCCTTGAGGTTGATCACCAGGGCTCGGACGATCTGCGGCTCGTCCTCCACCACGAGCACCCGCGTCATGGGCGCCGCCTTTCTGCCGTACGAGGTCGTGTCCGGGCCGGGGCCCCGGCCACGACGTGGGTTCTCATGCTGCCGCCGTCACGACGTGACCGCCGCGGGAAGGCCGGGCTCAACCGGGGGCCTGCCGTCGGCGGACCGCAGGCTCAGCACCATGGTCATGCCGCCGCCGGGGGTGTCCTCGGCGGCCAGCGTCCCGCCCATGGCCTCGGCGAAGCCCCGGGCCACCGCGAGCCCCAGTCCCACGCCGCTGCCGCGCGGCACGTCGCCGTACCGCTGGAACGGTTCAAAGATCCGGTCCTTCGCGGGGTCGGGGACGCCCGGGCCGCGGTCGGCCACCCGCACCTCCACCCGCTCCCCGAGCGCACTGGCGGAGACGAGGACGGGCTCGCCGTCCGGGCTGTACTTGACGGCGTTCTCGACGATGTTGGCGACGCTGCGCTCCAGCAGGCCGGGGTCCACGTACACCATCGGCAGGTCCTCGGGGACGTCGAGGACGACGCTGCCCTCGGGGACGCCGCCGAGGGCCATGGGCACCACCTCGTCGACGTCGGCCTCGCGGATCAGCGGGGTGACGGTCCCGGTCTGCAGCCGTGACATGTCCAGGAGGTTGCCAACGAGGTGGTCGAGCCGGTCGGCTCCCTCCTCGATCGCGGCCAGCAGCTCGGCCTCGTCCGCCTCGGACCAGGCCACGTCGTCGGAGCGCAGGGAGGTCACCGCGGCCTTGATCGCGGCGAGCGGGGTGCGCAGATCGTGCGAGACGGCGGCGAGCAGCGCGGTCCGTATGCGGTTGCCCTCGGCGAGCTCGCGGGCCCGTGCGGCCTCCCCGACCAGGCGCCGGCGGTCCAGGACGACGGCCGCCTGGGCAGCGAACGCGGCCAGGACGCGGCGGTCCACGGCGGGCAGGACGCGGCCGCTGAGCGCCAGGGCCATGGTGTCCCCGACGGGTACGTCCACATCGGCCTCGTCGGGCCGCAGCAGCGGCCGTGTGCCCACGGAGGCCGCGCAGGTCCACGGGTCGACCTCGCTCCGCCGCTCCAGCAGGGCGACGGACTCCATGCCGAAGGTCTCCCTGACGCGCTCCAGGAGGGCCTCGACGCTCGTCTCGCCGCGGATCACGCTCCCGGCGAGGAACGAGAGGATCTCGGACTCGGCGCGCAACCGCGCCGCCTGGTGGGTGCGGCGGGCGGCGAGGTCGACGACGGACGCCACGGCCAGGGCGACGGCGAAGAAGATCGCGATGGCGACGATGTTCTCCGGGTCGGCGATCGTCCAGGTGTGGGTGGGGGGCGTGAAGTAGTAATTCAGCAGCAGGGAGCCGGCCGCGGCCGAGGCGAGGGCGGGCAGCAGACCGCCGAGCAGGGCCGCCCCCACGGTGAGGCTGAGGAAGAGCAGGACGTCGTTGGCGAGGCCGGGACCGGGTTCCAGGCTGGTCAGCAGCAACGTCAGCAGGACGGGCCCGACGACGCCGACGCCCCAGCCGGCGAGGAGCCGGGAGCGGCCGAGCCGGGCCCCGCGGGCGACGGGCAGGCCGCGGCCCTTGGCGACCTCGCCGTGGGTGACGATGTGGACGTCGAGATCGGGTCCGGACTCGCGGGCCACGGTGGCGCCGACACCGGGGCCGAAGACGTACTGCCAGGTCTTGCGGCGGCTGGAGCCCAGCACGATCTGGGTGGCGTTGACGCCGCGGGCGAAGTCGAGCAGGGCCTCGGGGATGTCGTCGCCGACGACGTGGTGGTAGGTGCCGCCGAGGTCCTCGACCAGGGTGCGCTGGACGGCCAGCTCCTTCGGGGACGCGGAGGTGAGTCCGTCGCTGCGGGAGACGTAGACGGCCAGGACCTCGCCGCCGGCGCCCTTGGTCGCCATGCGCGCGGCCCGGCGGATGAGCGTCCGGCCCTCGGGGCCTCCGGTGAGGCCGACGACGATGCGCTCGCGTGCCTGCCAGATCGTGGAGACGTCGTGCTCGCTGCGGTACTGCTGGAGGTAGGCGTCGACCCGGTCCGCGGTCCACAGGAGGGCCAGCTCGCGCAGGGCGGTGAGGTTGCCGGGCCGGAAGTAGTTCGACAGGGCCGCGTCGACCTTGTCGGGGGCGTAGATGTTGCCGTGCGCCATGCGGCGGCGCAGGGCCTGGGGCGACATGTCGACCAGCTCGATCTGGTCGGCGCGGCGTACGACCTCGTCCGGCACGGTCTCGCGCTGACGGACGCCGGTTATCGTCTCGACCACGTCGCCCAGCGACTCCAGGTGCTGGATGTTGACCGTGGAGACGACGTCGGTCCCGGCTTGCAGCAACTCCTCGACGTCCTGCCAGCGCTTGGCGTTGCGGGAGCCGGGGACGTTGGTGTGGGCCAGCTCGTCGACGAGGGCCACGGCCGGGCGGCGGGCGAGGACGGCGTCCACGTCCATCTCCGTGAAGGTGCTGCCGCGGTACTCCAGCACACGGCGCGGGACGTGCTCCAGACCGTGCAGCATCACCTCGGTGCGCGGGCGCCCGTGGTGCTCGACGAAGGCGACGACGCAGTCGGTGCCCCGCTCCACGCGGCGGTGCGCCTCGGCCAGCATGGCGTACGTCTTGCCCACGCCCGGCGCCGCGCCGAGGTAGATCCTGAGCTTGCCGCGTGCCATGGCTCCATTGTCTTCCCGGGTGCCGGAGCGGGTCCCGGGACACCGGTCCGCCGTGCTGCCGACTGTACGACCGGGGAGGGGGACAAAACGGGCGTCGGGCGGTCTCGGGGTGCGTATTGACGCAACCCTGACGCGGCGGTCCGGGCCGCCGCGCGGCTCCCGCACGCCGTTAAGCGGAATGTCTTCCCCGGGCTTTCCGGCGGGCCTCGTGCGACGCCGCCGAGGCTGCGAGGATGACCTGCATGACAGACGTACGGGCCGCGCACACCGCGGAGTTGGGCGACGCGGAGCTGAAGGCCATCCGGACGCTCCTCGACGCCGCCTTCGACGGCGACTTCACCGAAACGGACTGGGATCACGCCCTGGGCGGGGTGCACGCCACGGTGTGGGACGGCGACGAGCTGATCGGGCACGGCGCCGTGGTGCAGCGGCGGCTGCTGCACGCGGGCCGCGCCCTGCGCACCGGCTATCTGGAGGGGATCGCGGTCCGCGCGGACCGGCGCGGCCAGGGGCACGGCGCGGCGGTGATGACGGAGCTGGAGCGCGTCGTGCGCGGGGCGTACGAGCTGGGGGCGCTGTCCACGGCCGAGGGTGTGTCCGGCTTCTACACGGCCCGCGGCTGGCAGCTCTGGCAGGGCCCGGCGTGCGTGCTCAGCCCCTCGGGCATCGTGCGCACCGAGGAGGACGAGGGCGGTCTGTACGTGCTGCCCGTGCACGCCCGTATCGACCCGAAGGGCGTCCTGGTCTGCGACTGGCGGGACGGGGACGCCTGGTAGGCCCGTACGCGGGCCGTGAGTGCCCCCGTGCCGGTCGGCACGGCGCTGCGCGCGATCTGCGCCCACGAGTCGCCGGTTACCCGAACGGTGCGCGCTCCACGGGCCGTTCACGTGCGCCCCGCTCACCAGCGGCGGACCGATGCGGCGCGCCGGGAACCCCGTCGGCGCTCACCAGCGGCAGACCTGTGCGGCGCACTGGGAACCCCGTCGGCGCTCACGAGCCGTCAACGCGCCCCGCGCGATGCGCAGTTGCCTGCGCACAAGGCGGTGGGCCGTACCCCTCACGGGAGTACGGCCCACCGCATCGGCTGTTCCGTGCCGCCGTCAGCGCACCTCGGAGATCTCCGGGCCGCGCTGCAGCCGGTCCACGCCGCCCGCGAACCGCGAGCCCTCGGCCTGGTCCTGCTGCACGCCCTCGGGGACCATCTGGGCGTCCTCCGGCAGCTTGAGCACGATCGGGTCGCGCGGGGCCATCGGCCCCTCACCGCGCACCACGACCGTGTCCTTGAAGATCTGCTCGAGCACTCCGGCGGCCTGCGGCTGCACGGCGCCCTGACCGGAGATCACACCGCGCAGGAACCAGCGCGGCCCGTCGACCCCGATGAAGCGCACCAGTTGCACGCCGTTGGTGCCGTCCGGCAGCTGTACGGGAACCTGCGCGCGCAGCTCCCAGCCCAGCGGGCCTTCGACCTCGTCGACCACGCCGCCCTGCTGGGTGATCCCGCCCGCGATCTCGGCGCGGACCTCGCTCCAGATGCCTTCCCGCTTCGGCGCGGCGAAGGCCTGGAGCTGCACGGCGCTGTCCCTGAGCACCACGGTCGCGGCGACGATGGAGTCACCGGCGACCTCGACCCGAAGCTCCATGCCCTCGACCCCGGGCACGAGGATGCCTCCCAGGTCGACTCGCCCCTCGCCGGGGCCAGGGACCTCGGTGATGTCCCACGGGCCCTCGGGCCGCGGTGCGGGCGGCAGGCTCACGCGGCGGTGCTCGCCGGTGTCCTGGGCTGCGTCGTCCGGCTCGAACTCGTCCGAGCCGACGCCGTCGGCCCGCCTGTCGGCTGCGCCTGCGACACTCTCCGTGTCTGCGTCCTTGCGACGACGTCCGAACACGTCACTGTCCTTCCCGGTCGGCAACGACCGCTGCGTAATCATTTCCCCCGGCGGAGCCGCCCACAGCGGCATGACCGCCGGTGGACCCGAAGCCCCCGTCGGCCCTCGCGGAGCCGGGAAGCTCCGCCACCTCGTGGAAGCGCACCTTCTCGACCTGCTGGACGACCAGTTGGGCAACCCGGTCGAACCGCTCGAACCGTACGGTCTCCCGCGGGTCCAGATTGACCACGATCACCTTGATCTCTCCACGGTACCCGGCATCGACCGTCCCAGGGGCATTCACCAGCGCTACACCGCAGCGGGCGGCCAGTCCGGAACGCGGATGCACGAAGGCCGCGTACCCGTCGGGAAGGGCGATCGACACCCCGGTCGGCAGCACGGTCCGCTCCCCCGGCGCCAGCTCGGCCGGCTCGGTGGTCACGAGATCGGCACCGGCGTCGCCGGGGTGACCGTAGGCGGGCAGCGGCACCTCGGGGTCCACCCGCCGGATCAGCACGTCGACCGGGGCACGGCTCACGGGTTCACCTCGAATGCGCGGGCGACCTTCACCTGGTCCGGGTCCGAGAGCGCCGCCTGGATCTCCTCGTCACGGCCGTTCTCGATGAAGTGGTCCACCTTGACCTCTATGAAGAGGGCGTCGGCGCGGACGGCGACGGGCCCGTCGGGGCCTCCGATGCGGCCGACCGCGGAGCAGTAGATCTTGCGGCCGTGGCGCGCCGTCACGCGCGCGTCGAGATGCAGCACCGTGCCGACGGGAACGGGCCGTACGAAGTCGGTCTCCAGCCGTCCGGTCACCGCGATCACCCGCAGCAGCCAGTTCAGCGAGCCCAGCGTCTCGTCCAGGGCGGTGGCCAGGACGCCGCCGTGGGCCAGGCCGGGCGCGCCCTGGTGCGCGGGCTTGACGGTGAACTCGGCGGTGACGCTGACGCCCTCGCCCGCACGCGCCTCCAGATGCAGGCCGTGCGGCTGGGCGCCGCCGCAGCCGAAGCACTGGTCGTAGTGAGACCCGAGGAGCTCACCGGGCGCGGGCGCCTCGGGGTGCCGCTGCGGCGGGACGGCGCCCGCCGGCGGCTTCAGCGATACAGATGGTGCACTCACGAGTGCTGACCCTACCCGCGCGGGCGGACAGTCGGTGAGGGCGTGCCAAGCTTGTGCGCATGCAGTCCTACGAAGAACGCCTGACCGCGCCCCGGTCCTGGTGGCTCGTCACGGTGCTCGCCGGGCTCTCCCTGGCTCTGATCCTGCTCCCTGTCGGCCTGCTGCCGATGCTGGGCGGGCTGATCGGCGGCGTGGCGCTGGGGGCTGCGGCGGTCAGCGCGTACGGCTCGGTGCGGATCCGCGTGGTGGCGGGCTCACTGGTCGCGGGGGACGCGCGGGTCCCGGTGGAGGCACTGGGCGCCACCGAGGTGCTGGACGCGGAGGAGGCGGCCGCCTGGCGCACGCACAAGGCCGATCCGCGGGCGTTTCTGCTCCTGCGCAGCTACATTCCCACCGCTCTGCGGGTGGAGGTCAGCGACCCGGAGGACCCGACGCCGTACCTGTACCTGTCGACCCGGGACCCCGAGGGTCTGGCGGCGGCGCTGCAGGCCGTACGGGCCTAGAGAGGGCCGTGCCGCAGGCCGTACGGGGCTTGGAGTGGCCGTCCCCGTAGGAGCGGTGGCCGCAGGTCAGTCGCCGGAGGGCTTCGGCGGGTCCTGGAGGGCCTTGGGGCTGCCCGGCTCCTCGAATTCCCCGAGCGGGGCGGGGTCGGGAGGCAGCGCCTCCCAGGCGACCTGGCGCTTGCGCAGGTCGGCCCGGATCTTCTCGGCGAGCTTCCGGGTCTCGCGCCGGTTCATCATGGCGCCGACCGCCGCGCCGATCATGAACGGCATGAGGTTCGGCAGGTTGCGCACGGTGCGCTTGAGAACACGCTGGCGGAGTTCCCGCCGCATCTGGACCCCGAGGGCCGCATTGACGGTCAGAGGCCTGGAGACGTCGATACCTCGCTCGTCGGCCCAGGAGCCCAGGTAGGCGGTGCCGCGTTCCGTGAAGGTGCCGGGCGGGCGGTTGCCGTAGACCTCGTGCAGCTCGGCGATGAGCTTCAGCTCGACCGAGGCGACACCGACGATCTCGGCCGCCAGCTCGGCGGGGAGCGCCGGCGGTACGGGCATCATCGCGGCCGCGCCGACGCTCGCGCCGACGGCCGCGGATCCCTTGACGGCTCCGGCCACCAGCCGGTCCGCCAGCTCCTCGGGGCCGAGGCCCGGGAACTGGCGGCGGAGTGCGGCGAGGTCGCGCACCGGAATGCGCGGCGCTGTCTCGACGATCCGGTCGACGACCACCGAGAGACCGTGGCGGGCGCCCCGTCCGCCCTTGGTCATGCCACGGCCGGCCGCATGTGCGAGCGAGGCCGCCCGGCCCCGCTCGACGCGTGCGTCCGGATGAGACCGCCACCGCCCGAAGGTTCCCCTGCGGGGCGGCGTGGAGCCTGTCACGGCCGCCGGTTCTCAGGCCGCGCAGTCGCGGCAGATCGGCTGGCCGTTCTTCTCCGCGGCGAGCTGGCTGCGGTGGTGGACGAGGAAGCAGCTCATGCACGTGAACTCGTCGGCCTGGCGGGGCAGCACGCGGACGGACAGCTCCTCGTTCGAGAGGTCCGCTCCGGGCAGCTCCAGACCTTCGGCCTGCTCGAACTCGTCGACGTCGACGGTCGAGGTCGACTTGTCGTTCCGCCGGGCCTTCAGTTCCTCGATGCTGTCCTCGTTGAGGTCGTCATCGGTCTTGCGTGGGGTGTCGTAGTCCGTTGCCATGTCGCTCTCCCCCTCTGGGTGTCTGCGGTGTCTCCAGCGCACGTAACGCGTGAGAGGCCGGACTTGTGCCCGACCCGAGGCGGAGATTTTGCCTCACATCAAGGTCTGTTACTCAATCGACACCCAACCGCACCCCTGAAGAGGTGATCGGCTTGGATGGCGATCGGGACCGTACACGGTCCTGTTGTCGCACTACACAGGGCCTCCCCGTGTACTTCCCGTGATCACGACCCTGGGAAACCCGGATTTTCCCGGCTTTCACCACCCCTTGTGATCACACTGTGTAGATGGCCGAAAAATCGTGCATGTGATCGATCACACACGCTCCACCGTGGAGACCTCCGAGGATAACTCGGAACAATCCCCCCAAAGCGAACACCCCCTCGAACACTCAAACCGGCAGGGTGACGCGCATCACGAGGCCGCCTCCGTCGCGCGGCTCGGCCGTGATGGCGCCTCCGTGGGCCCGCGCGACCGACCGGACGATGGACAGCCCCAGCCCGACCCCCTTGTCGCTCCCCGTCCGCTCGGAGCGCAGCCTGCGGAAGGGTTCGAAGATGTTGTCCAGCTCGTAGGCCGGCACCACGGGTCCCGTGTTCGCGACCACCAGCAGCGCCTGTCCCGGCAGCGCCTCGGTGGTGACCTCGACCCAGCCTCCGGAGTGGTTGTAGCGGACGGCATTCTGTACCAGATTCAGGGCGATCCGCTCAAGAAGCACGCCATTGCCCTGGACGACGACGGGCTCGCGCACGCCGCGGAGCGCCACCTGCTGCGTCTCGGCCTCCTCGCGGATCTGCTGCACGGCCCGTGAGGCGACCTCCGCGAGGTCCACGGGTTTGCGGTCCACGATCTCGTTGTCGCTCCTGGCGAGCAGCAGCAGACCCTCGACGAGCTGCTCGCTGCGCTCGTTGGTGGCCAGCAGCGTCTTGCCGAGCTGAGCCAGCTCCGGTGATGCCTCCGGATCGGAGAGCTGGACCTCCAGCAGCGTGCGGTTGATGGCCAGTGGGGTGCGCAGCTCGTGCGAGGCGTTGGCCACGAAGCGCCGCTGGGCGTCGAAGGCCCGGGCGAGCCGGTCGAGCATCTCGTCGAAGGTGTCGGACAGCTCCTTCAACTCGTCGTCGGGGCCGTCCAGTTCGATCCGCCGGGTCAGGTCCGTGGCCGCCACCTGGCGGGCGGTACGCGTGATCCGGCCGAGCGGCGAGAGGACGCGGCCCGCCATGGCGTAGCCGAAGGCGAAGGCGACGACGCTGAGGCCGAGCAGGGCCAGCAGGGACCGCCGGAGCAGGTCGTCCAGCGCCTGTTCCTTCTGGTGGTCCATGCAGGCGTCCAGGACGACGTTGGCCTCGTCGGCTGGCATGTTGGCCTTCAGGCCCGGGCAGGTGTTGCTGGTCAGCGCGACCTTGCTGCCCGGGAGCAGCTTGAACAGCGGCTCGTTGCCGACGTTGAGCGCCTGCGCCGCGAGCAGGTAGATGATCGAGAGCAGCAGGATCCCCGCGATCAGGAACATGCCGCCGTAGAGCAGGGTGAGCCGTATCCGGATGGTGGGCCGCAGCCAGGGGAAGGGACGCGAGGGGTGCTGCGGGTCCCAGGTGGGTTTCGGGGGCGCGGCCGGGGGTGCGGGCGTCTGGGCCATGGGTCAGATCCGGTAGCCGGAGCCGGGGATGGTGACGATCACGGCCGGCTCGCCGAGCTTGCGGCGCAGCGTCATGACCGTGACCCGGACGACGTTGGTGAAGGGGTCGGTGTTCTCGTCCCAGGCCTTCTCCAGGAGCTGCTCGGCCGACACCACGGTCCCCTCGCTGCGCATCAGCACCTCCAGCACCGCGAACTCCTTGGGTGCGAGCTGCACCTCCTTGCCGTCACGGAACACCTCGCGCCGGTTCGGGTCCAGCTTGATCCCGGCGCGTTCGAGCACGGGTGGGAGCGCGACGGTCGTACGGCGCCCCAGGGCCCGTACGCGCGCCGTCAGCTCGGTGAAGGCGAAGGGCTTCGGGAGGTAGTCGTCGGCGCCGATCTCCAAGCCCTCGACGCGGTCGCTGACGTCACCGGATGCGGTGAGCATCAGGACACGGGTCGGCAGGCCCAGTTCCACGATCCGGCGGCACACGTCGTCGCCGTGGACGAGCGGCAGGTCGCGGTCGAGCACGACCACGTCGTAGTCGTTGACCTCGATGCGCTCCTGGGCGGCGGCACCGTCGTACACGACGTCGACGGCCATGGCCTCCCGGCGCAGTCCTGTGGCCACCGCATCGGCGAGCAGTTGCTCGTCCTCGACGACGAGTACGCGCACGGGGTGTTCCTTCCCTACGGGCCTGTGGTCAGGCCGGATACCGGCTTCCGAGCGTCTCCATCCTGCCTCGAAGCCCCTTAAACCGGGGGTAAGGGGTGCGAGCGGAGCAAGAAATTCGGATTCCCCGCTTTCTTGAGGTTTCTCTGAGGTGGCAGAGGGGGAGGACGAGGGCACACCCGAGATCACAGCCCGTGCGCGGCTTGGCGCATCCTGCTGTCCCCCGCAGGATCCGGGCCCGTGGTCACCCGCCGTCGGCACACCCTCTGTGCCACCGACCCACGACGAGGGGGCGCACATGGACGCGTTCACCGCAGGACTGCTGCAGCGCATACGAACCACGGAGACCGACCTCATGCGCGCTCGCGAGACGGGCGACGACTTCCTCGCCGAGGTGGAGCAGGGAGAGCTGGACGACCTGCACCGCTTGGCCGCCGAGCACGGAGTGGAAGTCGGCGCACTGACCTCCTGACGAGCCCCGATCCTTCCGGAAGCGCCCCGGCACCTGTGAGGTGCCGGGGCGCTTTCGCCGTTCCGGGTCCTGCCGTTCCGGGTCCTGCCGTTCCGGGTCCTGCCGTTCTGGGTCCTGCCGTTCCGGGCCGGGCGCGTCAGTCGTGCCAGGCGCCCAGCTCGTCGAGCGTCCGCTGCAGCGTGTCGAAGAGCCCGGGGGAGGCGGCCACGGCCAGTTCGGTCGACAGGGCCACGCCCGGCCGGCCGCCGGTGCGTGCGCCCGCCTCGCGGGCGATCAGCTCACCCGCGGCGTAGTCCCACGGGTTGAGCCCGCGCTCGTAGTAGCCGTCCAGCCGACCGCAGGCCACGTCGCACAGGTCGATCGCCGCGGACCCTCCGCGCCGGATGTCGCGGACCTGCGGCAGGATGCGGCGCACCACCTCGGCCTGGCCGAGCTTGCGCTCGACGACGTAGCCGAAGCCCGTACCGATGAGGGCCTGGTCCAGGGGCGGCGACGGGCGCGCCTCCAGGAGGCGGTCCCCGAGGCGGGCGCCGCCGCCGAGGACGGCGGAGAAGGTCTCGCCGCGGCTGGGGATCTCCACGACGCCGACGGCCGTCTCGCCGTCGATCTCCGCGGCGATGCTGACGGCCCAGGAGGGCAGTCCGTAGAGGTAGTTGACCGTGCCGTCGATGGGGTCGATGACCCAGCGCACCCCGCTGCTGCCCTCGGTGCTCGACCCCTCCTCGCCGAGGAAGCCGTCGTCGGGGCGGGCCGCGGAGAGATAGCCGGTGATCAGTTTCTCGGACGCTATGTCCATCTCGGTGACCACGTCGATGGCGCTGCTCTTCGTCGCGGCGACCCCGAGGTCGGCCGGACGGCTCCCGCTCAGCAGGGCACCGGCCCGGCGGGCGGCCTCGAGGGCGAGATCCAGCAGTTCGTTCTTCAGCGGGTCGGTCACAGTGCTCCCTGCTCCTGGGGTCGGGGGTACGGGCTGTCGCCTCCCGCGGCGGCGGGCCGCGGGTCACGGGCGGGGCAGCAGCCCACGGGGCAGAGGTCGTGGCTCGCGCCGAGCGCGCCGAGCGCGCAGCGGTCGACCACGCGCCCCTGCTCCACGGCCGCGCGCTCCAGGACGAGATCGCGGATCCCGGCGGCGAAGCGCGGGTCGGCGCCGACGGTCGCGGCCCGCGTGACGGGCAGTCCCAGCTCCTCCGCCTTGGCCGCGGCCTCGGTGTCGAGGTCGTACTTGACCTCCATGTGGTCGGAGACGAAGCCGATCGGCACCATCACCGCCGCCGGGGCCCCGGAGCCGTGCAGGGCCTCGAGGTGGTCGCAGATGTCCGGCTCGAGCCAGGGGATGTGGGGGGCGCCGCTGCGCGACTGGTAGACGAGCCGCCAGGGGTGCTCGGTCCCGGTGGCCTCCTGCACCGCCGCGGTGATCTGCCGGGCCACGTCCAGGTGCTGGGCGACGTACGCGCCGCCCTTGCCTTGGGCGTCGAGCGGGCCTGAGGTGTCGGCGGAGGACGTCGGGACGGAGTGCGTGGTGAACGCCAGATGGGCGCCCTCGCGTACGTCCTCGGGCAGCCGGTCGAGCGCCGCCAGCGTCGCGTCCACCATCGGCCGGACGAAGCCGGGGTGGTTGAAGTAGTGGCGCAGCTTGTCCACGCGCGGCAGCGGCAGGCCCTCCTTCTCCAGGGCGGTCAGCGCGTCGGCGAGGTTCTCCCGGTACTGCCGGCAGCCCGAGTACGAGGCGTAGGCGCTCGTGGCGAAGACCAGGATGCGCCGCCGTCCGTCGGCGGCCATCTCGCGCAGGGTGTCCGTCAGATAGGGCGCCCAGTTGCGGTTGCCCCAGTAGACGGGCAGGTCGACGCCGTGCTCGCCGAAGTCCTTGCGCAGCGCGTGGAGCAGCTCGCGGTTCTGGGCGTTGATCGGGCTCACGCCGCCGAAGAGGAAGTAGTGCTGCCCCACCTCCGCCAGGCGCTCACGCGGGATGCCGCGGCCGCGGGTGACGTTCTCCAGGAACGGGACCACGTCGTCCTCCCCCTCGGGACCGCCGAAGGAGAGAAGCAGCAGAGCGTCGTACGGGGCGTGGGCCGGTTGTTCGGGCATGTCCTCGATCCTGCCACCCTCACCGGGGCCCGGGGACGCGCGCCCCGGGCGCGGGGCCAGGACACGGCGGCGCGGGAGCCCGCCCGGAAATCGCCTGGCGCCGGGGCCCCCCTTCACCCGTAAGCTGTATCGGCTCCGATCGTTCCTTACGGCGCCCCTTCGACCCCATCTCCGCGGAGACTCCTTGGCCAGCCCCTATCGCGCGATCTTCGCCGCCCCCGGCACGAAGGGGTTCTCCGCCGCGGGCCTGCTCGGCCGGATGCCGCTGTCCATGATGGGCGTCGGCATCATCACCATGATCTCGCAGCTCACCGGCCGCTACGGTCTCGCCGGTGCGCTCTCGGCCACGATCGCGCTGTCTGCGGCCCTCATCGGCCCGCAGGTCTCCCGGCTGGTCGACCGGTACGGCCAGCGCCGCGTCCTGCGCCCGGCCACGCTGGTCTCGGTCCTCGCCGTGGGCGGGGTGCTGCTCTGTGCCGAGCTGAGGCTGCCGGACTGGACGCTGTTCGTCTTCGCCGCGGGCGGCGGATGCGTGCCGAGTCTCGGTTCGATGATCCGGTCGCGCTGGGCGGCGATCCACGCCGGCTCCCCGCGGCTGCTGCACACCGCGTACGCGTGGGAGTCGATCGTCGACGAGATCTGCTTCATCCTCGGGCCGGTGCTCTCGATCGGGCTGTCCACGGCCTGGTTCCCGGCCGCCGGGCCGCTGCTGGCCGGGGTCTTCCTGATCACGGGTGTCCTCTGGCTGACCTCGCAGCGCGCCACCGAGCCGGTGCCGCACCCGCGCGGCGACCACACCAAGGGGTCCGCGCTGCGCTCCCCCGGTCTGCAGGTCCTGGTGGCCACGTTCGTGTCGACGGGCGCCATCTTCGGCGCGGTCGACGTGGTGACGGTGGCCTTCGCCGAGGAGGAGGGGCACAAGGCCGCGGCGAGCCTGGTGCTCGCGGTCTACGCGCTGGGCTCCGGCGTCGCCGGAGCCGTTTTCGGACTGCTGCACCTCAAGGGGCGGGCCGATCGCCGGTGGCTGCTGGGCGTGGTCGTGATGGCCATGAGTATGATCCCACTCCAACTGGCCGGGAGCCTGTCGTTTCTGGCCGTGGCGCTCTTCTTCGCGGGCCTGTCCATCGCACCGACCATGGTGACCACCGTGGCCCTCGTCGAGCAGCACGTACCACGCGCGAAGCTGACCGAGGCCCTCACCTGGGTGAGCACCGGAGTCGCGGTCGGCATGGCCCTCGGCTCGGCCACCGCGGGATGGGTGGTGGACGCCGCCGGGGCGGACGCGGGGTACGGGGTGCCGGCCGCGGCCGGAGCGCTCGCGGCGGCGGTGGGTTTCCTGGGGTACCGCCGGCTGGCGCCGGCACGCGAGCGGGGAGGGGCGTCCACAGATGACCGCACAGAGCACCGCGTGGCGTAACTGGGCGGGGAACGTCACCGCCCGCCCGGCACGGTCCGTGGCACCCTCCTCCACGGAGGAGCTGGCCGGGATCGTCGCGGCCGCGGCCGAGGACGGCCTGACGGTCAAGCCCGTCGGCACCGGCCATTCGTTCACGGCGGCCGCCGCCACCGACGGCGTGCTCATACGCCCCGAACGCCTCGCCGGGATACGGGAGATCGACCGCGCCGCGGGCACGGTCACCGTCGGGTCCGGCACCCCGCTCAAGCAGCTCAACCAGGCCCTCGCGGCCGAGGGTCTGTCGCTGACCAACATGGGCGACATCATGGAGCAGACGGTGGCCGGGGCCACCAGCACCGGCACCCATGGCACCGGCCGCGACTCCGCCTCGACGTCCGCCCAGATCAAGGCCCTTGAGCTGGTCACCGCCGACGGCTCGGTGCTGCAGTGCTCCGACAAGGAGAATCCCGAGGTCTTCGCCGCCGCACGCCTGGGGCTCGGCGCCCTGGGGGTCGTCACCGCGGTCACCCTCGCCGTCGAGCCGGTCTTCCTGCTCACCGCGCGCGAGGAGCCGATGCCCTTCGACCGGGTCGTCGCGGAGTTCGGTCAACACGTCGTGGAGAACGAGCACTTCGAGTTCTACTGGTTCCCGCACACCGAGAACTGCAACACCAAGCGCAACAACCGCAGCGCGGGCCCGGCCGCCCCGCTCGGGCGGATCGGCGGCTGGGTCGAGGACGAGCTGCTCTCCAACGGGGTGTTCCAGGCGGTCTGTTCGATCGGCCGGGCGGTGCCCGCGGCCATTCCCGGTATCGCCAAGATCTCCAGCCGGGCGCTGTCGGCCCGCACCTACACGGACATCCCTTACAAGGTTTTCACCAGTCCCCGCCGGGTCCGTTTCATCGAAATGGAGTACGCCCTTCCGCGGGAGATCGCCATGGACGCGCTGCGTGAGGTCAAGGCCATGGCGGCCCGCTCGAACCTGCGCATCAGCTTCCCCGTCGAGGTGCGCACCGCACCGGCCGACGACATCACGCTGTCCACGGCGTCGGGCCGGGAGACCGCGTACATCGCCGTGCACATGTACCGGGGCACGCCGCACCAGGCGTACTTCACCGCCGTCGAGCGGATCATGACCGCGCACGAGGGCCGCCCCCACTGGGGCAAGCTGCACACCCGCGACGCCGCGTACCTGGCCGGGGTCTACCCGCGGTTCGGCGAGTTCACGGCGCTCCGCGACCGACTCGACCCGGAGCGGGTGTTCGGCAACGCGTATCTGCGGCGCGTCCTGGGCGACTGACCGAGCCGACGGCAGGTCACCCGCGGTGCTACGACGCCGAGTCGACCCGGGGCCACGACGCCGGGTCACACCCCGGGACTCCGACGCCGGGTCACCGGGGGGCGGGACCGGGCCACTTGGCGGCTTCTCGGATCCGCGGGCCCTCCCGCTTCGGTCCGAGCCCGGTGAAGCCGGGGCCAAGGGCCCGAACTCGCGCCCGAGCCGCCACCCGGCCCGGTGGAATCCTCCAGGCGGACGGTTACCGCGGGGCGTACGGGAGAACGCTCCGCGCCGGCGCCGGCCTCTCGGTGGCACCCGACCCCCGAACGGACCGTGCACGGTGGGTGGTTGAGGGACGAACGGCCGATCCGCCGATGATCACTGAAGAGGAATCAGATGTTCCGATTCAGCGGATTCCGTGAAAGTCACCACCAGGTCACCACGAGCTCCACACCCAACTCCCTTGCGCACGGCAAGTTCCGCGGCGCGGCGGCTGCACCGGCATGGCACGAATGGAGTACTGTGGCGAACCTTGGCTCCGGTTCCCATCCAGCCGCCGGACCCATCGGGGCGCCGGAGGCGGCACTCGGATCGGTGGAGCCGCGGCGGGACACGGGCAACGGTGCACAGGGACAACCGATACGGTCACTGAGCGTGGCGAAAGGTAACCGTGTCATAACGGCGTATCCGGGCGCATGCCCGACACGCCAGGCAACTCGGCAATGATGTGGCAGGCTGCACCCGGGCAGGCCACACTCGACTAGCGGAAGCAGCGACGCACGTGACGTCGGCAGGCACCACCCGGGAGGTCCCCATGCCCGAACTGCGTGTCGTGGCCGTCAGCAACGACGGCACACGGCTGGTGCTCAAGGCTGCGGACAGCACGGAGTACACGCTTCCGATCGACGAGCGGCTGCGTGCTGCTGTTCGCAACGACCGGGCGCGGCTCGGCCAGATCGAGATCGAGGTCGAGAGCCACCTCCGGCCCCGCGACATCCAGGCGCGCATACGAGCCGGTGCCTCCGCCGAGGAGGTCGCACAACTCGCCGGCATCCCGGTCGACCGCGTCCGGCGCTTCGAGGGTCCCGTGCTCGCCGAGCGTGCCTTCATGGCCGAGCGGGCCCGGAAGACGCCCGTGCGCCGGCCCGGTGAGAACACCGGGCCGCAGCTCGGCGAGGCCGTCTCCGAGCGGCTGTTGCTGCGCGGCGCCGACCGGGACACGGTCCAGTGGGACTCCTGGCGCCGGGACGACGGCACCTGGGAGGTACTGCTCGCCTACCACGTCGCGGGCGAACCGCACTCGGCGAGCTGGACGTACGACCCGCCGCGCCGGCTCGTACAGGCCGTCGACGACGAGGCCCGCGCCCTGATCGGTGAGACCGACGACACCCCGGAGCCGAGCTTCCCGTTCGTCCCCCGGATCGCCCGGCTGCCGCGTGAGCGGTCCGGCGACCGGCCCGCGGACCGTTCGGCCCAAGCGCCTGTGCAGGAGCCGGAGGAGAGCGGGGAGAGGGACTCCCTGACGAGCCTCCTGGAGGCGGTGCCGAGCTTCCGGGGCGACATGGTCGTCCCCGAGACCTCGGTGGTGCAGGAGGAGGAGCAGGGCGAGGAGCCGGAGCCCGCGGAGGAGCCGGCCGCTCCCCCCGCCGCCGCTGGGGCGGGTTCGGCCTACGCGGACGTGCTGATGCCGCGGTCGGTCGGAGGTCACCGGGACCGTCTCACCGGGACGACGGATCGTCAGGCCGAGGCCGACGGCGTCCGTCCGGGCCGCCGGGCGGCGGTCCCGAGCTGGGACGAGATCGTCTTCGGCACGCGTCGCAAGAAGCAGGACTGAGAGCAGGACTGACGGCCCGCCACCGGCGGACCTGCGAGAAGCCCCGGCCTCCAGGGCCGGGGCTTCCTCGCTGTCCGGGACCGTTCCCACCGCCCGCACGTCAACGCTTCCGCGGCTGCTGCGTCCGCGAGCGAGGCGGCACCACCCGGGAGTTGACCGTCACCGCCTCGTACGGGTGAAGGGGGAAAGGCGTCAGCCCGGTTCCGCTCCCGTGGCGACCGGGCGGTCCGGGTCCGCCGACCATTCACTCCACGAACCGACGTACAGCGCCGCGGGAATGCCCGCGACGGCGAGCGCCAGGACCTCGTGCGCGCCGGAGACGCCCGAGCCGCAGTAGACACCGACCTCCGCGTCCGGCTTCACGCCCACCTCGGCGAAGCGTTCGCGCAGCACTTTCGCGGGACGGAAGCGGCCGTCGTCCGTGACGTTCTCGGTCGTCGGGGCGGACAGCGCGCCGGGGATGTGGCCGGCGATCGGGTCCATGGGCTCCACCTCCCCGCGGTACCGCTCCCCCGCCCGCGCGTCCAGCAGCACACCGGAGCGTGCGAGCGCGGCCGCGTCGTCGGCGGAGAGCAGCGGGAGCGCACCGGGGCGCGGGACGAACGTGCCCTCCGCGGGCTCCGGGACGTCGGTCGAGAGCGCGTGACGCCCCTGGACGGTCCAGGCGGCGAGGCCGCCGTCGAGGACGCGGACGTCCTCGTGTCCCGCCCAGCGCAGCATCCACCACGCCCGTGCCGCGCCCCACCCCAGCCCGCCGTCGTAGACGACGACCGGGCGGTCGTCCGACACACCGGCCCGGCGCATCGCCGCTCCGAAGACCTCGGGATCCGGGAGGGGATGGCGGCCGCGGCCCTCGCCCGCGGGCCCGGCGAGTTCCTCTTCCAGGTCGATGAAGACGGCCCCGGGCAGGTGTCCCGCCTCGTAGGCGGTCCGGCCCAGCGGGCCTCCGAGCTGCCAGCGGACGTCGAGCAGGACCGGCGGACGCTCCCCCGACAGGACGCTCGCGAGTTCGGATGCGCTGATGATGGCATTCATGGTTCCCATCCTCGCGCAGTCACCCCGGTGCCGCGCCGTACACCCGTGAGGCGGTTGTGGCGCCGGTGACGGAACCGCTGAACCAGCCGGACCCACGGGTGCGACGTATCTCCGGATCGCCTCCGCGTGACGGAAACGCGGGGGGCACATGCCAATCCGGGCATCCTCCGGCAGGAACCGGCACATTGCGGCGCGGCCGAGGGTTGGAGCGCGCTCGGTGGTGCAAGCATCTGGACGGGCGTCCGCAGCACACCCACGACGTCGGCGCGCCCGTTTCCGGCACGACCACCACGATGGTCCGAGGAGAGAGTGACGATGACCGGTGCACCGACCCGGCGCACACCGGGCACGCCCTGCTGGGTGAGCCTGATGGTTCACGACCTGGCCGCGACCCAGGACTTCTACCGCGCCCTGTTCGGCTGGACGTTCGGCCCGGGCCCCCGCCAACTCGGCCCGTACGTCCTGGCCCACCTCGACGGCCGCGTGGTCGCCGGGATCGGTGAACTGCCGCACGGACGGCACCTTCCCGTGGCGTGGACGACGTATCTGGCCTCCGACGACGCGGACGTCTCGGCCGAGCAGATCCGCGCCTGCGGCGGGACGGTGGGGGTGGGGCCGCTCGACTCCGGCAGCGCGGGCCGGATGGTCATCGCCTCCGACACCACGGGCGCGGTGTTCGGTGTCTGGCAGGGGCGCGACCACGTCGGCGCGGAGTCGGCGGGGCAGCCGGGCACTCCCGTGTGGAACGAACTGCTCACCCAGGAGACCGCGGTGGCGAAGTTCTACGGAGCGGTCTTCGGCCACGAGGCGGAAGCGGTCACCACCACCGATCACGACTGCCAGACGCTGCACCTGGACGGGCGTCCTGTGGCGATGATCCACGGTCTCGGCGGTGCGCTGGACCGGGACCGCGGCCCGCACTGGATGACGTACTTCGAGACGACCGGCGCCGACGTGGCCGCGCGGCGGGTGACGGAGCTGGGCGGACGCGTCGTCGGTCCGCCGCGGGATGCCTCGATGGGCCGGATCGCGACGGTCGAGGACCCGGAGGGGGCGGTCTTCTCGCTGGTGACCTCGGCGCCGTGAGGCCACACCGCGTCACCGGCCCGCCGGGGCGAGGGGGTTGAGGCCCGCCGCACGCGACCGGCCCCGGTGGCACGGGAGTTCCTACGGCGTCGGCCGCGGGTCCGGCGCGCTGCCCGGCGGCGGAACGACGGCCCGCCCGGCGGCCGGGCGGGCGGCAGCGGGAGCCACGGGAGCCGCGGGCGGGTCGACCGGCAGCACGTCGGGCGAGAGCGTGGCCGCCCGCGCCGCGGCCGCGTTCATCCGGCGCTGGTGGTGGCGCCGGCACAGCACCTCGTAACCCACCTCGCTCTCGGGGCGGTTGACGTCCCCGACCACGACCTGGGCGCCCTCGACGACCATCTCGCCGCCCACCGTGCGGGCGTTGTGGGTCGCGCGGGCACCGCACCAGCACAACGCCTCGACCTGCAGGACCTCGATGCGGTCGGCGAGTTCGACGAGCCGCTGGGAGCCGGGGAAGAGCTTGGTGCGGAAGTCGGTGGTGATACCGAACGCGAAGACGTCCAGACCGAGGTCGTCGACGATCCGGGCCAACTGGTCGATCTGACCCGGCTCCAGGAACTGCGCCTCGTCGGCGATCACGTAGTCGGCACGGCCGCCGGACGACAGATGCCGCACGAGGTGGGCGTAGAAGTCGAACCCCTCCCCCGCCTCTATGGCCTCGGTGACCAGGCCGAGCCGGGAGGAGAGCTTGCCCTCGCCCGCCCGGTCGTCCCGGGTGAAGATCATTCCCTGCAGACCGCGTGCCGAGCGGTTGTGCTCGATCTGCAGAGCGAGGGTGCTCTTGCCGCAGTCCATGGTGCCGCTGAAGAACACCAGCTCGGGCATGGAGTGGGGGTGCCTTTCCTCGGGGGTGGTCGTGGGCGCCGGGGCGCGCACAGGGCCTGTGGCGTGGAGGGCCGGGAGGTCGCGTGCGGGGGATCGGGTGCGGACGTGAGGTCAGGTGCGGACTTCGAGCAGCGGTACGAGTTGCTCGACAGCGGTCATCGACCCGTGCAGGCCGACCATCGCGGACTCGTGCGGCTCGGTCTCCAGGGCGACGATCGCGACGTCGTCGCAGGCCGCGGCTACCACATCGCCGATCCTGCCGTACACGCGCTCGTCCACCCCCGCTCCCGGCGGCCCGAACCAGCCCGCCTCGATCGCCTCGTCACGCGTCGCCACCCACATCCGGTCGCCCAGCACCTCGCTCCAGACCGCGGCCACGTCACCCGCGGCGCCGGGCACCGCGTAGACGTGGCGGGCGCGGCCCTCGCCGCCCAGGACGGCGACGCCGGCGCGCAGTTCCCAGTCCTCGTCGAAGTCGATGCGGGACTCCGGGTCGAAGGGGATGTCGATCATGCCGTGGTCGGCGGTGACGTAGAGAACCGAGCGGGGCGGCAGTTGCTCGGCCAGGCGCTCGGCGAGCCGGTCCACGTACGCGAGCTGGCCGCGCCACGCGTCGGAGTCCACACCGAAGCGGTGGCCCTTGCCGTCCACCTCGCTGTAGTACGTGTAGACCAGCGAGCGGTCCCCTGCGGCCAGTTGCTCGGCGGCGAAGTCCATCCGCTCCTCGCCGGAGAGGCGGCCGTGGAAGGTGCCGCCGCTGAGGGCGATCCGGGTCAGCGGGGTGTGCTGGAAGTCGGGCGAGGTGACCTGGCAGGTGTGCACCCCCGCGGCCTCGGCGCGCTGGAAGACGGTGGGGTACGGCTGCCAGACGTGCGGGTCGGTCCACGGCTTCCAGCGGAGCTGGTTCATCAGGGCGCCGGTGGCCGGGTCCATGACCGTGTAGCCGGGCAGGCCGTGCGCGCCGGGCGGGAGTCCCGTGCCGACGGAGGCGAGGGAGGTCGCGGTCGTCGACGGGAAGCCGGCGGTTATCGGCGCACCGGTGCCGCCGTACGAACTGCCCAGCAGGCCCGTGAGGAACGGCGCTTCGGCGGGGTGGGCCTTCAGCAGCTCCCAGCCGAGGCCGTCGACGAGGAAGACGCAGACGCGGTCGGCCGGTTCGAGGCCGAGGCCGACGGTCAGGTCCGGTACGCCCTGGCCCGCGGCCACGGCCGGCAGCAGATCGGCGAGCGAGCCCGTGCCGTACGCCGGCAGCGGGGCGCTCCGCGGATCGAGGAGCGCGGGCTCGTGGTGTCCGGAGCCTGCGGTGGCGGGCTGGATCATCAGCGGGCGGACGAGGAGGCCACGGTGGCCTCGGACAGCGCCTGTGCGAAGGCCAGGGTCTGGCGGACGGAGTCGGGGCCGTCACCCGCCTCGCTGACGCGGAGTGACAGGTCGTCAGCCGTCGAGGATCCGGTGTAGCCGTGGTCCGCCTCGCAGTTGGGGTCGCCGCAGGCGGCGGGTTCGAGGTCGAGACGGTTGACCGCCCCCCAGCCGATGGTGAGGACGACCTCGCGGGGCAGGGTGCCGGGGGTGTACGACTCCGGGTTGGCGACGACCCGGCTGACCACGACCGAGGAGATCCGCTCCAGCTTCACGGACTCCGTGGACGTCGTGGCGTACGGCGAGGGGGACGAGCCGTCGGCGGCCTGCTCGTCCGTGTGGCTGACGATGAAGCGGGTGCCGGTGAGGACGAGCACGGTGACATGGCGGCGGACCTCGTTCGCGTCGAACGTCGTCTCCTGGTGGACCAGGTAGGACGCGACCGGCTCACCACCCACGGCGGCCTCCACCGCCTCGGCCACGAGGGCCGGGTAGTAGCCACTGCGCTCGATGGCCGAGCGCAGACCCTGGGTCGTCATACCGGTCTTCGCCATGCGGCCCATCCTACGGGGCCCGAGGCCCCCCGAAACTCCCTCGGGCCCCAACCCGGGGCGGTTCCGGCCGCGGGCGGTACCACGGATCGTCCCGCTCAGTACGCCGGGAGGCGGCGTGGCCCCAGGTCCGCGGGGGCGGGGCTGGGGGCGAGGCGCACCGAGGCGCCGAGCACCGCGAGCCCCTGCGGGGCGACGACGACCGGTTCCAGCTCGACGTGGACGACCTCCGGATGGTCGTCCACGAGCCGGGAGACGCGCAGCAGCAGTTCCTCCAGCGCGTCGGTGTCGACCGGTTGCGAGCCGCGCCAGCCGAAGAGGAGCGGTGCGGTCCTGATCGACCGGATCAGTTCCGCCGCGTCACGGTCGGTGACCGGGACGAGCCGGTGCGCGGTGTCGCCGAGCAGTTCGGACGGGGCGCCTGCCAGCCCGAAGGAGAGGACCGCGCCGGCCGCGGGGTCGATCGCGGCCCGCACGACGGTGTCGACGCCCCGCGGCGCCATGGCCTGGACGACCGGCCGCAGCTCGTCGGCCTTGCCGAGGTGATCGGTGAACTCCTGGTGGGCGCGGCGCAGCTCGGCCTCGCTCGTGAGGTCCAGCCGTACGCCGCCGAGGTCCGCGCGGTGCCGCAGGTGGGGCGCGGTCGTCTTGAGGGCCACGGGATAGCCCAGCAGCTCCGCGGCGCGGGCGGCCGCGTCCGGGTCGGGCGCGGGGAGGGTGGGCCGTACGGCGATGCCGTAGCGGGCGAGCAGACGCGCCGTGGCGTCGGCGTCGAGCGGGCTGGTGCGGGGGACGGGACCGCTGCCCGGTTCCCCGGCGGCGCGGGTGTCGCCGTTGCCGCCGGTGGCGAGGATCGCGTCGATGTCCGCCCCGGCGGCGGCCTCCTCGATGTCCTCGTACTCCGGGACCCGGCCCGGCTCCGCGGCCTGGCGGCGCCACTGCGCGTACCGGACGGCCTCGGCCAGGGCGCGTACGGCCCGCTCGGCGGCGGGGTAGACGGGGATGCCGGTGGTGGCGAGGTCCTCGTTGAGCCCCTCGATCTCCAGGTGGACGACGGTCACGGGCTTGGCCGCGTCGCCGGCCTCCACCGCCTCGCGCAGCGCGGCGGCCAGCGCGCGGCCCTCCGCCGCGCGGTCCGGCTGCGAGGAGGTGTCGTCGCCGACCCAGGGGATCGCGTTGACCACGACCGCGTCGCACAGGTCGTCGGCCAGCGCGGCGGCGAGCGCGTCCCGGTAGTCCTCGGGGGTCGCGGCCGTGGTGAGGTCGCGGGGGCGCAGCGGGCGCAGGCGCTCGGTCAGGGCCGCGTCGTAGGTGAGCAGGCCCAGGGACTCGGAGTTGCCGAGGATCGCCACGCGCGGGCCGCCGGGCAGCGGCTGCCCGGCGAGCAGCAGCCCGGCGTCCGCGAGCTCGGTGACGGTGCCGACGCGGATCACCCCGGCCTGGCGCAGCAGCGCGGAGACGGTGGCGTCGGGGATACGGGTGGTGGGGACGGTGTGCCCGGTCGGGGCGCTGCCGGTGTGCCGGGCGCCCTTGACGACCACGACGGGCTTGACCGCGGCGGTGCGGCGGGCGAGGCGGGTGAACTTCCCCGGGTTGCCGATGGATTCGAGGTACATCAGCACGACGTCGGTGTCGGGGTCGTCGTGCCAGTACTGCAGGAAGTCGTTGCCGGAGACGTCCGCGCGGTTGCCGGCGGAGACGAAGCTGGACAGGCCGATCCGCCCGGCGCCGCGCCGGTGGAGTCCGGAGAGCAGCGCGATGCCGATGGCGCCGGACTGGGTGAAGAGGCCGAGGCGGCCGTGGACCGGCAGCTCGGGCGAGAGCGAGGCGTTGAGCCGTACGTCGGGGGCGGTGTTGAGGAGGCCGAACGCGTTAGGCCCGATGATCCGCATGCCGAACGAGCGCGCTTGCCGGACCAGTTCGCGCTGGCGCTCCCGCCCGCCTGGCCCGCTCTCGGCGTAGCCCGCGGCCAGCACGACCAGCCCTTGGACGCCGTGCTCACCGCAGTCGGCGACGACGGCGGGCACGGCCTGCGCCGGGACGGCCACGACGGCGAGGTCCACCGGTTCGTCGATCTCGTGCACGAAGCGGCGTGCGGGGACGCCGGGTTGGCCGAGCTCGGGGGCGTCCAGCGTCGTCGCGCCGTCGGGGAACGCCTGGTTGACTGCGTACACGCGCCCCGTGAAGCCCCCCTCGACGAGGTTGCGCAGCACTTGGCGGCCGACGCCGCCGGGGCGGCGGCTGGTGCCGATGACGGCGACCGAGCGGGGTGCGAGCAGCCGCTTGACGGAGCGGGCCTCGGCGCGCTGTTCGCGGCCGCGCTGGACGGCGAGGGACTGGTCGGTGGGTTCGAGGTCGAACTCCAGGCGCACCACCCCGTCCTCGAAGCTGCGCTGCTGGGTGTAGCCGGCGTCCGTGAACACCTTGATCATCTTGGTGTTCGCGGGCAGCACCTCGGCGGCGAAGCGGCGGATGCCGCGCTCGCGGGCCACCGCGCCGATGTGTTCGAGGAGGGCCGAGGCGACGCCGCGGCCCTGGTGGGCGTCCTGGACGAGGAAGGCGACCTCGGCCTCGTCGGCGGGGGCGGATGCGGGCCGGCCGTCGGCGTCGATGCGGTCGAAGCGGACGGTCGCGATGAACTCTCCGCCGACGATGGCCGCCAGGCCGACCCGGTCGACGTAGTCGTGGTGCGTGAACCGGTGCACGTCGCGGTCGGAGAGCCGGGGGTACGGTGCAAAGAAGCGGTAGTACTTCGACTCGTCCGAGACCTGCTCGTAGAAGCTGACCAGCCGCTGGGCATCGTCCGGGGTGATCGGCCGGATCTGTGCGGTGCCCCCGTCGCGCAGCACGACGTCCGCTTCCCAGTGGGCCGGGTAGGCGTGTTCCGGCGTCGTCCCCATGGGGACCAGACTAGGGGCGAGGGGCGGAGCGGGGCACTCCGCGCGCCATGAGAGACTGACCGGAAGCTGGTCTAGACAACGCCGTCGGACTTACCTGACACGACCTGAAGGGCACCACCATGGCTGAGCGCCGCGTCACCGTCGGCTGGGCCGAGGGCCTTCACGCCCGGCCCGCTTCGATCTTCGTCCGTGCGGCGACCGCGTCGGGTGTTCCCGTGACCATCGCGAAGACCGACGGCAACCCGGTCAACGCCGCCTCGATGCTGGCGGTACTGGGACTCGGTGCGCAGGGCGGCGACGAGATCGTGCTCGCCTCCGACGCCGACGGCGCCGACATCGCGCTCGACCGTCTGGCCAAGCTCGTCTCCGAAGGGCTCGAGGAGCTTCCGGAGACCGTCTGAACCACGCCGTCCGGAGCGCCTGCGGGGCCGCTCCGGGAGAACAGGCACGAGAACCGCGGTGACTTTTTCGGTCACCGCGGTTCCTGCGTTCACGCTTCTCGTGTCCACGTTTCCCGCATTCACACGTGGCGCGCCGCCCGCCGTCCAGAATTCCGCGTCACCGCCGCCGTGAATTCCGCGCAGAATTCGCCTCACTCTTGTGTACGCCCGCTCTGTTAATTCTGGGCACTCGTATTGTTGACGGCTTGTTTCGGGGTGCTCACGCGGACCGGCCGGCGCATCCGGTGGATCGCGAGCGAACGTTCCGTGTGCGCCGCCATCAGTGCGCGGGCGCGGTCCGCCTCTCCCCGCGCGACCGCGTCGGCTATCGCCGCGTGCTCGCCCCAGGAGTCCGTGACGCCCACGGGCGCGGGGGCGTACATCCACGCGATCTTGCGGCGGACCTGGGTGAGCGTCGACGCGAGACTGGGGCTCCCCGCGGCCTGCGCCAGCGTTTCGTGGAACCAGCCGCCCAGTGCCCGCAGATCCGCCGCCTGCCCGAGCCGCGCCCGCTCCTGGCCCAGCCGTACGAGGCCGCGGAGCACCTTCACATGGGCCTCCGTACGGCGCTGGGCGGCGCGGGCGGCGCCCAGCGGCTCCAGCAGTGCGCGGATGTCGAGCAGGTCCGCCGCCTCCTGCTCGGAGGGCTCGGCGACGCAGGCCCCCGCGTGTCTGCGGGTGGTCACGAACCCCTCGGACTCCAGGGTGCGCAGGGCCTCGCGGACGGGGACGCGGGAGACGCCGTAGCGCCGGGCGAGGACTTCCTCGGTCAGTCTGCTCCCCCGCGGGTGGACGCCGGAGACGATGTCGTCACGGATCGCCCGGCACACCGCGCGCGCCGGAATACGACCGGTGGCCTGCGGCCCGCCCTTCACCTTCGTTCCCGCATGGCCGGACCTCCACTGCAATTCCTGGGAATCACGTTCGACCGGGTTCATTCAAGAACTGTATGCCACAGCGGAGAAATTTCCATCGGGCGGGACCGGAGAGGGATATCTTCCGGCCTTTGTGCGCCCGCGTTTCCTTCCGCCGCCCGCGGGCGGCGGAAGGAAACGCGTCAGCGGTTCAGCGGCGAAACGCGTCAGCGGTTCAGCGGTTCACCGGCGCGGGGTTCACAGGCTCAGGCCGTGCGAACGGAGGTAGGCCACCGGGTCGATGTCGGAGCCGTAGTCCTGCGAGGTGCGGGCCTCGAAGTGCAGGTGCGGGCCGGTGGTGTTGCCGGTGCTGCCCGAGAGGCCGATCTTTGCCCCCGGGGTGACGGTCTGGCCGACGGAGACGTGCACCGTGGAGAGGTGGCCGTACTGGGTGTACGTACCGTCCTTCATCTTGATCACGACGTTGTTGCCGTAGCTGCCGCCCCATCCGGCCTCGACGACGGTGCCGGCGCCCACCGAGCGCACGGTCGTGCCCGAGGAGGCGTGGAAGTCGACTCCGGTGTGGCTGCCCGAGGACCAGGCGCCGCCCGAGGACCCGTACGAGGTGGAGACGTAGCTGCCCTCGACGGGCAGGACGAAGGCGTTGAGGCGCTTGCGCTCGGCCTCGCGCGCCGCGCGCTTCTTCGCGGCCTTCACCTCGGCCGCCCGCTTCTTCGCGGCGGCCTCGGCCTTGGCGCGGGCCGCGGCGACGTCGGCCGCGTCCTGCTGCGCCTCGGCCTGCGCGTCGACGGTGCGGGCGATCGAGTCGTCCAGGACGATCGCCTGGCGCAGACCGGTCTGTTCGCCCTCGGGCGACTGGTCGGGGGCCGCGGCGGACGCGACACCGGGGGTCAGGGAGGTCACGACCCCGGTGGTGGCGAGTGTGGCGATGCCCGCAAGGCTCGCGCCGGAACGGGCGAGACGGCTGGGGCGGCGATAACGGTGCTTCCCGGTGGCACGGGTGAACGACGCCATGCGGCGGCGGTGCTCCTTTCCTTCCTTCTCGCCTACCGGGTTAGCTGACGGGTTCGGAGCAGGAAGGTCTCCTACGGGCCCCTCGCAGGAGGCGCCCGATTCACCCCAGGGACTGCGCGCCCTCCCGCGCCGGTGCGGCGCGCGACGGGCAAGGTGGGTCCCCGGCTCCCCTGGCTCGCGCCGTACGGGGACTCGGCGATGACTGCCCGGAGCCGCGGGTGCGGCAGGTGTACCGGCCGGACAGCCGGACCGACGCTAAACGGGACATCTGTCAATCGCCAAAGAAATCAGGTCGTTTGTAGTCGACACCACAAAGGAAACGGCAGACTCAACTACAAACCGGACATACAGCAGTGCCCCGGAGCCACTTCAGGCTCCGGGGCACCGATGCTGTCCATCTGCCGGGCTGACACGTCGTCAGGCACTGGCCACCGTCACGGTGTCAGCCGCTGACGACCTTCACTTCGCCGATGCCGAGCGCCCGTACGGGCTCCTCGATCACCGAGGCGTCGCCGACGAGGATCGTCACCAGACGGTCCGACGGGAAGGCGCTGACGGCCGCCGCGGTCGCCTCGACCGTGCCGGTCTCGGCGAGGCGCGCGTACAACTGCGCCTGGTAGTCGTCCGGAAGATGCTGCTCGACCTGGTCGGCGAAGGTGCCGGCGACCGCGGCCGCCGTCTCGTACTTCAGCGGGGCGACACCGACGAGGTTCTGCACGGCGGTGTCCCGCTCCGCGTCGGTGAGCCCGTCCGCGGCCAGCGTGCGCAGCACCTTCCAGGTGTCCTCCAGCGCCGGTCCCGTGGAGGCGGTGTCCACCGACCCGCTGATGGCCAGCAGCGAGGCACCCGTGCCGTCGGAGGCGGAGCGCAGCACCTGGCCGAACGACCGCACGCCGTAGGTGTATCCCTTCTCCTCGCGCAGCACCCGGTCGAGCCGGGAGGTGAGCGTGCCGCCGAGGCAGTAGACGCCGAGGACCTGTGCCGGCCAGACACGGTCGTGCCGGTCGGAGCCGATCCGCCCGATCAGCAGCTGGGTCTGCACCGCGCCGGGGCGGTCCACGATGACGACGCGGCCGGTGTCGTCCGCGGTCACCGCGGGGACGGGCCGGGGCGCGGCGGTGTTGCCGGTCCAGGCGCCGAGGGTGTCCCCGAGAACGGCCCCGAGGTCGATGCCGGTCAGGTCGCCGACGACCACGGCGGTCGCGGTGGCGGGCCGCACATGGGCCTCGTAGAAGGCGCGTACGGCCGCGGCGTCGACGCGTCCGACCGTCTCCTCGGTGCCCTGCCGGGGCCGGGACATCCGGGACTCGGCAGGGAACAGCTCCTTGGAGAGCTCCTTGGCCGCGCGCCGGGCGGGGTTGGCCTGCTCGTGCGGGATCTCGTCGAGCCGGTTGCGGACGAGCCGCTCGATCTCGCCGTCGGGGAACGCCGGGGCGCGCAGGGCATCGGCCAGCAGTCCGAGCGCCTTGGCCAGCCGGGAGGCAGGGACCTCCAGAGAGACGCGGACGCCCGGGTGGTCGGCGTGCGCGTCGAGGGTCGCGCCGCAGCGCTCCAGCTCCGCGGCGAAGTCCTCCGCCGTGTGCTTGTCGGTGCCCTCGGACAGCGCCCGCGCCATGATCGTGGCGACGCCGTCCAGTCCGGTGGGCTCGGCGTCCAGCGGCGCGTCGAGGTTCATGTCGACCGCGACGACCTGCTGGCCGGGACGGTGACAGTGCAGCACGGTCAGGCCGTTGGGGAGCGTGGAGCGCTCGGGAGCCGGGAAGGCCCACGGCTTGGCGGCGCCACCCTGGGGCTGCGGGTGGAAGGTCATGGCGGGGGTCGTGTCGCTCACCGGGCCGCCTCCTGTCCTGCGTTCTCGTCGGCGGCCTGGTGGTCGGCGAATGCGTCGTCGGATCCGTCGGCGGAGTCGCCCCCGCCTCCCTCGGCGGGGCCGGTCGGTTCGTAGACCAGGACCGCGCGGTTGTCGGGGCGCAGCCGGGCGGCGGCCACGGCCTTGACCTCCTCGGCGGTGATCTCCAGCAGCCGGTCGACCGCGGTCAGCGCCAGCTTGGGGTCGCCGAACAGGACCGCGTAGCGGCAGAGCTGGTCGGCGCGGCCGCCGACAGTGGCGAGCTGGTCCAGCCACTCGCGCTCGAGCTGCGCCTGGGCGCGCTCCATCTCCTCCGGCGTCGGCCCCTCCTCGGCGAAGCGGGCCAGCTCCTGGTCGACCGCGGCCTCGATGTCCGGTACCTCGACGCCGCCGGAGGTCTTCACGTCCAGCCAGCCGAGCGAGGGCGCACCGGCCAGCCGCAGCAGGCCGAAGCCGGCGGCGACGGCCGTACGGTCGCGGCGCACCAGGCGGTTGTGGAGACGCGAGGACTCGCCGCCGCCGAGGACGGTGAGGGCGAGGTCGGCGGCGTCGGCCTCACGGGTGCCGTCGTGCGGAAGGCGGTAGGCCGACATCAGGGCGCGGGCCGGGACCTCCTCCTCGACGACCTCGCGGAGCTGCTCACCGATGGTCTCCGGGAGCGAGCCGTCCCGCGGCGCCTGCTTGCCGTCGTGGCCGGGGATGGTGCCGAAGTACTTCTCGATCCAGGCCAGGGTCTGGTCCGAGTCGATGTCGCCGACGACCGAGAGGACCGCGTTGTTGGGCGCGTAGTAGGTGCGGAAGAAGGCCCGCGCGTCCTCAAGGGATGCCGCGTCCAGGTCGGCCATGGAGCCGATCGGGGTGTGGTGGTACGGGTGCCCCTCGGGATAGACCATCGCCGTGAGCTTCTCGAACGCGGTGCCGTAGGGGACGTTGTCGTAGCGCTGGCGGCGCTCGTTCTTCACGACGTCCCGCTGGTTCTCCAGCCCGTCGTCGTCGAGCGAGGAGAGCAGGCTGCCCATACGGTCGGCCTCCAGCCAGAGCGCGAGCTCGAGCTGGTGGGCGGGCATGGTCTCGAAGTAGTTGGTGCGCTCGAAGCTGGTGGTGCCGTTGAGGGAGCCGCCGGCGCCCTGGACCAGCTCGAAGTGGCCGTTGCCCTTGACCTGGGCGGAGCCCTGGAACATGAGGTGCTCGAAGAGGTGGGCCAGGCCGGTGCGGCCCTTGACCTCGTGTCGCGAGCCGACGTCGTACCAGAGGCAGACCGCGGCGACCGGGGTCAAGTGGTCCTCGGAGAGCACCACGCGCAGGCCGTTCGCCAGGCGGTGCTCGGTCGCTGTCAGGCCGCCGGAGCCGGCCTGTTGCGTGGCCGTGTGACCCATGGGCATGTACATCCCTTCGATCGCGTGTGAGGCGAGGTGATGAGCAGTCCTGCCACTGTATGCAAGCGCGCTGCCACCTGGCGAAGTTCCCGGAACGGCAGGCCCGAAGCCCGGCGTTCCCGCACCCCGTGCCCGGGAAGGATGCCACCATGGGGCACGCCGCGCCCGCCGGACGGTCCGCGGCTTTCGGCGACTGCGGCATAATCGGGCGCTTCCCGGCGGTACCGGCCGCCGGTGACCACGCGCCGAGGCCCGTCCCCGGCCCCGTACCGCACCGCCCGACCGGGTCGTGGGCGGCGTTGTCGGCGGGTGGGTCCACAATGGTCGGCGTCAGGATCGTCGGAACACCCCGCTCAGGCAGTTCAAAGGAGCAGCAGCCGCGATGGCCCGCCGCAGTACGAAGACCCCGCCGCCGGACGACTTCGAGGAGCGCATCCTCGACATCGACGTCGTCGACGAGATGCAGGGCTCCTTCCTCGAGTACGCCTACTCGGTCATCTACTCGCGCGCGCTGCCCGACGCCCGCGACGGCATGAAGCCGGTGCACCGCCGCATCGTCTACCAGATGAACGAGATGGGCCTGCGCCCCGACCGCGGCTATGTGAAGTGCGCACGCGTCGTCGGCGAGGTGATGGGAAAGCTGCACCCGCACGGCGACGCGTCCATCTACGACGCGCTGGTCCGTATGGCGCAGCCGTTCTCGATGCGGCTGCCGCTGGTCGACGGGCACGGCAACTTCGGCTCGCTGGGCAACGACGACCCGCCCGCCGCCATGCGGTACACCGAGTGCCGGATGGCCTCCGCCACCTCGCTCATGACGGAGTCGATCGACGAGAACACCGTCGACTTCGCCCCCAATTACGACGGCCAGGAGCGCGAGCCGGTCACGCTGCCCGCCGCGTACCCGAACCTCCTGGTCAACGGCGCCTCCGGGATCGCCGTTGGCATGGCGACCAACATGGCGCCGCACAACCTCGGCGAGGTCATCGCCGCGGCCCGCCATCTGATCCGGCATCCGAACGCCGATCTCGAGACCCTGATGAAGCACGTGCCCGGTCCTGACCTGCCGACCGGCGGGCGGATCGTGGGCATGAGCGGGATCCGCGACGCCTACGAGACGGGGCGCGGCAGCTTCAAGATCCGCGCCACGGTCGCGGTGGAGAGCGTGACCGCCCGGCGCAAGGGCCTGGTGGTGACCGAGCTGCCCTTCACGGTCGGTCCGGAGAAGGTCATCTCCAAGATCAAGGACCTGGTCAACTCCAAGAAGCTGCAAGGCATCGCGGACGTCAAGGACCTCACCGACCGTGCCCACGGCCTGCGTCTGGTGATCGAGATCAAGAACGGCTTCGTCCCCGAGGCCGTGCTGGAACAGCTCTACAAGCTGACGCCGATGGAGGAGTCCTTCGGTATCAACAACGTGGCGCTGGTGGACGGGCAGCCGCTCACCCTGGGCCTCAAGGAACTCCTCGAGGTCTACCTGGACCACCGGTTCGACGTCGTCCGCCGGCGCAGCGAGTTCCGCCGCACCAAGCGGCGCGACCGGCTGCACCTGGTCGAGGGCCTGCTCATCGCCCTGATCGACATCGACGAGGTCATCAGAATCATCCGGTCGAGTGAGAACTCCGCGGAGGCGAAGGAAGGCCTCATCGCGCGCTTCTCGCTGAGCGACGTCCAGACCCAGTACATCCTCGACACCCCGCTCCGCCGGCTGACGAAGTTCGACCGGCTGGAGCTGGAGTCGGAGCGCGACCGGCTGGGCGAGGAGATCGAGGAACTGACCCGGATCCTGGATTCCGACCAGGAGCTGCGCAAGCTGGTCTCGGGCGAACTGGCCCAGGTGGCGAAGAAGTTCGGCACCCCGCGGCGCACGGTGCTGCTGGAGTCCGCGGGCGCCCCGGTCACGGCGGTGCCGCTGCAGGTCGCGGACGACCCGTGCCGGGTGCTGATGTCCTCGACGGGCCTGCTGGCCCGCACGGCCAACGGCGAGCCGTTCGGCGCGGAGGAGACCAAGCGCGCCAAGCACGACGTGATCGTCTCGGCGGTCCCGGCGACGGCCCGCGGGGAGGTCGGCGCGGTGACCTCGCAGGGCCGTCTGCTGCGGGTGTCGGTGATCGACCTCCCGATGCTCCCCGAGTCGGTCACGACGCCGAATCTCGCGGGCGGCGCACCGCTCGCGGAGTTCGTGACCTTGGAGCAGGACGAGACGGTGATCTGCCTGACCACGCTGGACGAGTCCTCGCCGGGCCTCGCGATCGGCACCGAGCAGGGCGTGGTCAAGCGGGTGGTGCCCGACTACCCGTCCCACAAGGACGAGCTGGAGGTCATCTCCCTCAGGGAGGGTGACCGGATCGTCGGCGCGGTCGAGCTGCGGACGGGCGAGGAGGACCTGGTCTTCATCACCGACGACGCCCAGATGCTGCGCTACCAGGCGTCACAGGTGCGGCCGCAGGGCCGTCCGGCCGGAGGCATGGCGGGCATCAAACTGGGCGCGGACGCGAAGGTGATCGCCTTCGCGGCTGTCGATCCGGCGTCCGACGCGGTGGTGTTCACGGTCGCGGGCGCACAGGACACCCTGGACGGAACCGCCCCGGGCAGCGCGAAGCTGACGCCGTTCGACCAGTACCCGCGCAAGGGCCGGGCGACCGGCGGCGTGCGCTGCCACCGCTTCCTCAAGGGCGAGGACGCCCTGGTCCTCGCCTGGGCCGGTGCCGTTCCGGCCCGTGCGGCGACGGCGGCGGGCGCTCCGTCGGAGCTGCCCGAGATCGACCCGCGCCGCGACGGTTCGGGCGTACCGCTGGCCAAGGCGGTCGCGGTGGTGGCGGGGCCGGTGTGACCACTCAAGCGGTGTGGTCCTGCGTGTAGCGCAGGACGCCCCACATGCTCTCGGGACCGGCCTTCTCCTGGCCGGTCCCGACACATGTGGTGAGCCGGTCCTGCAGGGCACCGGCGTCGATGCCGGTGCCGATCAGCACGAGCTGGTTGGTGCGTTCCTCGCCCCGCTCCCACGGCGACGGGTAGAAGCGGAGGAAGTCGCCCACGGTGTGCACGGCGAACTTCTGCCGGTGGCCGTCCACGCCGAAGTGGACGAACCCCTTGATGCGGTACAGCCCTTCGGGCCGGGCGTCGAGGAACTCCATGAAGCGGCGCGGGTCCAGCGGGTCGCCGCACGTGAAGGACACGCTCTCGTAGGCGGCGTGGAGGTGACGGTCGCGGCCTCCGTGACCGTCGTCCTCTCCGTGGCCGCCCTGGCAACCGCGCGCGTCGCAGTCCTGGCCGCCGTCCTCGGCGGCCAGGACCTCCGCGTGGAGGTCCTCGAAGGAGAGCTGCCGCACCCCCGCCGCGTCGTCCTCCCGCTCCCGCCGGTCGAAGAACAGCTCCGGGTCCACCCGGCCGTACGAGGCGTGGACGACCGGGCGTCCGGGGCTGAGCGTCTCCAGCCGGCCGAGGAGGGCGGACCGTTCGTCCTCCCTCACCCGGTCGGCCTTGTTGAGGACGACGAGGTCGGCGACGCGGAGATGGCGGTCGAGTTCGGGATGCCGCTCCCGCGTCGCCGTGAACTCCGCGGCGTCGACGACCTCGACCAGCCCGCCGTAGACGATGCGCCGGTTCTCGCTGGAGAGGATCAGCCGGATCATCTCCTCCGGCTCGGCCAGGCCGCTGGCCTCGACGACGATGACGTCGATCCGCGCCGACGGACGGGTGAGACGCTCCAGCATCTCGTCCATGTCGGTGGTGTCGACGGCGCAGCACAGGCAGCCGTTGCCCAGCGACAGCATCGAGTCGACCTGTCCCGCCACGGTCATGGCATCGATCTCGATGCTGCCGAAGTCGTTGACGATCGCCCCGATGCGGCTGCCTCCGCTGTGCCGCAACAGATGGTTGAGCAAGGTGGTCTTGCCCGATCCCAGGAAGCCTGCGATGACGATGACCGGGATCTGCTGGGTGACCACGTCCTGATCGTAGCCGGGCGGTGAGGAGGATCAGGCCGCCGGGACCGGCTGCGCCGGCGGCGGTCCGATGTAGCGCGCCGCCGGGCGGATGATCTTGCTGTCCTCCGCCTGCTCCAGGATGTTCGCGCTCCAGCCGACGGCACGGGCGGCGGCGAAGGTCGGAGTGAACATCTCCCGCGGGATGGCGCAGAGTTCCATCACCACACCCGCGTAGAACTCCACGTTGGTGTGCAGTTCCCGGCCGGGCTTGAGTTCGGCGAGGATCGCCTCGACCCGCTCCTCCACCTGGACCGCGAACTCCACCAGCGGGCCGCCGAATTCCTCCGCGATGGAGCGCAGCATCCGCGAACGGGGGTCCTCGGTGCGGTACACGGGATGCCCGAATCCCATGATCCGGTCCCCCGCCAGCACCCGTTCGCGGATCCACGGGTCGATCCGCTCGGGGGTCCCGATGGCGTCGAGCGTGTCGAGGGCGCGGCTCGGGGCCCCGCCGTGCAGCGGGCCCGAGAAAGCGCCGACGGCGCCCACGAGGCAGGCGGCCAGGTCGGCTCCGGTCGAGGCGATGACGCGGGCGGTGAACGTGGAGGCGTTGAAACCGTGGTCCACGGTGGAGATGAGGTAGTGCTCGACGGCGCGGACGCGGATCGGGTCGGGCTCCGAACCGTCCAGCATCCAGAGGTAGTTGGCCGCGTACGGCAGGTCGTCCCGCGGGGCGATCGGCTCCTCGCCCCTGCCGAGCCGGTGCAGCGCGGTGAGCAGCGTGGGTACGGCGGCGCAGGCGGCGAGCGCGTCGTCGCGCCGGCCGTCGGGCCCGGTGTCGTACAGCGGCCGGAAGCCGGAGGCCGCTCCCAGCAGGGACAGCGCGGTGCGCAGACCGGCCAGCGGGCCCGAGACCGCGCCGGCGCGGGCGATGGCGGGCAGGGCGGCGGCGACCTCGGCGGGCAGGTGGCGCAGGGCAGCGGTCCGTTCGCCGAAGGCGGCGCGCTCGGCGGGACCGGGGAGCGTGCCGTGGAGCATCAGGTGCCAGACGTCCTCGAACGTACGCGTGCGGGCGAGTTCGACGGCCGAGTACTGACGGTAGTGGTAAAAGCCCTCGGTTCCCCGGACGTCCCCGAGCGCGGTGTCGGTGACGACGACTCCCTTGAGCCCGCGCGGCGCACCGGCGCCGGCCTCCGGCGAGATGGTCTCCATCGTTTCCTCCCAGAAGTATTGATTCGACTGTCCATCCTTGATTGGATTGATGTCAATATTGATTCGAATCAACATGGGAGCCGTCGAGCCATGACGCAGGACGCGGAACCCGCCGCGGAAGGGCGGCGGCTGAGCACGCGGGAGACCGCCGAACGGCTGGGCGTGAAGCCCGAGACGGTCTACGCGTACGTCAGCCGCGGTCTGCTGACCAGCCGCCGTACGCCCGGCGGGCGCGGCAGCACCTTCGACCCACGTGAGGTCGACGCGCTGGCGCGGCACGGCCGCCGGGACCAGCCGGCCGCCGGCGGGGACGGCGGTGAGGCGGCCGGTGCCCCGGCCATCGCCACGGGCATCACGCTGATCGGCGCCGACCGCTACTACTACCGCGGCGTGGACGCGGTCGCGCTCGCCGAGCGGTACGGCTGCGAAGAGGTCGCCGAGTGGCTGTGGACCGGCACGTTGACGCCCGGTATCCGCTTCTCGGCACCCGAGGAGACCCTGGCCGCCGCCCGCCGGGCCGCCGGCGCCCTGCCCGGGCACAGCGGCCCGGTGGACCGGCTGCGGGTGGCCGCTGTCGCGGCGGGCGTCGCCGACCCGCTCCGCTTCGACCTGTCCGGGGCCACGGTCCTGGCCACCGCGCGCAGCCTGATCCCGACGCTGGTCGACGCCCTCCCGCTCGCCGGGCGCGAACCGGGGCCGCGCGCCACCCTCGCCCGGCGCCTGTGGCCCAGGCTCACGGCGACCGCTCCCGACGAAGCGTCCCTGCGGACCCTGGAGGCCGCGCTCGTCCTCCTGATCGACCACGACCTGGCCGCCTCCACCTACGCGGCCCGGGTCGCCGCGTCCGTCCGCGCCCACCCGTACGCGGTGGTGTCGGCCGGGCTCGGCGCCCTCGAAGGACCGCTCCACGGCGCCGCCAGCGCGTTGGCGCACCGGATGCTGGCCGAGGTCCTGGAGCGGGGCAGCGCGGCCGCGGTGGTCGCCGACCTTCTGCGCGCGGGACGGCGCGTTCCAGGACTCGGACACCGGCTGTACCCGGGCGAGGACCCGCGCGCCCAGGCGCTGTTCGCCCGGCTGGCGGCGGTGAAGCGGGCGGCACCGGCGCTGGCGGCGGCCCGGGAGGTGGAGGCGACGGCGGCGCGGCACACGAGCCTGCACGCCAACGTCGATCTGGCGCTCGCCGTGCTGTCGGTGTCCGCGGGAATGGAGCCCGAGGCGGGCGAGACGGTCTTCGCGGTGGCGCGTACGGCGGGCTGGATCGCCCACGCACTGGAGGAGTACGGGGAGCCGCCCCTGCGGATGCGGCCCAGCGGTCGCTACCGCGGCCCCCGCCCGCCCCAGCCGCTCCCGTAGCAACGAAAGGAACTCCCCGCACACGGCTGCCGGCAAGGCATCCGCAAGACAGAGCGTGGATGACGCAAGGAACAGACAAACGGGTCCGCCGGGCCGACGTTCAGCGCGGCGCCTGGGCCGTGGAACCCCGGACCACCAGCTCCGGTTCGAAGAGCAGCTCGTCCCGCGCCACGAAGTGGCCCCCGATCTGCGCGGACAACAGCTCGACGGCGGCCCGCCCCATGGCGTCGATCGGCTGGCGCACCGTGGTCAGCGGCGGCTCGGTGCAGTTCATGAAGGCCGAGTCGTCGTACCCCACGACGGAGACGTCGCCCGGGACGGACAGACCGCGTCGGCGGACGGCGCGGATCACGCCCAGCGCCATCGGGTCACTGGCGCAGACGAACCCGGTCACCCCCGCGTCGAGCAGTCGGGCGGCTGCGGCCTGCCCGCCCTCCAGCGAGAACATCGTGCGGGCCACGTGCTCGTCCGGCAGCCCGCCCGGGTGGCCCGCCGCCACCGCGCGGGCGGCGGCGAGCTTGCGCTCGGAGGGCACGTGCCCCGCGGACCCGAGCACCAGCCCGATGCGTTCGTGACCGAGCGAGGCGAGGTGCCGCCACGCCTGTTCGACGGCGACCGCGTCGTCGCACGAGATCCCGGGGAAGCCCAGGTGCCCGATGGAGCCGTTGATCAGCACCACGGGAATCCTGCGGTCGGCGAGCTGCCGGTAGTGGTCGTGCGGGGCATCGGCCAGGGCGTAGTGCCCCCCGGCGAAGACCACGCCCGACACCTGCTGCTGGAGGAGCAGGTCGACGTAGTCGGCCTCGGAGACGCCGCCCTTGGTCTGCGTGCAGAGCACGGGGGTCAGCCCGAGGCGGCCGAGCGCCCCGCCGACGACCTCGGCGAAGGCCGGGAAGATGGGGTTCTGCAGCTCGGGCAGGACCAGGCCGACGAGGCGGGCGCGTTCGCCGCGGAGCTGGGTCGGGCGCTCGTATCCGAGGACGTCCAGCGCGCTGAGCACGGCCTGACGGGTCCCTGCGGAGACGCCGGGCTTGCCGTTGAGAACCCGGCTGACGGTGGCCTCGCTGACCCCGACCTTCTGCGCCACCTCGGCAAGTCGTCGCGTCACATGCGCAAGATTAGCGCAGCGTGGTGCAAGCAGATTGCGGGAGGGGTGGCAGGCCACGCGACGAGGGGCAGCGGGCCACGTTCCGCCCCCACCTTGCCATAGCGGGAGGCCCTGGTTACTTTCTCTCTTCAAGTAAGTAGATCCGGGCCTACGTCCCAGGTCGCCGCGCGCCGCGGTCGGCCACGCCAGTTGGAGGTTCTGCGGTGACCGTGATCCCGCCGCCGTGGACGCGGCTCACCGGCACCGCCCACGCCATCGCGCTCGAGGTCCTGCTGCGCGGCCCCCTCCCCCGCAGCGAACTCGCCCGGCGGCTGGGCCTCTCGGCCGCCAGCGTCACGCGACTGGCCAAGCCCCTCCTGGACAGCGGGCTGCTGATCGAGGAGGGACCGAGCCAGCAGTCCCGTACCGGCCGCCCGACCCGGCCCCTCGACATCGCGCCCTCCTCGCACCACTTCATCGGCGTGAAGGTGACAGGCGAGGACGCGCACGCCGTCCTGACGACACTGCGCGCCGAGGTCATCGCCTCCTGCCGGTCCGATCTCCGCGGCAAGGACCCGGAGTCGGTCGTCGCCACCGTCGCCGCCCTCGTCGCCGAACTGGCCTCGGCCGCCCCGCACGTGACCGCCCTGGGCCTGAGCCTCGGCGGGCAGGTCCCCGACCACCGCACGGTCGTGGCCGCCCCCTTCCTGGAGTGGACCGAGGACGTCGCCCTGGGCGCGCTGCTGGAGGAGGCCACCGGGCTGCCCACCGTCGTGGAGAACGACCTGCTGGCCCTCACGCGCGCGGAGCACTGGTTCGGCGCGGCGCGGGATCACGACCGCTTCGCCGTCCTGACCACCGGGGTGAGCGTCGGCTACGGGCTGGTGGTGCACGACGCGGTCGTCGACAGCCCGGACGCCGGGGTGGGCCTGGTCGGGCACTTCCCGCTCGATCCGTTCGGCCCCCTGTGCCCCGAGGGGCACCGCGGGTGCGCGAGCGCGATGCTCGCGATGCCCAGCGTCTGCGCGACCGTGTCCGTGGGACTGCAGCGCCCGGTGACGTACGAGGAGTGCCTGGACCTCGCCGCGGCCGGGCACCCCGTCGCCGAACCGGTGATCACCGCCTCCGCACGGGCCCTGGGACGGCTGGTCGCCGCCGTCGCCAACCTGACCATGACGCCGCTGGTGATCCTCACCGGCGAGGGGATCCGCCTGGCCGACATCGCCCGGCCCGCCCTCGACGAGGCGCTGCGCCACGACCGCAGCCCGCGGGCGGTACCGCTCTCTCTCGAAGTACAGGCCGTCGACTTCGCGCAGTGGGCGCGTGGCGCCGCGGCGACGGCCGTCCAGGACTACGTACTGAGCGGCGCCGCCGAGGAGGGGACCGCCGCGGAGTGAGGCGGGCCCCGAGGGACTGAGCGCGCTCCGCCGGCCGTGAGCGCTCAGCCGACGGTGCGCCGCAGCACGTACGCCTCCCAGGGGCGCACCACGAGCGCGCCCTCGGGGATGCCGGACGTACCGGGCGACGGATAGGGGTAGTTGGCGACGAGGATGTCCGCCCGCGCCCACGCGGGGACGTCGGGCACCGGCACCGGCAGCGTCTCGGCGCTGAAGTTGCCGACGACGAGCAGCTCGGTGGACCGGTGGCGGCGCGTGAAGGCGTAGATCCGCTCGTCGTCGTCGAGCAGCATGGTGAAGTCGCCCTGGGAGACGGCCGGTTCGATGTGCCGGAGGGCGATCAGGCGCCGGTAGTGGTGGTAGACCGACCGCGGATCCAGCACCGCGTTCTCGGCGTTGATGCCCCGGTGGTTGGGGTTCACCGGGATCCACGGGGTTCCGGTGGTGAAGCCCGCGTGCTCGCCGGCGTCCCACTGCATGGGCGTACGGGCGTTGTCCCGGCTCATGGCGCGCAGCGCGTCGAGCACGGCTTCCGGGTCGCTGCCCGTGGCGACGGCCTGGGTGTGGTGGTTGACGGACTCGATGTCGCGGAAGTCCTCGAGCGAGGCGAACGGCGCGTTGGTCATGCCGAGTTCCTCGCCCTGGTAGATGTAGGGCGTGCCGCGGTGCAGGTGGAGGACGGTGGCGAGCATGGTCGCCGACCTGACCCGGTACTCCTCGCTGTCGTCGCCGAAGCGGGAGACGACGCGCGGCTGGTCGTGGTTGTTCCAGTAGAGGCTGTTCCAGCCGGTGGAGTTGAGCCCCCTCTGCCAGCGCCCCAGTGTCGCCTTCAGGTCGGTGAGCCGCAGCGGCCGCACGTCGAACTTGCCGTCGCCGTGGTCGAGTCCGACGTGCTCGAACTGGAAGACCATGTCGAGTTCGGCGCGTGCGGGGTCGGTGAACAGCCTGGCGTCCTCGATGGTGACCCCGGGCATCTCGCCGACCGTGAGCAGCCGGCCCCCGCGTCCGGCGAACACCTCGCGGTGCATCTCCTGCAGGAATTCGTGGATCCGCGGGCCGCAGATGTAGGCTGCGGAGCCGTCCCCGTACGGGCCGTCTCCGTTCACCGGGCCGTCGGGCAGGGCCGGGTCCTTGGAGACGAGGTTGATCACGTCCATCCGGAAGCCGTCCACGCCGCGGTCGAGCCACCACCGCATCATCGCGTGGACCGCCTGCCTGACCTCAGGGTTCTCCCAGTTGAGGTCGGGCTGCTTCGGCGAGAACAGGTGGAGGTAGTACGCGTCGCCCGCCGGGTCGCGGGTCCAGGCCGGACCGCTGAAGAACGAGCCCCAGTTGGTCGGTTCGGCGCCGGGCTCACCGGGCGCGGTGCCGGGGCGGGCGGGGCGCCACCAGTACCAGTCGCGCTTGGGGCTGTCCGGTGAGCTGCGCGACTCGGTGAACCACGGGTGCTCGTCGGAGGTGTGGTTGACCACCAGGTCCATGACGAGCTTCATGCCGCGCGCGTGGACGCCCGCGAGCAGGTCGTCGAAGTCGGCGAGGGTCCCGAAGACGGGATCGATGTCCTGGTAGTCGCTGATGTCGTAGCCGTTGTCGTCCTGCGGCGAGGGATAGACCGGGGAGAGCCACAGCACGTCGACGCCGAGGCCGGCGAGGTAGTCCAGCCGCCCGATGATGCCGCGCAGGTCTCCGATGCCGTCACCGTCGGAGTCGGCGAAGCTGCGCGGATAGATCTGGTAGACGACCGCGTCCTCCCACCACCGCGCCTGATGCTCCGAGGCGTGGGGCAGCGCGTACGGGTTCGGATCGGTGTCGCCGGTGCGGACGTGGGCGCTGCTCGTCACGGATGGACCCTCTCCTGGAATGCGGGGCGCCTGCCCGCGGGGCTGGCGGATGCGGACAGGCGCCGCTTAGTTCTACGACGGAAGTCTCCATCCGTCAAATGTCCTCTGAATCGACTCTGATGCGGCAGAGATGGGCGATCATGCGCCAAATTTGAGCAGGCAGAGTTTCTTGACGAAGAAAAGTCGGCATGCCACGATCCCGTCCACGGCTCGCCCCTGGGCGCGGATGCCGCTCTCCGCAGCACACGTTCCTCCCTCCCCCACGAGGGCCGTCCGACATCCGTCGACGGCCGAGGCCTGCCGGGCGCGACGGCGGTGCGCGACGGCGCGAACCGCCCATCCAGAGAGAGGAACTCCGATGCGCAGAGCGCTCCCGCTCGCCCTGGTGGCCACGTGCGCCGTGCTCGCGGCCGGCTGCGTCACCAGCAGCCCCGACGACTCCGCGAAGGCCGGAAAGGCCGAGGGCACGATCACGTTCTGGCACTCCTACAGCGCCGACTCCCCCGAGGTGAAGACGCTCCGCGAGAAGGTCATCCCGGACTTCGAGGCCCAGCACCCGCGCACCAAGGTCAAGGACGTCTCGATCCCGTACGAGCAGCTGCACCAGAAGGTGATCACCTCCGCGGCCGGCGGCACCCTGCCGGACGTGCTGCGCTCGGACATCGTGTGGGTCCCCGAGTTCGCCAAGCTGGGCCTGATCGAGGACATGAAGGCACTCCTCCCGGACTTCGACAAGATCGCCGCGAAGACCTACCCGGGCCCGCTGGAGACCAACAAGTACCGGGACACGTACTGGGGCGTCCCGCTGGACACCAACACCCGGGTGATGCTCTACAACAGCGACGCCTTGAAGAAGGCGGGCCTGAAGACTCCGCCCAAGACGTTCAAGGACATGCGCAGTTACGCGGACAAGCTCTCCGCCAAGGGCGTCAAGCTGTTCGCCGACGACAACCTGACCGGCTGGAACGTCGCGCCGTGGATCTGGTCGGCCGGTGGCGAGATCACCGACAAGGACCACAAGAAGGCCACGGGGTACCTCAACAGCCCCGCCTCCGTCCGGGGTGTCCAGCTGCTGCAGGACCTCTACGACAAGAAGCAGATACCGAAGCTCATCGTCGGAAGCCGCGGCAGCAAGCCCCTCCCCCAGGGCCTGGCCAAGGGGGACTACGCCACCCTCATGGACGGCCCCTGGCTGTACCCGGTGATCAAGAAGCAGTACCCCGGCTTCGCGATGAAGGCCGCACCCGTGCCCGCCGGTCCCGGGGGCAGCATCAGCGTCGTGGGCGGCGAGAACGTCGTGGTGACCAAGTCCTCCGAGAACAAGAAGCTCGCGGCCGAGTTCACCCGCTACCTCCTGAGCCCGAAGGCCCAGAAGACGATGGCCGAGGTCGGCCAGATGTCCGTCCTGAAGGACGTCGACATGGCCGCGATCGACCCGGTCTACAAGAGCTACGCAGAGCAGCTGAAGACCGCCCGCCCGCGCACGCCCGTGGCCAACTGGCCCAAGATCGACGACCTGCTGAAGAAGAAGCTGCAGACCACGTTCACCAACCACGGGGACGTGAAGAAGGCTCTCGACGAGGCGGCGGCGGAGATCGACGCGCTGCTGGCAGAGGGCTGAGGCGGCCCGCACCGTGAAGACCCCCACCCCCGCTCCGGCCGCCACCGCCCCACGGGCGGCCTCCCCCGCCCCGGCCGCCTCACGCTCCGTGAGGCGGTCCGGGGGCGCCGGCCGCCTGGTCCCGTACGGCTTCCTGCTCCCGGCGTACGGCCTGTTCGCCCTGGCGGTGCTCTACCCGATCCTCATCACCGCCCAGATCAGCCTCTACAAGTGGAGCCCGCTGCCGGGCGCCGTGCAGACCTTCGTCGGGCTCGACAACTACACCCGCGCCCTGGGCGACGAGCACTTCTGGCTGAGCATGGTGAACGTCGCCGTGTACCTGCTGGTCACCGTGCCCGGCCAGGTCGTCATCGGCCTGTTCGTCGCGCTGCTGCTCAACCGCAAGCTGCCCGGACGGGCCGTCTTCCGCGTGCTGTTCTATCTGCCCGTGGTGACGAGCTGGGTCGTGGTGTCCCTCCTCTTCCGGTACCTGTTCACCACCGACGGCGGACTGGTCAACTGGGCGCTGGGCACCGACATCGCGTGGCTGGACAACCGCTGGACCGCTCTCGCGTCCCTGTGCGCGCTCGGCATCTGGAAGGGCATCGGCTGGACCGCCGTCATCCTGCTCGCCGGCCTGCAGGGCATCAGCGAGGACCTGCACGAGGCGGCCTCCCTCGACGGCGCGGGGCGGCTGCGCCGCCTGTGGCACATCACCCTGCCGGGGCTGCGGCGCAATCTGCTGTTCGTGACCGTCCTGCTGGTGATCGGCAGCTTCCAGGTCTTCATCTCGGTGCTGCTGATGACCTCACGCGGCCCGGCGGGACAGACCGAGGTGCCGCTGACCTACGTCTACCAGCAGGCGTTCGAGTTCCTGGACTTCGGCTACGGCTCGGCACTGGCCCTGATCATGACCGTGCTCGTCCTGGTGCTGTCGATCGTGCAGACCCTGTTCGTGAACCAGGTGGAGAAATGACGCGCCACATCCGCTTCGTGCTGCTGACGCTGGGCGCGCTCGTCGTGACCGCGCCCTTCCTCTACATGCTCGCGACCTCGTTCAAGCACGACACCGCGGTCTTCGACCTCCCGCCGGAGTTCGTCCCCTCCGAGCCGACGACCGACAACTACGCCGACGCGTGGACCGCGAACGACTTCGCCCGGTTCTTCGCCAACTCCCTGATCGTGGCGACGGTCAGCACCTTCTGCACGACCGTCCTGGCCGCGCTCGCGGCGTACGCCTTCGCCCGGTTCCGCTTCCCCGGGCGCGCCCTGCTGTTCTGGACGATGATGCTGGGTCTGATGGTGCCCGGCGTGATGCTGCTGATCCCGCAGTTCACCGTGGCCCGCACCCTCCAGCTCACGGACTCCCTCTCGGGGCTGATCGTCTTCTACATCGGCACCGGCATGGCGTTCAACACGTTCCTCCTGCGGGGCTTCTTCGAGCAGGTGCCGCTCGAGCTGGACGAGGCGATGATGATCGACGGCGCGGGCACCGTACGCCGGTTCACCACGCTGTACCTGCCGCTGGCCCGGCCCGCGCTCGCCACGTCCGCGGTGCTCGCGTTCCTGGCCACCTGGGACGAGTACCCCTGGGCTCTGACGATCATCAACGACCCGGCGAAGCAGACCCTCCCGCTGGCCATCGCGCAGTTCCAGGGCCAGCACGCCAGCAGCTGGGGGCTGGTGTTCGCGGCCTCGGTGCTGTCCCTGATCCCGGTCCTGGTGATCTACCTCCTCGGGCAGCGCCATTTCGTCTCCGGCATGCAGGCGGGTGCTCTGAAGTAGGGCGCCGTGCGGGCGGGCGGCCCCATTTCCGCCCTGCCCCCTGTTGTGCGCGTTTTGCTCGCGCTACAACAATCGCCGGACCACGTTCGCCGGGCTCGCCCTCTACGCTTCGTTCGCATGACCGAAGCGGAAGAGGGCGCTCCGGATGGGAGCGGTGAACGGCGAGACGGAGGCGGACGCATGCGTATCGGATGGCCCCGCCGCGTCTTCGCGCAGGTGCTGCTCATGCAGCTCGCCATCGCCACGGGCGTCACGGCGCTGGCCACCGGGCTCTTCCTCCAGCCGCTCGGCGACCAGCTCGACGACCAGGCCATGCGCCGGGCGCTGTCGATCGCGCAGACGACCGCGGCGCGCCCCGGCCTCGGCGAGGACCTCCGGCGGACCCCGCCCTCCCCCGACGGCCCGGTGCAGGCCGAGGCCGAACGCATCCGGCTCTCCACCGGCGCCGAATACATCGTGATCATGGACGAGCGCGGCGTCCGCTGGTCCCACACATCCCCGGAGCGGATCGGCCGCCACGTCTCGACCGACCCCAGCGCCGCCCTCGCCGGCCGTGAGGTCATGCAGATCGACAACGGCACACTGGGGCGCTCGGCCCGCGGCAAGGTGCCCCTGCGGGACGCGAGCGGCCAAATCGTCGGCGCGGTCTCGGTCGGCATCGCCTACGAGAGCGTGCGCGACCGGCTCGTCTCCGCCGTACCGGGCCTGCTGGCGTACGCGGGCGGCGCCCTGGCCGTCGGCGCGCTCGCGGCCTACCTCGTCTCCCGCAGACTCCAGCGCCGCACCCACGACCTGGCCTTCTCCGACATCTCCGCGCTGCTCGCCGAGCGCGAGGCCATGCTGCACGGCATCCGCGAGGGCGTCGTCGCCCTCGACGCACGGGGCCGGGTCCGGCTGGTCAACGACGAGGCACAGCGGTTGCTCGGGATCCGCCCCGGCGACACCGGACGGCCGCTGGACGACGTGCTGGGCCCCGGCCGGACGACCGACGTCCTCGCGGGCCGGGTGACCGGCCAGGATCTCCTGACGGTGAGCGGCAACCGGGTGCTCGTCGCCAACCGCATGCCGACCGACGACGGCGGCGCGGTGGCCACCGTGCGCGACCGCACCGAGCTGGAACGCCTCGGGCGCGAGCTGGACGGTACGCGCGGCCTGATCGACGCCCTCCGGGCCCAGGACCACGAGCACGCCAACCGCATGCACACCCTCCTCGGCCTGCTGGAGCTGGGGCTCTACGAGGAGGCCGTGGACTTCGTGACCGAGGTCGTCGGGGTGCACCGGGCGACGGCCGAGCAGGTCGCCGAGCGGGTGCACGACCCGCTGCTGGCCGCCCTGCTCGTCGGCAAGGCCACGGTCGCCGCCGAGCGCGGGGTGGGCCTGCGGATCTCCGAGGACACCCTGCTGCCGGACCGTGTCGTCGATCCGCGCGGCCTGGTGACCGTCCTCGGCAACCTGGTCGACAACGCCCTCGACGCCGCCACCGGCACGGCCGATCCGCAGGTGGAGGTCACGCTGCGGGCGGAGGGACGGACGGCGGTGGTGCGGGTCGGCGACTCGGGACCCGGGGTCCCGGCCGAGCAGCGCGAACAGATCTTCACCGAGGGCTGGTCCACCAAGAAGGCGCCGTCGCACGGACAGCGCGGCATCGGTCTTGCGCTGGTGCGGCGGCTGGCCGAGCGCCAGGGCGGCAGCGCCCGGGTCGGGGACGGGGCGAACGGCGGCGCCGAGTTCACGGTCGTCCTGCCGGAGGCCCTGTCCGAGGAGTTGGCCGCGGAACCGGCCGGCGTGCCGGACGGAGCGCCCCCGGGCCCGTCCGTACCGGCGGAGACGAGCGAGAGCCGATGATCCAGGTCCTGGTCGTGGACGACGACAAACGGGTCGCCGGCATCAACGCGGCGTACGTCGCCAAGGTCCCCGGCTTCGCCGTCGCGGGAACGGCACACACCGCGGCCGAGGCACTGGAGATCCTGGAGGCGGCCCCGGTCGACCTGGTGCTGCTCGACCACTACCTGCCGGACGAGACGGGGCTCGACCTCGTGGCCGGGCTGCGCCGGCTCGGCCACCACACCGACGTCATCATGGTCACCGCCGCCCGGGACATCGCCACCGTGCAGGCCGCCATGCGCCACGGCGCACTCCAGTACCTGGTCAAGCCCTTCACCTTCGCCGGGCTGCGGACCAAGCTCGAAGGCTACGCCGCCCTGCGCCGCGCCCTCGGCAACGGCGGTGAGGCCGAACAGGCCCAGGTGGACCGGATCTTCGGCGCCTTCGGCACCGTCTCGCCCGGACCGCCCGACCTGCCCAAGGGGCACTCGGCACTCACCGCCGACCTCGTACGCGAGGTCCTGCGCGGCGCGGAGGGGCCGCTGTCGGCGCAGGAGGTCGCCGACCGCTCCGGGCTGAGCCGGCAGACCGCCCAGCGCTACCTGAAGCTCCTGGAACGCGCGGGCCGGGTCCGGATGAGCCTCCGGTACGGGGAGACGGGCCGCCCGGAGCACCGCTACGTGTGGGACCGGGCGTAGCGTCCCGGCCACGGACCCGCCCGGGCGTCCGCTCAGGCCGCTTCCGAGCCCGTCAGCGCCCGCACCTCCGTCTGCGCGTACGTCGCCGGGCCCGCGCTCTCGCGGGAGGTGAAGACGTCGAAGAGGACGAGCGTCAGGGTCGGTCCGGTGGCTGCGCCGTGGCGGTGGAGCCGTTCAACGCCCCTGCTCCCACGGCCGTTCCCGCATCTGGTCCCGCGTCATCTCCCATGTCTCCCGGCGCAGGCCGAGGGCCGCGCGGTCCCGGCGCAGCCGCGTCTGGCGGGCAGCGTAGGCGAAGGTCAGCAGGAATGTGGTGGTGAACTGGGCGAGCCCGGCGACGATCGCCACGTTCAGCGGCCCGCCCGCGACCGGCCGGGCCATCAGGCCGGGCACGGCGGTCGCAGCGATCACATACGCGAAGTACCAGGTCAGGAAAGCGACGGAGGCGGGGATGACGTACCGGCGGTAGCGGCTGCGCACTTCACGGAAGGCCGGGCCGTGCTGCACGGCCGGACTGACGTCGGCGGCGGACTCGGGCCGGGGGCGCGGGGACGCGGTGTGCGCGCTTCCCGGCGGGAACTCATGGGCGGGTTCGCACCAGCCCGAGGCGATCGCGTCGTACCAGGGGTCGTCGAGCCGGATCGCACCGGCGTCGGTCCCTTCGTGCTTCTCCACCCGGACTCTCCTTGCTCGCGGACGGACGGCATGGCCGCGGAGCAAGAATGGACAGAGTGGGAAGATCCGGGACTCTCCAGCCCCGGACATTCACCCCATCAAGTGAAGAACAGGGGCGCCGTGCATGCACGGCGCCCTCACCCCTACGTGTCGATCCGCGAACGGTCCAGCGTCGCCGCGGAGTTGGTGATGAACTCCTTACGGGGAGCCACCTCGTTCCCCATGAGCAGGTCGAACGCCGCCTCGGCCGCCTCCAGGTCGCTGATGTTGACGCGGCGCAGGGTGCGGTGACGCGGGTCCATTGTGGTCTCCGCGAGCTGGTCGGCGTCCATCTCACCGAGACCCTTGTAGCGCTGGATGCTGTCCTTGAACCGGACGTTCTTGGCCTGGAGCTCCAGGAGCTTCTCCCGCAGCTCGTTGTCCGAGTACGTGTAGATGTACTTGTCCTGGCCCTTCTTGGGGTTGATCAGCTCGATCCGGTGCAGCGGCGGCACAGCCGAGAAGACGCGGCCCTGTTCGACCATCGGGCGCATGTAGCGCTGGAAGAGCGTCAGCAGCAGGCAACGGATGTGCGCGCCGTCGACATCCGCGTCGGCGAGGAAGATCACCTTGCCGTAGCGGGCCTGGTCGATGTCGAAGGTCCGGCCGGACCCTGCTCCTATGACCTGGATGATCGCGCCGCACTCGACGTTCTTGAGCATGTCCGAGATCGAGGACTTCTGGACGTTGAGAATCTTGCCGCGGATCGGCAGCAGCGCCTGGAACTCGGAGTTCCGCGCGAGCTTGGCCGTACCGAGCGCCGAGTCGCCCTCGACGATGAAGAGTTCGCTGCGGTCCACGTCGTCGCTGCGGCAGTCCGCGAGCTTCGCGGGCAGCGAGGACGACTCCAGCGCCGTCTTCCGCCGCTGTGCCTCCTTGTGCTGCCGCGCCGCGATCCGCGTACGGGCCGCCGCGGCGACCTTCTCCAGGACGGCCCTGGCCTGCGCCTTGGCGTCGCGCTTGGAGGAGGTCAGGAACGCCTTCAGCTCCTTGGCCACCACCGCGGAGACGATCCGGGATGCGGCCGAGGTGCCCAGCACCTCCTTGGTCTGGCCCTCGAACTGCGGCTCGGCCAGCCGCACCGTCACCACCGCCGTGAGCCCCTCCATGGCGTCGTCCTTGACGACGTCGTCCTCGGCGACGCGAAGGACCTTGGAGGAGCGCAGCACCTCGTTGACCGTGCGGGTGATGGCCCGCTCGAAGCCGGTGACGTGGGTGCCGCCCTTGGGGGTGGCGATGATGTTGACGAAGGACTTGGCCGTCGTGTCGTAGCCGGCGCCCCAGCGCAGCGCGACGTCGACGCCCAGCTCACGCGTGACCTCGGTCGGCGTCATGTGGCCGCGGTCGTCGAGGACCGGGACGGTCTCCTTGAACGTGCCCTGCCCGGTCAGCCGCAGCACGTCGCACACGGCCTTGTCCTGCGCCAGGTACTCGCAGAACTCGCTGATGCCGCCGTCGTACCGGAAGATCTCCTCGACCGGCCCGTCCGACTCGATCAGGCGCTCGTCCCGCACGACGATCGTCAGACCCGGCACGAGGAACGCCGTCTGCCGGGCGCGCCCGTGCAGCGTCTCCAGGTTGAGCTTGGCGTCCTTGAGGAAGATCTGCCGGTCCGCCCAGAAACGGACCCGGGTGCCCGTACGGGTCTTGGGTACCTTCTTGCCCTTGAGCAGACCGCTGGAGGGGTCGAACGGCGCGTCCGGTCCCGACTCGGTGAAGATGCCGGGGACGCCGCGGCGGAAGCTGATCGAGTGGGTGCGGGACCCGCGGTCGACCTCGACGTCCAGCCGCGAGGACAGCGCGTTGACGACGGAGGCGCCGACGCCGTGCAGACCGCCGGAGGCCGCGTACGAGCCGCCGCCGAACTTGCCGCCCGCGTGCAGCTTGGTCATCACGACCTCGACGCCGGACAGCCCCGTCTTCGGCTCGACGTCGACCGGGATGCCGCGGCCGTCGTCGCGGACCTCGACCGAGCCGTCCTCGTGGAGCACGACGTCGATCTTCGAGCAGTGGCCACCGAGGGCCTCGTCCACGGAGTTGTCGATGATCTCCCAGAGGCAGTGCATGAGCCCGCGGCTGTCGGTCGAGCCGATGTACATGCCCGGGCGCTTGCGCACCGCCTCCAGGCCTTCGAGGACGAGCAAGTGCCGCGCTGTGTAATTGGAACCGTCGCGGTCTGCTCCCGTCAGCAGCGCAGTGGACGGCACGGACGTCTCGGCGGTCACGCGGTTCGCTCCTCGCTGAATTTCTGTATGGGCCGGGTGGGGCGACCGTGATGACTGGGTCGCCCGTCAGAGGGTACCGAGGCTTGATAGAGCCTTTGTGCCGCCACCCGTGAGGAGGCCCATGCTAGTCCAGCGTCGCTCGTACGTTCGATACCACGTGGGGGTGACGCGAACATCACGTTCCCTTCGAGGCATGAACCATTTAGGCTCCGGGCACGTCCTCAATCACAACCGGCAACCCAGCCGGGGGGACGAAGTAAGCCAACCTTGACCAGCGCGATGCAAACGTGAGCCGAGGAATCGACTCATTCGCCGCCAACCGGCAGCATTCAGCGTCCTCGGAAGGAAACTTTCGAGGAAAGGCCCGAGCGGGAACGTTTTGGGGCTGGTTGGATGTTGACCCTGGTACGACAGCTCGTCGAGCTAGAGAAGAGGCGACGTGACTACTGTTCTGACACCCGCGACTCCGCTGACGGCCGCCGACCGGTGCGACCGCTGCGGTGCCCAGGCGTACCTTCGCGTCGTCCTGATGAGCGGCGGTGAACTGCTCTTCTGCGCCCACCACGGTCGCAAGTTCGAGCCTGAACTCAAGAAGATCGCCGCGGAAATACAGGACGAGACGGAGCGCCTCACCACGATCCCTGCGTCCGCGTCCGACGACGAACGCTGATTCGTACGACCGACGAGCCGATGCCGGCCCAGGGCCGGCCGGTGGGCGGTCACCTTGTGACTCAAGGTGGCCGCCCGCTCTCATGCCCTGGCCCGTATCCGCCCGGTCACCCGGCGCCACGATCATGGCGATGACGACGCCGCGGCGGCCTCAACGCCGCAGCTCGCGCAGTCCGGAGACCGCCGAGACCCTCGTGTAGACCCCGGGGCTCTCGGCCTCTCCGCAGCCGCTGCCCCACGAGACGAGGCCGATCAGCCGCCCACGGGCCACCAGAGGCCCCCCGCTGTCCCCCTGACAGGCGTCCCGCCCTCCGCCGGACTGCCCGGCGCAGACCATCGAGTCCGCCTCGTAGCGGCCGTCCAGCGTCCCGGGATAGGCGCGCTCGCAGACGGAGTCCTCCAGCACCCGCACCTGGGCTGCGTGCAGCCTGCTCGTGTACGTGGCCCGGCCCGTGGTGTCGCCCCAGCCGAAGACCGTGGCGGTGGTCCCCGCCTTGTACGCGGAGTCACTGGCCTGGGCCATGGGAATGACATGACTCCGGGACAGCGGCTGGGACAGGGTGAGCACCGCCACGTCACCGGCGTTGGTGATGGCGTTGTACTGCGGATTGACCCAGATGTCACTGACGGCGATCTCCCGGCCCTTCTCGTCCCGGAGATCGTCGCGGTCGGCGATGACCCTCAGATCGCGTACGGCGCTCCGGTCCGTCCCCAGCACGTCCCGGCTCATGCAGTGGGCAGCGGTGAGGACCTTCGTCGGCGCGACGACGACGGCGCCGCAGAACTGGCCCGACCTGCTGCTGCCGAACTGCTGGCGGCTGCCCAGCGCCACGGCCCAGGGGCTCTCGGAGACCGGTACCGGACGGCCACCTATGATCACGCCGTCCGCGGCGGCGGGTGCCGGCGCCGCGAGGGGCAGAGCCACGGCGGCGGACGTCAGCGCCAGCGCGCCGATGAGTGCTCGGGAGATGGAACGCATGCTGTCTCCTGACTCTCTGGTGCTATCTGCACACCCAGAGTGACCCGAACGGGCGGAGAACGCACACGGACGGCTGACGCGCCCGCACAGCAGCCGGCCCGGAACCCCTCGGGGATTCCGGGCCGGAGAGTGACGCGGGGCGTGCCTCAGTCGAGGTAGTCGCGCAGCACCTGCGAACGGGACGGGTGGCGCAGCTTCGACATCGTCTTCGACTCGATCTGCCGGATGCGCTCGCGCGTCACGCCGTAGACCTTGCCGATCTCGTCGAGCGTCTTCGGCTGGCCGTCGGTGAGGCCGAAGCGCATGGACACCACGCCGGCCTCGCGCTCCGAGAGGGTGTCGAGAACCGAGTGCAGCTGCTCCTGCAGGAGCGTGAAGCTGACCGCGTCGGCCGGGACGACCGCCTCGGAGTCCTCGATCAGGTCACCGAACTCGCTGTCGCCGTCCTCGCCCAGCGGGGTGTGCAGCGAGATCGGCTCACGTCCGTACTTCTGGACCTCGATGACCTTCTCGGGGGTCATGTCGAGTTCCTTGGCCAGCTCCTCCGGGGTGGGCTCGCGGCCCAGGTCCTGGAGCATCTGGCGCTGGACGCGCGCGAGCTTGTTGATGACCTCGACCATGTGCACCGGGATACGGATGGTGCGGGCCTGGTCGGCCATGGCGCGGGTGATCGCCTGGCGGATCCACCACGTCGCGTAGGTCGAGAACTTGTAGCCCTTGGTGTAGTCGAACTTCTCGACCGCACGGATCAGACCGAGGTTGCCCTCCTGGATGAGGTCCAGGAACAGCATGCCGCGGCCGGTGTAGCGCTTGGCCAGCGAGACCACGAGACGGAGGTTGGCCTCCAGCAGGTGGTTCTTGGCGCGGCGGCCGTCCTCGGCGATGATCTCCAGCTCGCGCTTGAGCTTGGGGGCCAGCTTGTCGGCGTTCGACAGCTTGTCCTCGGCGAAGAGACCAGCCTCGATGCGCTTGGCGAGCTCCACCTCCTGCTCGGCGTTGAGGAGGGGGACCTTACCGATCTGCTTCAGGTAGTCCTTGACCGGGTCGGCGGTGGCGCCGGCCGCGGCGACCTGCTGCGCGGGGGCGTCGTCCTCGTCCTCGTCGGAGAGCACGAAGCCCTCGTTCTCGGGGCCGGTGCCCTCGGCACCCTCCGCACCGGGCTTGCCGGGGGCGGCGGGCTCCTCGATGATCTCGTCGCCCTCGAGCAGCTCGTCGGCTTCCTTCTTGGCCGGGTCGGCTGCCGTCTTCTTGGCGGTCGCCTTCTTGGCCGGGGCCTTCTTCGCTGCGCTCTTCTTGGCCGCGGCCTTCTTCGCGGTCTTCTTGGCGGGCGCTGCCGCTGCGTCGTCGGCGACGCCGTCGGTCGCCGCCTCGGCGGTGGGTGCGGGCTCGGCGGGGGCGGTCGCCTTCTTGGCCGCGGGGGCCTTGGCGGCGACCGTCTTGGTGGCGGTGCGCTTCGCCGGGCTCTTCGCTGCGACGCTCTTGCGGGTGCGCTTGGGCGCCTCTGCGGCACTGACCATCAGCGTCACACCCTCCTCGTCGAGGACCTGGTTGAGGCTGCGCAGAACATTCTTCCACTGGGTTGGCGGAATCTGGTCAGCCTCGAAGGCCCGACGCACGTCATCGCCGGCGATCTGCCCCTCAGCCTTTCCCCGCTCGATGAGCGCCATGACAGACTCGGACTCGGCGATCTCCGGCGGGAGCGTACGGGATGTGCTGGCCGACACGAACAACCTCTCGGAACGATGGGAATGGCTTCCGGCCCCGTCCACGATGGACCGGAGCCGCCGACCGCCGGCGGGGATGGACCGACGGCGCGGGCGCAATCGCAGAGCAACACAGCGTCGCGAACGACATCCGTATTCCCTCAGCGACTGTCACCTCTTAAGTCATCGCGCTCTCCCGAAGAGTGTTACGCCCAATTCACGTGGCCCGAGTCACACCTCGCAGCGGGCGTGAACTGATAGTAATCGGGCATCTCGTGACATTTAGCTCGTGTGGACTCGCGTATCGACTCCTACTCCGCCCGAGCGGGGCAGGAGTCGATGTCGCGACGGATGTTCGGCCTCGTACGGGCGTCAGTGCTCGCGCGGGGCGGGCACGACACGCTCCACCTCCGGCTGGGCGGTCAGGAGCTGGCGCATCGACGCCTCCGCCTCGGAGGCGTCTCCCGAGCCGAGCGCCTCCACGATGCGCGCGTGGAGAGCGATGCTGGCTTCGGTCGGCCGGTCGCAGCCGGTCGCCGGACCACCGGAGACCTGAAGCGCCGAGGAAACGATTCCGGAGAGGTGCTCCAGCATGCGGTTGCCGCCGAGCTGAAGAAGCAGGGCGTGGTACTCGTTGTCGGCGCGCGAGAAGGTCAGGGAGTCGCCCTGAGCGAGGGCGTGCCCCATGATCTCGACCATGTCGGCGAGACGCTGCTGGACGTCCTCTCGGCCATGGCCGGCCGCGAGGCGCGCCGCGAGCGGCTCGATGGTCCAGCGGAGCTCGCACAGCTCCCGGCGCTGGTCCTCGCGCTGGGGTCCGAACGCCCTCCACTCGATGATGTCGGGGTCCAGGAGGTTCCAGTCGCTGACCGGCCGGACCCGGGTGCCGACGTTGGGCCGGGCGCTGACGAGGCCCTTGGCCTCGAGGACGCGCAGCGACTCCCGCACGACGGTCCGGGAGACCTCGAAGCGCTGGCCGATCTCCTCAGGGACCAGCGGGCGGTCGGCACCGAGGTCGCCGGAGACGATCATCTGGCCGAGCTGCTGGACGAGTTGGCCGTGCAGGCCTCGGCCGCGACTGCCGGCGGCCCGGCGGCCGACTCGGCCCATCTCCGTGTCGGCCCCGTCCCAGGAGGGACCTCCGGTGCGCTCGGCGCCCGGGGCTTCGCCGTAGGGGTAGCGGTCAAGCTCGCCCGGCCCGGAGAGTCCGGAGTCGACGGGGCGAGCCGCGGTCATCATGGTGTGCGCAAGGGTACTCACGCATCCTTTGTCGGCGGCGCTCCAGGCGTCCTTGAGGTCTTTGGTGAAAAGCACACGAAAGGGTGATCGCCCATCACCTCATAATTGACGCCTAATCGGACGGAAATGGGCTATCTCCGTTGGGTTGTGGGCAGTTCGCGCGGAACCCGCCTCAACAGCGGCCACCAACCTGCCTTGCCATGCAACACCGCGATCAGGTAAGCGCCGAGGAGAGCACAGAGCGACAACACCAGTGCCCGGAGGGCCGGTTGGGCACCGAGAGGCACGACAGGGTCACTGCCGGACGGAGGGCAGGATCGCGGTCGGCACGGAGGGCCGACGGGCCGTGACCGAGGAATGGGTGACGGGGAGCGGACGACCCCCGAGCGGACGGAGCCGGCCCGTACGGGATGACTGCGACCGCGGGGTTGGCGGCCCATCACGGCGGCAGCCACGGAACGCCCCCAGGGCGCGGCTGGGCAGTAGCGATACTCCCCGTCGTAACAGCTCCGTAGCGAGCCTCGTCGGTGCGCCGCCTGCGACGAACTGCCCTGGCCCGCGGGCACCAGGGACAGCCCCTGAACCGGCCCTCGCCGCGCACCCGAAGAAGACCGACGAGGCACACACGTCGACGACGGCGCGGAGTGGCGCGAGGTCCGGCGGCCGCGCCGACTGAGACCGCGAGGGCGGCACCGATGAGGCGCAGGCGCCGCGACCGGAGGCTGACCGCGTGCGCCCTGCGTAGGCAGCGACACTGCCGGAGACTGCCGGTGGCCCAGCGCCCGAGCAGTTCGGCTTCGGAACGCGGCCTGCAGCAACGGAAGTTGGGTCAGCCCGGAGGACGGGTACCGCGAGTCCCTGGCCGTCGGATCGGCTCCGGCGAGGCCGAGTCGAAGCCGGGGACGGCTTCGTGGGAGGAGGACGGTCCGCGAGCCTGGTCCACAGCGCCGAGCCCGCCTGCCCGTTGACGTGCCACGCCCCCCTCACGGAAGGCGACGCCGACGACGAGGACAGGGCTGCTTCGGCGGACCGGAAGGCACGCCCCGCCCCGTGCGCGGCCGCCAAGAGCAAGCCGGACCATGCCCTTTCGGCAGGGAGAACCGCTTCTCGGGCTTCGTGCAGCGAGCGCCCGCCGACGCGGAAACACCGCTCGGCACGACGGCAGGCCGTTGAGACCCGTTCGCGGACAGTCCTCTTCGCGCCGCCCCTAGGGATGCCGGTGAGTCCAAGGGTTCGGATCATCGCGTCCCTCGCAAAGGCATGAGGCTGCTCGACATCTGCGAGAGAGCCACAGACAGAAGAGCAAGATAACTCGGTTTGTCCTACTTTCGGGAGTGCCGCGCGGCGGGAGACGCGGCACCAGTGACGGCATGGCGTCTGGCGCCTGCCGGTGTGGGCAGCGCCGAGCCCGCCCGCTCGGACATCAAGTTGCCGCGCACGGGTCCGAAGTCCGCCCGACGGCCCGGCCTCAGACCTCGGGGCGCAGCATCGGGGGGTTGAGCAAGGTCGCCCCGCCCGCACGGAAGAGCTGAGCGGGCCGACCGCCCTGTCGGGTCGTGGTGCCACCGGTCGGAACGAGGAACCCGGGCGTGCCGCTGACCTTGCGATGGAAGTTACGCGGGTCGAGAGCCACGCCCCAGACAGCTTCGTAGACCCGGCGCAGCTCGCCGACGGTGAACTCCTGCGGGCAGAAGGCTGTGGCAAGAGACGAGTACTCGATCTTGGACCGAGCACGCTCCACACCGTCCGCCAGGATCTGCGCATGGTCGAAGGCGAGCGGTGCCCCCTGCTCGCCCTCCCGGCCGAAGCCTCCTTCCTGGCCGAGCAGATCCTCCACCTGAGCCCAGCGTGCGCTGTGCGCGTCCCCACCGGGGCGGGGCGCGGGAAGGTCGGGGGCAAGCACGAGGTGAGCCACGCTGACCACCCGCATGCGTGGGTCGCGCTTGGGGTCGCCGTATGTGGCGAGCTGTTCGAGATGCGCTCCGTTGACCGGGGACGGCCCCGTGGGGTCGTGAGCCAGCAGACCGGTCTCTTCGGCGAGCTCACGTGCCGCCGCGGCGGCGAGGTCCTCGTCGGCCCGGACGAATCCCCCGGGCAGCGCCCACCGCCCCTGGTACGGCGGCTCACCGCGGCGAACGGCCAGCGCACACAGCGCATGCCTGCGCACCGTGAGCACGACCAGGTCGACAGTGACAGCGAAGGGAGGAAAGGCCGACGGGTCGTAGGGCGACATGCGGCGATCATAGTCGTCTCCTTGACGATAAACAGGTCGTTCCGAGGCCAGGTCGCCCGCACGAGGGGATCGGTCGCGCGTCACATCCGGAGGGCGGCGGCCCCACCCACGAGCGGTCCGGGGCCGCGCCAGGATGCACGCGCGACGGGCCTTGCGAGGCGCCCTTCATGTCCGGCGCTGTCCGGTGCGGCCACGCGCACGCTCTCGCCGCCGACCCGCGTGGCCACCGGGCCGGGTACGGCCGCGCGGGCGTCCGGCGGGCGGCTGCGCCGCCATCCGCGCCGGCCTCCGAGCCACGCGCGTGTCCCGCTCCCGCCTCAGGCATTCCCGCAACACCTCAGGGTCGAGGCCCTCGTTGGCCCCTTGATGCAGGAGCTTGGCGAAGAGATAGTCCGGATCGACACGCAGCGCCATGCCGAGCGCGACCCGCGCCGTCGGCTCGTCGCCCGTGGACATGGCAACCCAGCCGGCGAGCGTGAGCGGAGCGGCGGCGTGGTCTCCGAACGCCCCGACGCAGCGCCGCGCGATCGCCCGCCACACCCGGAGGGCCGCTTGGGCGTCCGGGCCCTCCATCCACTCCGCGGCCCGGTCCCGCGTCATGCGGTCCTGCAGACCGAGAATGATCGCTGCCGCTTCCTCGTCGCCGACGAGCCCGTCGTCGACGGCGTCGGCCTCCGTGGCGCCTCCCGACACCGGCGTGCGTACGAACCGCTCCACCAGGCCGCGTACGAGCACCAGCGTTTCCATGCGGACCGTATTGCGGTCCACTCCCCCGAGGATCCTGGGGACCAGCTCCGCGGTGGCCGCGTCCAGCGCTTCCTCCTGTGCCGCGACGGCGGACGTGGACGCCGTGAGCGGGGACAGCCTCGCCTCCATGTCCCGCAGCGAGCCCCGGACCTGGATTCCGGCGTAAGCGGCGGCCGCGGCCATGGCCGAGGTGCCCGGCAGGGCGAGCGGGGTGCCGTCCGTGGGGCAGCAACGCACGTCAGGACAGCAGTACGACCAGAAACGACCGTCCGAGATGCACAGCGCCTCCAGCACGGGCACATCCAGCGCCCCGCACGCCGTGCGCAGACGCTGGGCCAGCGGCCGCAGGCGCTCCATCACGTCACGGCCCTTCTTCCCCGCCGACGGATCCTGGCAGAGGAAAACGATGATGCCGTCGGGCCGGGACGCCCGCTTCTCGCTGCCCGAGACCAGACAATCGGCGAGCTGTTCCGCCACATACGGCCACTCGCGAGGCCCAGCGGGGATGCCGAGCCGCAGGCGGCCGCCGAACCTGCCGTGATCGCCGTGCAGAGCGACCAGGACGATGCTGTCGTCCGGGTGGAAGCCCATCAGATACGGGAGCGCGTCGGCGAGTTCCGCGGGACTGCGCAGGGTGATCTGGTCGAGGGCGGTCGGCTTCGAGGGGTCGTTGTGTCGCGTCATGCGAAGACCGTGCCGTCCTGACGCATCACGCCGAAAGCCCTGTGGATAACTCCTCGCATATGGTCCTACGAATGCTGTGGACGAAGGTTGTCCACAGGTCGGGCGGCTCGTTCGCGCGATGTCGGTGCCATCCGGTTGCATGGGGGCATGAGCAACGAAGACCTGCGTTCGTCGGCCGATGCCGTACTCGCCCGCCTCGTCGGCGACCCGGGCGGGACCGCCCGGCTGCGTGAGGACCAGTGGCGGGCGATCGAGGCGCTGGTCGCCGATCGCCGCCGGGCCCTCGTCGTCCAGCGCACCGGCTGGGGCAAGTCGGCGGTGTACTTCGTCGCCACCGCGCTGCTCCGGGCCCGCGGCAGCGGCCCCACGGTGATCGTCTCGCCCCTGCTCGCGCTCATGCGCAACCAGATCGAGGCCGCCGAGCGCGCAGGGATCCGCGCGCGCACCATCAACTCGGCGAACACCGAGCAGTGGGACACCGTCCAGGCGGAAGTGGCGTCCGGCGAAGTCGACGTGCTGCTGGTGAGCCCGGAGCGGCTGAACAACCCCGACTTCCGCGACCAGGTGCTGCCGAAGCTCGCCGCGGGCACCGGCCTCCTCGTCGTCGACGAAGCCCACTGCATCTCGGACTGGGGACACGACTTCCGCCCGGACTACCGGCGGCTGCGCACCATGCTCACCGACCTGCCGCCAGGGGTTCCGGTCCTCGCCACCACGGCGACGGCCAATGCGCGGGTCACGGCCGACGTCGCCGAACAGCTCGGCACCGGCGGCACAGCCTCCGAGGCTCTGGTCCTGCGCGGCCCGCTGGACCGGGAGAGCCTCAGCCTCGGCGTGCTGCGCCTGCAGGACGCCGCTCATCGGCTGGCCTGGCTCGCCGACCATCTCGACGACCTCCCGGGCTCGGGAATCATCTACACCCTGACCGTGGCGGCGGCGGAAGAGGTGACGGCCTTCCTCCGGCACCGCGGGCACATGGTCGCCTCGTACTCCGGGAAGACCGAGGACGCGGACCGGAGGACCGCCGAAGCCGATCTGCTGGGGAACCGTGTGAAGGCTCTGGTCGCCACCTCGGCCCTCGGTATGGGCTTCGACAAGCCGGACCTGGGCTTCGTCGTGCACCTCGGGTCGCCCTCGTCGCCCATCGCGTACTACCAGCAGGTGGGGCGTGCAGGGCGCGGCGTGGAGCATGCCGAGGTGCTGCTGCTCCCCGGTCAGGAGGACGAGGCGATCTGGCGGTACTTCGCCTCACTTGCCTTCCCCGCCGAGGAGCAGGTGCGTCGTACGCTGGACGTCCTCGAGCAGGCGGGCCGGCCGGTGTCCCTGCCTGCCCTCGAGCCCCAGGTCGACCTCCGGCGTTCACGGCTGGAGACGATGCTCAAGGTGCTCGACGTGGACGGCGCGGTGCGCCGCGTCCGCGGCGGCTGGACCGCGACGGGCCAGCCGTGGACCTACGACGCGGAGCGCTACGCCTGGGTGGCCCGCCAGCGCGAAGCCGAGCAGCAGGCGATGCGCGACTACGCCGCCGCGAGCACCTGCCGGATGGAGTTCCTGAGGCAGCAGCTGGACGACGAGGGCGCTTCCCCGTGCGGACGCTGCGACAACTGCGCCGGCGCGCGCTTCACCACCGACGTCTCGACGGCCACGCTGGAAGCCGCCCGCGGCGAGCTCGGACGGCCCGGCGTCGAGGTGGAGCCGCGCCGGATGTGGCCGACCGGGCTGGCCGCTGTGGGGGTGGACCTCAAGGGCCGCATCCCCGCGGGCGAACAGGCCTACCCCGGCCGGGCCCTCGGGCGCCTCTCCGACATCGGGTGGGGAAACCGGCTGCGGCCGATGCTGTCCGCGCAGAGCGGTGACGGCCCGGTTCCGCCTGATGTGGCCGAGGCGATCGTGACCGTGCTCGCCGACTGGGCCAAGGGTCCCGGGGGTTGGGCATCAGGGGCTCCGGATGCGCCGAGCAGGCCGGTGGGTGTGGTCACCCTGGCGTCCCGCACCCGCCCTCAGCTCATCGGCTCGCTCGGTGAACACATTGCGACGGTCGGCAGGATGCCCCTCCTCGGGTCGGTCGCGTACACCGACGAGACGACGGACACCCGGGTTCCGCGCACCAACAGTGCCCAGCGGCTCCGGGCGCTGCACGGTGCGTTGACCGTGTCCCCCGATCTCTCCGGGCAGTTGGCGGCCGCCTCCGGCCCGGTGCTGCTGGTGGACGACCTGGCCGACACCGGGTGGACGCTCGCTGTGGCGGCCCGGCTGCTCGTCAGAGCTGGTGCGCAGGGGGTGTTCCCACTGGTCCTGGCTGTGCAGGGCTGAGCGGGAGGCAGCCGGGGACAGGCAAGGTCGAGGGAACGGAGGAAATAGGCCGCGCTTCGCCTGATACCGGTCGCTTGCGCAAACGTCTCATTGCCGCTCGCCGTGACGGCGGCAAGAATTGGAGGTGTCCCCGCGCCGGCCTGTCGCCCGGCAGGGCGCGTCGCGGCGCGCTCCGACCAGCCCCCGCCCGGCTCACGGGTGAGCAGACCGAAGGAGGACCGTGACACCCGGCTTCCCTCCGTCGTCCGCCACGTCCTTCTCCAGCACCAACGGTTCCCATGCTCAGCTCGGCAGGATGCTGCAGCCTTCGGAGTGGGCCGATGCCGGAATTCCCCTGCTGCGCAGTCCCCGTGAGATCGTCACAGGCCTCCACAGCCGCCACCAGCCGATGCCCTCCACCGCGGTCGTGGCCGTCCTCGACACGGACGAGAGAGTCGCCGCCAGCGCGTCGTTCGCTCGCGCGGGCAGTGCGGCCGACGGCTGGGTGTTCCGGAATGCCCTGCTCACCCAGCTGCGCCGGATCATTCCGCACGACCTGCGCCGCCGCGTACCGGTCCGCACCGCGATGCTCCTCTACTGCCGGGAGGGCGACGGACAGTGGACCGAGGAGGACGGCGCGTGGATGTGGGGACTGCGTGACGCCTGCACGCTGCACGGCCTGCGCTGCGGCGCGTACGTCACGCTGACGCGGGACGGCTGGCAGGTGTTCGGCGAGGAGCGTGGAGGCCGCCGCCCCCACGCGTTCTCCAAGCCCGTGGACGACCGCAAGCCCGCCGAGCGGTGGGAGACGGCTCCCGTCACCGGCCCCCGCTCCGTGGACGGCGCACCCTCCACGCACTCACCGCGCTCCCGGAACTCCGGCCACTCCCCGAAGGGCGACGACCCGGAGGTGCCGCGGCGCGCGGCCGCACGCTGACGCGCGTAGCGAGAGGCGACAGAGGCTCCGCCCACAAGGTCACCGGCCTGAACCGGTCACCGTCCGGCACCGGAGGGGATCGCCGGCCGACCGCCCGCTACCCGCCGCAGGACAGCGAGGCGTGCGTCAGGTCCCCGTCGCAGCAGCGCGCCGCCGCACCCGGCCACGGCTCCGCCCGTACGGCGTCCGCACCAGTTCGTACAGCGGCAGCACATGCGCGTACCGCTGCACGCGCCGGTACGCCGTCACACCGCGAGCCGTCGCGCTCGTGCCCCGCCGGGGCCGTAGTCCTTCAGGGCACACCACACCGGGCTCTGTCACCCGGGAGCGGAGCACCCGGAAGCTCAGACTCCGGCGCCGACGAGCGAGTTGATGCGCTGCGGGTCGCCGCAGACGATCAGGAGCACCCCCGCCTTGGCCATGGCAGCGGGCAGCGCGCAGGCAGCGGCGTCGTCCGGACCGCCGTTCACCGCGACGACCACCACGGGGCGCCCCGAGGCTCGCTCGGCGGCCGCGGCATCGGCGTAGAAGACGTCGTCGCCCGCGTCGTGCTGAGCCCAGTAGGCGGTCTCGCCGAAGGACAACTCGTGCGCCGCCCACGGGTGCTGTTCGCCCGTGGTCAACACGAGGACTTCCTGAGGCGCACGGCCGGAGTCCAGGAGAAGGTCCACGGCTTCCTCGGCCGCGTCCAGGGCTCCGTCCGCGGTGGCCGGGATGAGCTGGATCTGCGGAACCGCGGCGGGAGCCGGGGACTTGGCCGCTTCACGCGGGCCACGCTGGGCCGGTGGTGCGGCGGGGCCACGCTGCGGACCGGGCGGGCCGGGCCGCTTGCCGGCAGGCCGGGGTCCGGGAGCGGGGACAGGACGGGGGGTCGGCGCGGTCCGGCCGGCGGCCGGAGAGACGCGGGGACCCGGGACGCTCTCGTGAATCTGAGGCTCCTCGGGGATGAGAGGCATGAACTGATGTCTATCAAACACCGGTGCGGTTCGCATCGGCGGGGCGGGGTGTAAATGGGACGGTCGCTCAGAAGTCGAAGCCGAGCTGCCCTCCGGACTCCAGCTCCGGGTCCCCCGCCACGGCCCGCTTGAGGCGGAGATGCCGCCAGCGCGGCAGCGCTTCCCAGTACGCCCAGGACATCCGGTGGTGGGCCGTCGGCCCCAGCTCCTCCAGGGCCGCGCGGTGCACCGGCGAGGGGTATCCGGCATTCGCGGTGAAGCCGAAGTCCGGGCAGTCCACACCCAGTTCGGCCATCATCGCGTCCCGCCGCACCTTCGCGATCACCGAGGCGGCCGCGACGGAGATGCACGACTGGTCGCCCTTGATGACCGTACGGACCCGCCAGGGCGCACCGAGGTAGTTGTGCTTGCCGTCGAGGATCACGGCGTCGGGCTGAACCGGCAGAGCGGAAAGCGCCCGTACGGCCGCGAGACGCAACGCCGCCGTCATCCCCAACTCGTCGATCTCGTGGGGCGAAGAGTGCCCCAGTGCATGCGCCGAGACCCACTTCTCCAGCACTCCGGCCAGCGCGGTGCGCCGCTTCGGGGTGAGCAGCTTGGAATCCGTCAGGCCCTCGGGCGCGCGGCGGAGGCCGGTGATCGCGGCGCACACCGTGACCGGTCCGGCCCAGGCGCCCCGCCCGACCTCGTCGATACCGGCGACGACGCGGGCGTCCGTGGTGGCGCGGAGTGAGCGCTCGACGCGGTGAGTAGGCGGTTCGTACGGCATGGCGCCCATTAGATTACGCCGCCCGGGCGCCGGTGCGGCACGGGGGCGGAAGGCGCGGGCGAGCGGCGGACGGACCGCGGCCCGGCGTGCGGACAGGCCCTTTCGGGAGACGCACGTCAGGCGTTGAAGAAACGGTTCGCGCCCGGGGTCGAGGAGGGGCAGGACACCGGTCCGGGAGTCCGACGGGGAGATCTGACCCCCGGGCCCGGTCAGGCAGAGACGACGGGCGCCCAGACCGGCAGCGGTTCGGTGCGTTCCTGCCAGTCGGCCGGCGGTGCTCCGGCCCCCGCGGACGCGAGGATTCCGCCCACGATCGCGCACGTGGTGTCCATGTCGCCGCCCACCTGCGCCGTGGTCCAGAAGGCTCCGCCGAAGTCGCCGAGGTGACGGGCCGCGGCCCAGAGCGTGAAGGGCACGGTGTCGTGCGCGCTCGTACGCCGACCTGAGCCGAGGACGGCGGCGACCGTACCGGCGTCGCCGTAGTCGAGCATGTCGCGGGCGCGCCGCAGCCCTGCCTGCACCGCGCTGCGCGGTACGAGTTCGATCACGCCGTCGAGCAGCGCCTCGGGCCCGGTGCCGCCCGCCGGGTCGGCCACCAGGGCCGCCGCGGCGGCGACCGCCATGGTCCCCGCGACCGCCTCGCGGTGCTGGTGCGTGGTGTAGGAGGAGATCTCCGCCTGTTGGATGGCCTGCTCCGCGTCACCCCCGTACCAGGCGCCGAGCGGCGCGATCCGCATGGCCGCGCCGTTGCCCCACGACCCCTGGCCGTTGAAGAGGGCGGAGGACAGTTCACGCCAGTCCCCGCCCTCGCGGATCAGCCGCAGCATCCGGTTGACGGCCGGGCCGTAGCCCCGGTCGAAGTCGTGGTGCTCGGCGAAGGAGCGCGCCAGCGCATCCTGGTCGATCCGGCCGTGCTCGACGAGCACCGCCAGTACGGAACAAGCCATCTCCGTGTCGTCGGTCCACTGCCAGAGGCCCGGCGGCAGCTCGCGCCGCTTCAGTGCCGGATAGTTCGACGGCACGAAGAACTGGGAGCCCAGGGCATCGCCCACGGCCAGCCCGCGCAAGCTCGCGAGGGCGCGGTCGCGGCGTTGCGTAAGAGGGTGATCAGCGGTCATCGCACGGACACTCTATCCGGTGGTGTCGTACGACTCCGGGGTGCACCAGCGCTCGAATGGCCTGTCCAGGCGGTACTTGCCCCCCGATTCCAGGACCAGGGTCCGGAACTCTCCGTTCCCCGGATTCGAGAGCGACTCGAATTCGGCCACGCTCCAGTGGAACCATCGCATGCAGAAGAGCCGCATGGTCAGGCCATGGGTGACCAGCAGCACATTGGGCGGGTGGTCGGGATCCTCGAAGCTGCGGTGCAGGCTCTCCAGGAACGCGCCGACCCGGTCATAGACGTCCGCTCCGGACTCACCCTGCGCCAGCCGGTAGAAGAAGTGCCCGTACCTGTCGCGGTTGACCTTCTGCTTGCGCACGTCCTGGGCGTCCTGCCAGTTGCCCCAGTCCTGCTCGCGCAGGCGCGGTTCCTCGCGCATCCGCACGCGCCGGGGGTCGAGGTCCAGGGCCTTGAAGGTCTGGTGCGTCCGCCGGTACGGCGAGACGTAGGCGCTGACCCGCTCCTCGCCGAACATCGCCCGCAGCTGGTCCCCGGCTTCCTTGGCCTGCCGCCAACCCTTGTCCGTCAGGTGGAGACCATGATCGGGAACACGTTCGTAAACCGTGTCATCGGCATTGCCCTCCGACTCTCCGTGCCGGAGGAGGACGATGCGACGCGGCCGTGCCATGACGCCACCCTAGTTCCACGGTCCGGCGCCCGCCCCGTCATCGGACGGACTCGCCCCGGCCCGGACCGCGGTTCCCGGTTCACACGGACCAGGTGGGTTCGAGCGCGACGACATCTCCGGCCAGTCCGGACACATCGGCCTCGATCTGGGTCCGCAGAGCGAGCCGTTCCACGCGCTCCTGACGGTACTTCCCGTGCTCGGCAGCCGAGTCCCAGAGCGAGAGCACCAGGAACTCGTTGCCGGGCGCCTCCCCGAACACCCCGCGCAGCATGCCGGGCGACCCGGCCATGGCCGGGTTCCACACCTTCTCCTGCATCAGTGTGAAGTGATCGACCCGTTCCTCGCGCACCCGGCAGTGCGCCACGCGCGCCACGTCCGCGTCGGAGAAGACCGGCCGGAATCCGACCTTGACATCGAAGCGGTGCTCGAAGAGCCGCACCCGGGTGTCCTTGTACGTGCCGGACTGGGCGGCGGCAAGCCGGTCGTGCGAGCGCGCCATGAAGGAGTCGTAGAGGGCCCGGCTCTCCCAGAAGGCGAAGAGATGCGCGACGTCGGGCCGCGCCCGGCTCCAGCCGCCACCCTGCCCCCGGAACCCCGGCTCGCCGAGCAGCCCCGCCCATTTACGCTGCCCCCGCGCGAAACCTCGGCGGTCAACCACAGTGCAGCGAATCCACTTGACCAGCACCGCGCCATCGTAGTGGGCGACGGCCGGTGGCCGGATCCACTTGCCGAACCGCATGATCCGTACAACGCCGGAGGGGGTGACGACCGTTGGGTCGTCACCCCCTCCCAGGGCTCCGCGCCGTCAGCGGATGGGCTTCACCCGACCACGGCGCACGGCCTCAAGCCGTCAGCTGCAGCCGCTCGTCGAGCCGCATCCCTCGCAGAGGTAGCAGCTCCCGGCCCGCCGCATCTTGGTGCCGCAGGAGAAGCAGAGCGGGGCGTCCGCGTTCAGTCCGAGCTGCATCTCGACCAGTTCGGTGGAGCTGTGCGCCTCCTTGGGTGCCGGCACCGCTGCCGTCACCTCGGGCTTCGGCGACTCCGGCGAGGCCTTCTCCGGCACCTCGACGTGGCGCGGCGCGGACTGGGCGAGCCCCTCCACGTCGACCTCGTCGTCGCCCGGCTCGTACGACCCGGTCTCCAGGTGGCGCTGACGCTCCTCGGCCGAGTGGATGCCGAGCGCCGACCGCGTCTCGAACGGCAGGAAGTCCAGCGCCAGGCGGCGGAAGATGTAGTCGACGATCGACTGCGCCATCCGCACGTCCGGGTCGTCGGTCATACCGGCCGGCTCGAACCGCATGTTGGTGAACTTCGAGACGTAGGTCTCCAGCGGCACGCCGTACTGCAGGCCGACGGAGACGGCGATGGAGAAGGCGTCCATCATGCCCGCGAGGGTCGAGCCCTGCTTGGACATCTTCAGGAAGACCTCACCGAGGCCGTCGTCCGGGTAGGAGTTGGCCGTCATGTAGCCCTCGGCGCCGCCCACCGTGAAGGAGGTGGTGATGCCGGGACGCCCCTTCGGCAGGCGCTTGCGGACCGGGCGGTACTCCACGACCTTCTCCGGCACCGCGACGGTCTCGGCCTTCTTCTCCTCCTTCTTCTTGGCGGAGAGCGGCTGGCCGACCTTGCAGTTGTCGCGGTAGATCGCGAGCGCCTTCAGCCCGAGCTTCCAGCCTTCGAAGTAGATCTCCTCGATCTCCTCGACGGTGGCGGTCTCCGGCATGTTGACGGTCTTGGAGATCGCGCCGGACAGGAACGGCTGGGCCGCCGCCATCATGCGGACGTGTCCCATCGGCGAGATGGAGCGCTCGCCCATGGCGCAGTCGAAGACCTCGTAGTGCTCGGGGCGCAGGCCCGGTGCGTCGATCACATTGCCGTGGTCGGCGATGTGGGCGACGATCGCCTCCACCTGCTCCGGCTGGTAGCCGAGACGCTTCAGCGCCTTGGGGACCGTGTTGTTCACGATCTGCATCGAGCCGCCGCCGACGAGCTTCTTGAACTTGACCAGGGCCAGGTCCGGCTCGACGCCCGTGGTGTCGCAGTCCATCATCAGGCCGATGGTGCCCGTCGGAGCCAGCACGGACGCCTGGGCGTTGCGGAAGCCGTGCTTCGCGCCGAGCCGGACGACGTCCTGCCACGCCTCGGTTGCCGCGGCCCAGACCGGGGTGTCCAGGTCGTCCATGCGCTTGGCGGCGCCGTTGGCGTCCGCGTGCTGCCGCATGACGCGCTGGTGGGCGTCGGAGTTGCGGGCGTATCCGTCGTACGCGCCCACGACCGCGGCCATTTCGGCGGAGCGCTTGTACGAGGTGCCGGTCATCAGCGAGGTGATGGCACCGGCGAGCGCGCGGCCGCCGTCGGAGTCGTACGCGTGGCCCGTGGCCATGAGCAGGGCGCCGAGGTTGGCGTAGCCGATGCCCAACTGGCGGAAGGCGCGCGTGGTCTCGCCGATCTTCTCGGTCGGGAAGTCGGCGAAGGAGATGGAGATGTCCATCGCCGTGATGACCAGCTCGACGACCTTCGCGAAGGTCTCGGCGTCGAACGACTGGTTGCCCAGGTCGTCGTCGCGCAGGAACTTCATGAGGTTCAGCGAGGCGAGGTTGCACGAGGAGTTGTCCAGGTGCATGTACTCGCTGCACGGGTTGGAGGCGGTGATCCGGCCCGTCTCCGGCGAGGTGTGCCAGTGGTTGATGGTGTCGTCGTACTGGATGCCGGGGTCGGCGCAGGCCCAGGCGGCCTCGGCCATCTTGCGGAAGAGGGACTTGGCGTCGACCTCCTCCAGGACCTCACCGGTCATCCGTCCGCGCAGCCCGAACTGCGAGCCGGACTCCACGGCCTTCATGAACTCCGAGTTCACCCGGACCGAGTTGTTGGCGTTCTGGTACTGGACGGACGTGATGTCGTCGCCGCCCAGGTCCATGTCGAAGCCCGCGTCGCGCAGGGCGCGGATCTTCTCCTCCTCCTTCACCTTGGTCTCGATGAAGGCCTCGACGTCCGGGTGGTCGACGTCCAGGACGACCATCTTGGCGGCGCGGCGGGTGGCGCCGCCGGACTTGATCGTGCCGGCGGAGGCGTCCGCACCACGCATGAAGGAGACGGGGCCGGAGGCGTTGCCGCCCGAGGAGAGCAGCTCCTTGGACGAGCGGATGCGGGAGAGGTTCAGGCCGGCGCCGGAGCCGCCCTTGAAGATCATCCCCTCTTCCTTGTACCAGTCGAGGATCGACTCCATCGAGTCGTCGACGGAGAGGATGAAACAGGCCGAGACCTGCTGCGGCTGCTGCGTGCCAACGTTGAACCAGACCGGGGAGTTGAAGCTGAACACCTGGTGCAGCAGGGCATAGGTGAGCTCGTGGTCGAAGATCTCGGCGTCCGCCGGGGAGGCGAAGTAGCCGTGGACCTCGCCCGCCTTGCGGTAGGTCTTCACGACGCGGTCGATGAGCTGCTTCAGGCTCGACTCGCGGCCGGGCGATCCGACGGCACCGCGGAAGTACTTGCTGGTGACGATGTTGACCGCGTTCACCGACCAGAAGTCGGGGAACTCGACACCGCGCTGCTCGAAGTTGACCGAACCGTCACGCCAGTTGGTCATGACGACGTCGCGGCGTTCCCAGACCACCTCGTCGTACGGGTGCACGCCGGGGGTGGTGTGAATGCGCTCGACACGCAGCCCCTTGCTCGCCTTGCTGCCCTTGGCACGGGAGCTTCGTGCCGGGCCGCTCGTCGTCTCTGTCACTGCCGCCTCCCTGTACGGGCATAACGCCCTGACGTGCCTGTTTCTTCCCCCAGGCACTGTGTCTGTTCTGTGCCCCGGCGCATCTGCGCGCCCAGGGCGGGTCCGATGGTGCCGCCGGTCAACCGGCGGCAGTGGTGGTGGTCGGGGCAGGAGCCTCCGTGTCCCCCGCGGGCCCGTCCGCGTCGGCCGGCTGCCGCTGCTCGCGCAGCTCGGTGACCGCGGCCTCGAAGTCCTCGAGCGAGTCGAACGCCCGGTACACGGACGCGAAGCGCAGGTAGGCGACGAGATCGAGCTCCTGGAGCGGGCCGAGTATCGCCAGCCCGACGTCATGGGTGGACAGCTCGGCGCTGCCGGTGGCGCGCACCGCCTCCTCGACCCGCTGGCCGAGCTTGGCGAGGGCGTCCTCGGTGACGGGCCGACCCTGGCATGCCTTGCGCACGCCGGCGATGACCTTGTCACGACTGAACGGTTCGGTGACCCCGCTCCGCTTGATCACCATGAGTGACGCCGTCTCCACTGTCGTGAAGCGGCGGGAGCAGTCCGGGCACTGACGGCGCCGGCGGATCGACGTCCCGTCGTCGGTGGTGCGGCTGTCCACGACGCGGCTGTCGGGGTGTCGGCAGAAGGGGCAGTGCAACGGTCTTCACCCTCCCTGAAACCCTGTGAACGTCGAACGGCAGCACAGCACGGCTGCACGGCTCCGCAGACCCGCGAAGGGCCTCGGAAGCAGCCTCAATCATAGGCCATAACTGCGGTCGTTGAGGACCGCGGACCACAACTTGTGGGCGACCGCCGCACATCTAACCACTAGATCTGGTGGTTGCCCGTCAAGCGCGTCCACAGCGTGTCGCGCGAAGGGGCGACAGGAGAGGCGGCAACAGGAGACTACGGGAGCGCGCACGTATATCGTCACGCGGGTCGCAGGTGCCACACTGGCCACAGCCCGGCGACACTCCCGCCGGCCCCCGCGAGCCGGCCCGGACGGAATCCGTTCCGAGTGAACCGGCCCCGCCCATACACCTCTGCACTTGATCTCGTCAGGTGATCTGGGAAATTTCACTCGAACGTGTGTTTGGCGCAACCTTTCGAAACCAACTACCGTTGTGTCACTGGGGAGAACCATCTCGAGAGGGGCCGACGTGACCACCACCGCAGACAGCGCCACCATCACTGCCCAGGACCGCTCCCAGCACCGATTCGAGCAGAGCCACCCGATGAACGACGCGACCACGAACCCCGAGGGGCAGAAGCCCGTACGCTCGCTTCCCGGTCGACCTCCGGGGATCCGGGCCGACAGTTCCGGTCTCACCGACCGGCAGCGCCGGGTCATCGAGGTCATCCGGGACTCCGTGCAGCGGCGTGGCTACCCTCCGTCCATGCGGGAGATCGGCCAGGCAGTGGGCCTCTCGAGCACCTCGTCCGTCGCGCACCAGCTCATGGCGCTGGAGCGCAAGGGCTTCCTGCGCCGCGACCCGCACCGCCCACGGGCGTACGAGGTCCGCGGCTCGGACGGGCCGACGAGCCAGCCGACCGACACCACCGGCAAGCCCGCCGCGTCCTACGTCCCGCTGGTCGGCCGTATCGCGGCCGGCGGTCCGATCCTCGCCGAGGAGTCCGTCGAGGACGTCTTCCCTCTCCCCCGTCAACTGGTCGGTGACGGCGAGCTGTTCGTGCTCAAGGTGGTCGGCGACTCGATGGTCGAAGCGGCGATCTGCGACGGCGACTGGGTCACCGTCCGCCGCCAGCCGGTCGCGGAGAACGGGGACATCGTCGCCGCGATGCTCGAAGGCGAGGCCACCGTGAAGCGTTTCAAGCGGGAGGACGGCCATGTCTGGCTGATCCCGCACAACTCCGCGTACCAGCCGATCCCCGGCGACGAGGCCACGATCCTCGGCAAGGTGGTCGCGGTGCTGCGGCGGGTCTGACGCGCCCCTCACGACCGGGCCCCGGAATCCACTGCGCCGGTTCCGGGGCCCGCTGCATGTCCGCGCACGGTCCTACCATGCCGAGGATCCGCGTCGCGCCGTACGCGACGGCCCGTTGACGCCGTACGCCCGCCGTTCACCCCGCCACAGCAGGCAACGCACACCACACGGGTAGCCCTGAAGCACGTGGATGCGTCAAGGTGTCTCCGCTCCCGCCTACCGCTCCGCGAGCGCCGCGGCATCGATCGCCGCCAGGGACCGGCGCACCTGATTGCGGTCGGTCGTGTACCAGAAGTCCGGCATGGACGCCTTGAGGAAGCCGCCGTAGCGAGCCGTGGCCAGTCGCGGGTCGAGGACCGCCACTACCCCGCGGTCCCCCGACGCCCGGACGAGCCGCCCCGCGCCCTGCGCCATCAGCAGGGCGGCATGTGTCGCCGCGACCGCCATGAAGCCATTGCCGCCCGCGTCCTCAACGGCCTTCTGCCGGGCGCTCATCAGCGGGTCGTCGGGGCGCGGGAACGGGATGCGGTCCATGACGACCAGCTGGCAGTTCACCCCGGGCACATCGACGCCCTGCCACAGGGACAAGGTGCCGAACAGGCACGTACGGGCGTCGTCGGAGAACGTACGGATCAGCTCGCCCAGGGTTTCCTCGCCCTGCAGCAGAATCGGCATGTCCAGGCGTGCGCGCAGGGCCTCCGCCGCGGCCTGGGCGCCGCGCATCGACGAGAAGAGACCGAGGGTGCGTCCACCGGCCGCCTCCACGAGCTCCGCGAGCTCGTCGAGCATGTCGGTACGGCTGCCCTCGCGGCCCGGCTGGGCGAGGTGGCGGGCGACATAGAGGATGCCCTGCTTGCGGTAGTCGAACGGCGATCCGACGTCGAGGCCCTTCCAGGGTGGGCTCGTCTTCGTGTCGTCGGCATCGGCCGTCGACGTCCCGCCCGCGTTCCCCGTGTCCTCGGACGAGGCGTCGTCCGACGGTACGGTGCGGCTTCCAGGGGCCGGGAGACCGTTCGTCACGGTCTCCGGAGGCAGGCCGAGCGAGGCCCCCACACCGTTGAAGTCGCCACCCAGCTTCAGGGTGGCCGAGGTCAGCACCACACTGCGGTCCGCGAACAGCTTCTCGCGCAGCAGCCCGGAGACGGAGAGCGGCGCGACCCGCAGCGATGCCCCGAACCGGTCGTGCCGCTCGTACCAGACGACGTCGTACTCCGAGGCGGCCGCGACGCGCTCCGCGACGGCATGGACGTTCTCGATGGACGCGAGGGCCTGCTTGCGGACCGCGTCCTCGTCCTGCACGGACTTGTCCCGCGTGTTGCCCAGGGCCGTGATCACCGTGCGGGACGCGTCGCGCAGGGACATCAGGGCGTACGCGAGGTCCTCGGGGACCTCCTCAAGCCGGCCAGGCAGGGCCAGCTCCATGATCCGCTCGAAGCTCTCGGCCGCGGTCTGCAGGGCGTCACCGGCCTTCTCGTTGACCAGCTTGGCGGCTCGGCGGACCGCCCGGTTCACGCCGCCCGGGGTGAGCTCACCGGTGGCGGCTCCGGTGACGCGGGAGACCAGTTCGTGCGCCTCGTCGACGACCAGCACCTCATGGCTGGGCAGTACGGGGGCGCCCTCGATCGCGTCGATCGCGAGCAACGCGTGGTTGGTGACGACGACATCGGCGAGCTTCGCCCGCTCCCGCGCGGCTTCGGCGAAGCACTCCGCGCCGTAGGCGCACTTGGAGGCGCCCAGGCATTCACGGGAGGTGACCGACACCTGGGACCACGCCCGGTCCGAGACGCCGGGGGTCAGTGCGTCCCGGTCGCCGGTCTCGGTCTCGTCCGCCCAGTCCCGCATCCGCAGCAGGTCCTGACCGAGCTTGCTGGTGGGGGCGGCGGACTCGAAGACGTCGAAGAGACCCTCCTCCTCGTCCTGCGGCGCGCCCTCATGGAGCCGGTGCAGGCACAGGTAGTTGGAGCGGCCCTTGAGCATGGCGAACTGGGGGCGCCGGCGCAGCAGCGGATGCAACGACTCGACCGTGCGCGGCAGATCCCGCTCCACGAGCTGGCGCTGGAGGGCGAGCGTCGCCGTGGCGACGACGACGCGCTCGCCGTGCGCCAGCGCGGGCACGAGATAGCCGAGCGATTTGCCGGTGCCGGTCCCGGCCTGGACGAGCAGATGGGATCCGTCGTCGATCGCCTCGGCGACGGCTTCGGCCATGGTGACCTGACCAGGGCGCTCGGTGCCGCCGACGGCGGTGACGGCGGCGTGGAGCAGGTCGGAGAGGGAGGGCTTCGTCATAGCGCGAACCACCCTACGGGGCGGCACTGACATCGCGTCCGCACCGCTGGCGGAGGGGGTTCGGGACGGTGCCATGGACAGCGGCGTGGGGCCGCTCGGGCCGGTCGCGGTAGCCGTCGAGGTGCAGACGGTTGCGGTTGAGACACAGACGCTCGATGCGCGGCGTGAGGAGGTCGAAGGTCTCGAAGCGGTCCTTGAGCTCCGGGAACCGCGCGTGATGCGCGAGGATCTCGGCCCGTACGAGCGACCAGAAAGCCGTCTCGGGCACCCCCAGGTGCTCGGCGCAGAGCGGTGCGAGGTAGCGGAACACACCGACGAACAGGCCGGAGTGGATGAACTGGGTGAGGAATCCGGGCCGCTCGGTGAGCAGCACGGACCGCACGTCGTCGGGCATGCCGGCCAGCTCGGGCAACGGCTCGGCGCTGATGTTGACGTCATCGACGAAGTCCTTCATCGCCAGGCGGACGGGCACGTCACGCTCGTCGAAGACGACGATGGCGTTCTCCCCGTGCGGCGAGAAGACGGTGCCGTAGCGGTAGAGGAAACGCAGCAGCGGGGGCAGCAGAGCGGCGAAGAGACGGCGCAGCCAGACGGTCGGTTCGAGTCCGGAACGGCGGACGAGCTCGGCCGTGAAGGAGTGGCCCTGAGAGTCCGTGAGGAGGAGCGAGGCGAGGGTGCGTGCCCGCTCGCCCGCGTCGAGGTGGGCCGCCAGAGGTTCGCGCCAGATACACCCGAGGAGTTCGCGGTACTGGTAGGGGACACCAGGCAGCCGGTCGTACAGCGGGTGCTCGACGGTGACGGAGGCGGTCTCGCCCAGCAGGACCACCCGCGTCTCGTCCCTCAGGAACGGGTCGGCGTCACGCAAACCGTGCACCCAGCCGGTGACGGCGGGCGCGGCCAGGGTGCGTGCGGTGGGCAGGCCGCGCCACACCAGGGTGTTGAGGATGGACAGCGGGAGCTTGACGGTCCGGGCGCGTGGCCGGGTGGTGTTGAGGAAGGTGCGGATGGACTGCTGGGGGAGCCGGAGATCCTCGTCCTCCGGCAGCGGGATGATCGTTCCTTCGGCGATCTGCGGCGCGAAGAGCGAAGCGACGCACTCGTCCCACTGCCACGGGTGCACGGGCAGATAGAGGTGGTCGGCCGGGTCGCGGTGGCGCTCGGCGACGATGCGCTCGAAGGCCTCGCGGGTCCGGGGCGTGAGCTCTTCGGCGTAGAGCCGGTCCGGCGCGGCGAGCGCGGGGACGCCCCGGTACCGAGCGGCGTCCCGGTGAACCGCGAGCCAGGGCAGGCGCTGGGGACTACGGGCCTCGGGTGCCCACCGCGCGGCGTCGGTCGCGGAGAAGCCCATGCGGCCCTTGTTGACCACGATCCAGGGGTGGCCTGTCTGGTGGCCTTCCAGCTCCGCGTAGCCGAGGTCGGCGAGATCGGTGACGCTCGCGGACGTGGCGCCGATCCGGGTGTCGGCGGCGAGTGTGGCGGTGAGTTCGCGGATGAGGTGGCCGGTGGTGTCACCGGTCAGGCCGAGGACGGTGTCGTGGGCCTGGGCGACGAACTCGAGGGGGTCGGCGGTCGGGATGATGGAGTCGGGATCGACGCGCCAGTGGTCGTAGGAGCCTCGACGGGCGCGGAAGCGATAGGTGACCGCGTCGTTCACGGTGAGCCGGTAGGCGAGTGGATCTGCATCGTCCGGTTCCGGCGTGATCACCCCTTCGTACGCGAACTCGGCCAGCATCTTGGCGAAAAGGCGGCGGGATGCTCGGTGCCAGGCGTCGGGGTGCGGCTGGAGTGACGGGCGCAAGGTCGGGGCTCCTCGGGCGGAACGGGGGGGAGTTGGGCCGCCGGGTGGACGCGGCGGGTGGTGTTTCCGGGCGGTCGTCCCGGCGGGTGGGGGATGCGGTGGGGGCTGGTACGGGGTGGGGGTTGGGTGCGGTGGGGGTTGGGTGCGGTGGGGGTTGGGTGCGGTTCCGGTACGGGGTGGGGTCGGGGTTCGGCCTCGGTACGGGGCGGAGGGCGTGGCGCGGATGCGCCCCCGGTCCGCCTGCATCGACGGGGGATGCGAGGCGGAACCGGACCGGGCCGAGCGGTGTAAAGGAAGCAGTGGAGCAATCAGCGGGCCGGGACGGCCCGGGTCAGAGGAGGTGGCGGTGGAGACGGTCGCGAACCATCAGTGCGGCCCGCTTGCCGGGCAGTTCGAGCTCGGCCTGGAAGCGGAAGCCCGCGCCGAGAAAGGCCGCCACGGACGGGGTGTTGCGAATGTCCGGCTCGGCGATCACGCGTGTGCAGGCCGGGCGATGGTCGAGGATCAGGTCGGAGACGGCGCGCAGCAGTCCTGTGCCGAAGCCACGGCCGCGGTCGCCGACGGCACCGATGAGCAGATGAAGACCCGTGTCGTGCGGGCGCGCGGCATAGTGCCGGGCGATCGGGTCGAGGTCGGCGCGATAGACCTCCCAATAGCTCATCGGTGTGCCGTCGAGGACACCGAGACACGGCACACTCCGGCCGTCGCCCTCGATTTGGGCACGTAGGTGGGCGGCGGCGATCTCGTCGGGGCCTGCGAGGTCCCAGAACGCGGCTACGGCCGGGTCGTTCATCCACCGCGAGATGAGCGCAAGATCGCGGTCGATCCGGACGGGGACGAGCTCGAAGGGGCGTGAGCCGCTCGGGGCTGGCCCCCAGGCGGAGAGGTCGTCGAGCAGGTCGGGTCCTGCCCACGGCGGTCGCGTTCGTGAGGAGGTGCCGGGGCGCGTATCGGCGCGCGCCAGGAGGGCACGCTCCTCGGCGATCAGCGCGGCGAGTTCGTCGCGCAGATGCAGATCGAGGGTGTCGTCGGTGCTGGAGCTGGGGCTCCGATCGGTGCTGGAGTCCGCGGTCGGCACAGTGACGCCCTCCTCTCGTCGGTCTCGTGGGGCTCACGGTGCTCAGGGGACGCGTGAGGGGCGTGGGTGAGGTGGACGGCATGAGTGAGGTGGTCGGCATGGGTGAGGTGAGTTGCATGAGTGAGGTGAAGGGCGTGGGTCGCGTGGACCTCATGGATCTCGTCGGTCTCCTCGGTCCCATCGGTCTCGGGGTCATGCCGCGGCAGTGGCAAGGGGGTTGGGGATGGTGACGTAGACGGACTGGGTGTCGACCGGGCCGACCAGTTCGTCGAGGCCGTGCAGACGTGTGAGGAGATTCGCCTTGCACCGGAGGGTGGTGGATTCGAGGAGGAGAGCGGGCAGAGGTGAGCCCGTCCCCGTGCCGTCCGATGCGGCGTCGCCGAGGAATCGGCGGACGGCGGCGAGCAGAAGGCCCTCGTCGGCCAGACGTTGGGAACCGAAAGCTCCGATCAGGCCGAGGACGTTGTTGATGCCGAGGTAGTACGCGAAGCGCTCGTCGGTGACCGTGTCGGAGACGAAGGTGTCGCTCTCGATGCCGATGCCGGGGAGCCTCCGGTCGAGTGCGTCCCGGTAGGACTCGCGGAAGTAGTAGCCCTGGTTGTCGCGGTAGCGGCCGCCGACGGGCCAGCCGTCGGCGTCCAGGACCACCAGCGTGTTCTGCTGGTGCGCCTCGAGTGCCACACCGGCCCTTCCGTCGAGCCAGAGGACGGGACGGACGACGGTCTCGAGGTAGCGCAGGAACCACTCGGCGGACACCGCTGCCGACGAGCGGCCTGTGTCGGCCGCGAGCCGGGACACGATGTCCGCGAGACGGGACCGCATCAGGGGAACGCCACAGGCCTCCGCTCCGGGCCAGGGCCGGGGAGAGGTCAGCGCGGCAACGCACAGGACGTCGTCCCCCGGGCCGAACGGGTTGTGCCGGATCACCGTGTCCAGACCGGCCAGAGGTGTGCCGTCCGGTGCGTTGACGGCGATCCATGCGGGGTCACGGACGATGTCGAAGGAGGGGTGGCTGCTGCGCCACTGCCGCCCGAGCCCGGCGCGGAGCAGACGGTGCACCTCGACACCGCGGCGGAGTTCCTTGCGGAGGTTCTCCCGGCGGGAGTTGGTGATGCGCAGCCCGAGGGAGAGCTTCAGCATGGCGGCGGTCCCAGGCTGGTGCACCGTTCGTACGGAGGAGGTGGGGTACCAGGGCTCTCCGGCGATGCCGAGGTCGTGCAGCAGCCCGGCGTCGAGGAGTTCCGCGACGGCGGGGCGCTCCATGACGTCGCGCGCCTGCCAGGGGTGGAGAGGCAACGGCACTGTGCTGTCCGGCAGGTGCGGGTCGATGTCGGTCAGGCTCGAGACGAGCTGCTCGACCGGTACGGGCCGCCCGCCTTCGGTCCAGGCCGAGTCGCCCGCGAGTACGGCTCGGTCGACGGCCATCCAGTGCAGGGGGAAGCAGCCGCCCGACTCGGGTGAGAAGGCGCGGGACTCGGTGTCGGAAAGCCCTTGGCGGCTCTTGGGAGTGGGGTGGAGCGGGTGTCCGAGGACGAGGGACTGTTCGGAGTCCAGGAACGGGTGGCCGGTGACGGACAGAGCGGGGCGGCTCCGCCGGTCGGCGATGAAGCCGGCGGTGCGGTACACCGAGTCGGCGACCCTGCTCACGAGTTCGGTGCACTCCGCGCCTGGCCCGTCCGGGGCCCCGTGGGCCGACTCCCGGCCCAGCAGCGCCGCAAGGGTCACGGCGTCGACGACGGGAGCGCCCGGGGGCCCGTTCTCCAGCACGGGGGCGCCGAATCGGTGCCATCCGGTGGCGGACCAGTACCGGACGGGGACGAGGAGGGCGGCACCGCTGGCGTGGAGCGGAATCCTCAGGAGATCACCATCCGGGGGTGGCGTGGCGTTCTCCCGCGTCCAGCAGCGCAGAAGGTTCTCGACGGACGCGGCATCGGCTGCGGTCAGAGCATCGGGCTGGTCCAGCGGGTCGCGAGCGACCGCATGGGCATGATTCGGGCCGGCCTGCCCCGGCACGGTGCGGTCGATGGTGAGCGCTGCGGTCGTGGGGCCCTGGTGTGGGTCCATGGTGTGATCGGCGTGCTGCTCGAGGCGCTGAGGCCATGGCAACGGCGCCTTCCTCCTTCGGCTATGAGCAGGGGGAGTGACGCGATTGGCGGGGCCGGGGTATGCGTTCTCCGACCCCGGCGGTCCGTCGCGACGGCACGGACGGCACGGGAGGCACGGACCGCAACAGCCGTGCGCCGGTGGGCCGGTGACCCGTCGTCACCGGTCCGCGCTCCCTGCGCCCGCGGCGCTCGCGTCCGTCGCTGCCGGGCTCGTCCCTGCCGTGCCCGTCTCTGCCGTGCCCGTCCTTGCCGGGCTCGTCCCTACGGATCCGCGAGTGCTGCGTCCGATGTCCCTGGCCGCGGCGTCGATGGCGTCGCCGAGCCGTTCGAGCACGGCGTCGGCCTGCTCGTCGCTGATCGTGAGGGGCGGCAGAAGCCGGACGACGCCGGACCGTCGCCCGCCCACACCGACGATCAGGCCCCGCCGCAGACACTCGTTCTGGACGGCCGCGGCGAGGAGGGACGGCGCGTACTCCCCCGTCTCATTCCTGTCGCCGACCGTGCATGCCCAGCCTTCGGGCCCGGCCAGCTCGACGCCGATCATGAGCCCGCGCCCGCGTACGTCCACGACGCAAGGCCGCTGTGCCGCGAAGGCGCGCAACTGACGGATCATGCGTTCGCCAACTGTCGCGGCGCGTTCGGCCAGCCTGTTCTCGCGTACGTGCGCCAACGTTGCTGCACCTGCGGCGAGGGCGAGTTGGTTGCCCCGGAAGGCGCCCGCGCTCGCGCCCGGATGCCCGGGATCGAGATCGTCGCGGTAGACCATCACCGCCAGCGGCAGGCTGCCACCGATCGCCGCGGACAGCACCATCACGTCGGGCGCGACCCCGCTCCGCTCGACGGCCCAGAACGTCCCGGTCCGCCCGACGCCGGTCTGCATCTCGTCCACCACGAAGGGGATGCCGCGTGCGGCGGTGAGATGCCGCATTCTGCGCAGCCATTCGTCGGGGACGGGCATCAACTCGCCCTCACCCTGGACCGGTTCGACGATCACTCCGGCCGGGGGCTGCGCACCGCACTGCGGGGAGGTGAGCAGGTCCATCGCTCCGGCGCTCCCGGCCCAGGACGCGGGCGTTCGCGCGCGGCTCGGGTCAACGGTTCCCGGCAGATCACCGTTTCCCGGCGAGCAGGGGTCGTCGCTGGGATAGGGCAGACGCGTGACCCGTGGTGCCGGCGCCTGCCCGCGGGCATCGCCCCTGTCCGGGGAAGTACCGCCGACGGCCGCGGAGAAGGCGAACAGCCCGCTGCGCCCGGTCGCGGAGCACACGAGGTCGAGGGCGGCCCCCACCGCGTCGGTACCGGCAGGTCCGCAGAACCGTACGCGTCCCCGTTCGGCGAGCGGCCGGGGCAGAGTCCGGAGCAGCTCCGTGGTGAAGTCGTCCTCGACCGGCGTCGCAAGGTCCATGACGTGCAGTGGAGCGCCGGAGTCGAGGACGGACCGGATGGCCTCGAGCACCACCGGATGGTTGTGCCCCAGCACCAACGACCCTGCTCCCGAAAGGCAGTCGAGATAGCGCCGTCCGTCCGCCCCCTCGATCGTCAGCCCCCGTGCCCGTACCGGCACGATCGGCAGCGAGCACGCATCGGTACAGGCGGTGGATTCGGGCAACGACTCCCGCCGCAGAGCGCGCTCGGCAGTCGCGTCGGCCGGAAGGACGCCTGGTGTCGTCGGCGGCGGCTGGGTCACGGCCACGTCTCGTCGATCCTCCTGAACGCGCTGAACGCTCCCCCGCTGTCCCCCGTACGTACCAACGACGTCGAAGGCAGCGGATCACGGGCGAACGGGAGTTCCTCGGGAGCCCCGGGAGGCGGCGCGGAACCGCGAACCCGCCCGGCGCCGTCCCCCAGGACACCGGCATAGTGGGGGCCTGCGCCTCTCGTCGGCGTGCATGACACATCCATCGCAGGATCGAATACACGGGGGAGTTCCGCCCATGCCATCGATACGTCCGCCAGTCTTCCGGCGCTCCGGGCGGAGTGCGCTGCGAGCCCGTGGCTCCGCCGCGGCCGCGGTCGCTCTGACCGCTGTTCTGGCGGTCACCGCGACAGCGTGCGGTGCCTCGGAGGACGGCAGCAGCCCGAACCCCGGCGCGACCGCGACCTCGCAGGACCGGCAGGACGTGTCCCTGCCCAACTTCGAGGAGCGCCTGAAGGAACTGGGCGTCGATGTGGACAAGTGGAAGAACGGGGAGTGGAAGAACTGGAAGCGGGACGACTGGCTGCGTGAGGCCGGGGACTTCGTCAACCCGGTCATCGAGGACCTGTGGAAGCCCGAGCGCATGAAGGACGCGGAGGAGCCGCAGAAGACGGTTCCGGCCGACGTCTCGGGTGACCAGGGCGTCACCGACCCGGAGCCGCAGCCGGTGCAGGCCAAGGGCGTGAAGACGCCGTACCACGACAACGCGGCGCCGGTCGGCAAGGTCTTCTTCGACGGTCCTCAGGGCTCGATGGTCTGCTCCGCCACGGTGGTGAAGGACCCGGCGAACCCCGGGAAGTCCAACCTCGTCTGGACGGCGGGGCACTGCGTCCACGCGGGCAAGAACGGCGGCTGGTACCGCAACATCGCGTTCGTCCCGTCCTTCAACGACAACGGCGTCCCCGCCGGAGCCCTCAAGGGCACCCCGCGGGAGCAGGTCGCGCCCTACGGCGTCTACTGGGCCAACTGGGCGTCCACGTCGCAGCAGTGGATTTCCGAGGGCACCGAGAGCGGCGGCAACGGCGCTCCCCACGACTACGCGGTCCTGCATGTGAAGCCGGAGAAGGGCAGCGACGGCAAGTCGCTGGAGGAGACCGTCGGCGCGGCGCTGCCGGTCGAGTTCAACGCTCCCGCGGTGAAGAGCATCGACAGCATGGGTGCCTGGGGCTACCCGGCGGCACCGCCCTACGACGGCGCCAAGATGTTCTCCTGCATCGACCGTCCGGGCCGGTTCTCCCTGTCCTCGTCGCAGCCGACGATGTACCGCATCGGCTGCACCATGACCGGCGGTGCGTCGGGCGGCGGCTGGTTCGCCAATGGCAACGACGGCAAGCCGGCGCTGGTCTCCAACACCTCCATCGGCCCGCGCCCGGCTCGTTGGCTGGCCGGTCCCCACCTGGGACCGGAGGCGAAGAAGATGTTCGACGCCGTGAGCCGGAAGTTCGCCGGACAGTAGCCGCACTCCCGGGTCCGGCAGTCACCAGAGCCGCGCCCGGACGTACGACGAGGCCCGCCCCACCGAACTGGTGGGGCGGGCCTCGGGCTTCGTGCACATCAGGCGCCCGGCGCCTGCGGCTCGACGGCACCGGCCGTCTCACCCCGGAACACCGTGACACCCCGGAGCACTGGAGCTTGCCGGACGGTCGAGCCGTCAGGCAGCAGGGGCGAACGGCTGGAGTTCGGCCGCCAGTTCCTCGTGGACCCGTGCCTTGAGCAGTGTGCCCTCCGGGGTGTGCTCCTCGGAGATCACCTCGCCGTCGGCGTGGGCTCGCGAGACGAGCTGCCCGTGCGTGTACGGCACGAGTACCTCCACCTCGACCTGAGGCCGCGGCAGTTGCTCGTCGATGAGCGCCAGCAGCTCATCGATGTTCTTGCCGGTACGGGCCGACACCGCGATCGCCCGCGGCTCCATCCGCAACAGCCGCTGCAGAGCGAGCGGATCGGACGCGTCCGCCTTGTTGATGACCACGATCTCGGGCACGTCCACCGCGCCCACGTCGCGGATCACCTCGCGTACCGCGGCGAGCTGCTCCTCCGGAGCCGGATGCGCGCCGTCCACCACGTGCAGGATCAGGTCGGCGTCACCGACCTCCTCCATCGTGGAGCGGAACGCCTCGACGAGGTGGTGGGGAAGGTGGCGGACGAACCCGACGGTGTCGGCGAGGGTGTACAGCCGCCCGCTGGGCGTCTCCGCCCGGCGGACCGTCGGGTCCAGGGTGGCGAACAGCGCGTTCTCCACCAGCACACCCGCTCCCGTCAGACGGTTGAGCAGCGAGGACTTGCCCGCGTTGGTGTACCCGGCGATGGCGACCGAGGGGACCTTGTTGCGCCGGCGCTCCTGCCGCTTGATGTCGCGGCCGGTCTTCATCTCCGCGATCTCCCGGCGCATCTTGGCCATCTTCTCGCGGATCCGCCGCCGGTCCGTCTCGATCTTGGTCTCACCGGGACCACGGGTGGCCATTCCGCCGCCCGAGGATCCGGAGCCACCGCCACCCATCTGCCGGGACAGCGACTGACCCCAGCCGCGCAGCCGCGGCAGCATGTACTGCATCTGCGCGAGCGAGACCTGCGCCTTGCCCTCTCGGGACTTGGCGTGCTGGGCGAAGATGTCGAGGATCAGGGCGGTCCTGTCGACCACCTTGATCTTGACGACGTCCTCGAGGTGGATCAGCTGGCCCGGGGTGAGCTCACCGTCGCACACGACGGTGTCCGCCCCGGTCTCGATCACGATGTCACGCAGCTCCTGGGCCTTGCCCGAGCCGATGTACGTGGCCGGGTCGGGCTTGTCACGGCGCTGGATCACACCGTCCAGCACCAGAGCGCCCGCGGTCTCGGCCAGCGCGGCCAGCTCCGAGAGCGAGTTCTCGGCGTCCTGCACGGTGCCGGACGTCCAGACGCCGACCAGCACCACACGCTCCAGGCGCAGCTGCCGGTACTCGACCTCGGTGACGTCCTCGAGTTCGGTGGAGAGCCCCACGACCCGCCGCAGCGCGGCACGGTCGGAACGGTCGAACTGCTCGCCGTCACGCTCCCCGTCGATCTCGTGGCTCCAGGCGACGTCCTCTTCCATCAGGGCGTCGGCCCGAAGGCTTGCCGAAAAGCGCTGGGCGTCCTGCGAAGGGGAAGAGGAGGAGGTCATTTGATCCTTACGTCGATGGGAGTCCGCATCGGGTCAACGCGGTGGAGACCCGGAGGATTCCCGGGCCCGGCGCGCCGCGCCGCCGACACCGGAATGGTCGCACGGCGCGCCGGGGCCGTCACCCGGGTTTTCCGGGCGTTCCGGGCTTCCGGCCCGCCTGGTGCGGCCCGTGGTGGTGGGCTTGGGCGGCCTTGCGGGAGGTCGAGCGGTCGGCCTTCCAGTCCGGGTGCCCGGGCATCGGCGGCGTCGTTTCGCCGTACAGCCAGGACTTCAGGAACGCCGACTGGTCACGTCCGGAGATCTCCGAGGCGAGCGCGATGAAGCCCTGGGTCGAGCCGTTGCCGTGGCGGTAGCGGGAGGCCCAGTCACGCTCGAGCCGGTCGAACGCCTTCGTCCCGATCCGCTGCCGCAGCGCGTAGAGGACCAGGGCTCCGCCGTCGTAGACGATCGGCCGGAAGATGCTGATCTTCTTGCCCGGGGACGGCGGCTTGGGGGCGGCGGGCGGGCCGCCCTCGGTGCGCCACGCGTCGGACCGTGCGTACGCCCTGCGCATGCGCTCGGTCAGCGACACCCGGGAGACCTCGTGTGCGTACAGTGCCTCGTACCAGGTGGCGTGCCCCTCGCTGATCCACAGGTCGGACCACTCGGCGGGGCTGACGCTGTTGCCGAACCACTGGTGGGCCAGCTCGTGCACCATCACCGAGTCGACGTACGGCTCGGGGAACCGCGGATCGGTGAAGAGACCGCGTTCGAAGAGCGAGAGCGTCTGGGTCTCCAGCTCGAAACCGGTCTGGGCGTCGGCGATCAGCACGCCGTACGTCTCGAAGGGGTACCGGCCGACCTTCCGCTCCATCCAGGAGATCTGCCCCGGCGTCTTGGCCAGCCACTTCTTCAGGCGCGCGCGGTCTGCCGACGGCACCACGTCCCGCAGCGGCAGGCCGTGCGGCCCCTTGCGCGTGAGCACCGCGGAGCGGCCGATCGAGACCTGCGCCAGCTCCGTGGCCATGGGGTGATCGGTCCGGTACACCCAGGTGGTGGTCCGGCTCCCCCGGTCGTGGGAGACCGGCATTCCGGAGGCGACGACGGTCAGGGTCTTGGGGGCGACGACCCGGAACGTGAAGCGCGCCTTGTCGGCGGGGTGGTCGTTGGACGGGAAGACGCGGTGTGCGGCATCCGGCTGGTTCGCCATGGCCAGGCCGTCGCGGGTGCGTACCCATCCGCCGTCGGCGCCGGTTCCGGGGTCGCTGGTGTGCGCCACGTTGACGTGCATGCGGCTGCCGGAGGCGATCGGTTCGGCCGGTGTGACGGCCAGGTCCTCGCCGACGCTCCGGAAGCGGGCGCGTACGCCGTTGACCTCGACGGAGCGCACCTTGCCGCGGGCGAAGTCGAGGTTGAACCCTTCGAGCCGGGACGTGGCACGGGCGTCGATCGCCGTGACGGCCTGCAGCGGCTTGGTGTTGCTGCCCGAGTAGTCGAAGGCGAGGTCGTAGGCCAGGACGTCGTACCCCGGGTTCCCGAGGTGGGGATAGAGCCGGTCGCCGATCCCGAGCGGGGCCGGTGCCGGCGTCCCGGCTGCGACGAGGGTGACCATGGCGGCGGCCGCGAAAGCCGCGCTGCGTGCCCTGCGATGCGGGGATCGGATCATGCAATACGGCTATCAGCGCCTCCGTGTCCTCCGGGGGAGCCGCGCGCCGCACCCACCCGAAAGAGCGTGTCCCAGGCGTCCGGCCCCGGCTGCGCGACGAGCGGTGGTACGTGCGGCCGCGCGAGCCGTCAGACACGGTTCCGCGGTACGGCGGTGACCGCCCGCTGCGCGCGCGTCACGTCGTACACCCCCGGCACCTTGAGCATCGCGCGCATCAGTGCCGGCAGCCGCGCGGCGTCCGGGAGCTCGAGCGTGTAGGTGTGCCGGACGGTCTGCTCCCGCGGCGGCTCCACCGCGGCCGCGACGATGGCCGCGCCCTCGGTCGCGATGGCCTCCGTGAGGTCGGCCAGCAGCGTCGGCCGACCTAACGCCTCGGCGAGGAGCGTCACACGGCAGTCCCCCGAGGTGCCGTCGCCCCGTCCGCGCCAGCTCACTCCCACTGGATGCCGCCCCGCGACCTGCATGCGCGCCACCGCGGGGCACTGTGTGCGGTGCACGGTGACAGCCCCGCCGCGGACCGCGAACCCGGTGACCGAGTCGGGCGGCACGGGCGTGCAGCAGCCCGCGAACCGCACCGTCGCCTCCGGCATGTCGGCGACGGCCGCCACGGCCCTGCTGTGTCCCGGGCCCTTTCCGGCCGCTTCCCCGGCAGGGCCGGGCTCGGTGGCGTACTCCTGCCCGGGTCCGGCCGGGGCGCCGAAGTCCGCGAGCGGGGCGTCCGGGTGGGCTGCGAGCCAGCCCCTGATGCTGATGCGCGCCCCGGGCGTGCGCGCATGCTCCAGCCACTCCGGGGAGGGGCCCGCGGCGGCGTCCGGGGCGAGGAGGAGCTGCAGGGTGTCGCCGTCGGCCAGCACCGTGGACAGCGCCGCCAGACGGCCGTTGACGCGCGCGCCGATGCAGGCGTGCGCGGCCTCGCCGTGCAGCGCGTACGCCGCGTCCACGCAACTCGCGCCCGCCGGAAGCCCGAACGCTCCCCCGCCCGTGCGGAAGACGGTGATCTCCCCGTCCTGGGCGAGGTCGTCGCGCAGAGAACTCCAGAACGTGTCCGGGTCGGGCGCCGACTGCTGCCAGGCGAGCAGCCGGGACAGCCAGCCCGGCCGCGTGGGGTCCGCGCGCTCGCCCTCCTGGGCGCGCTCGGCGCTTCCCTCCGCCTCGGCGGTCGCGGCGTACGGGTTCCCGAGAGCGATCACCCCGGCCTCGGCCACCCGGTGCATCTGGTGCGTACGGATGAGGACTTCGGCCACCTCCCCGCCCCGACGTCCGACGACTCCGGTGTGCAGGGACTGGTAGAGGTTGAACTTCGGGACGGCGATGAAGTCCTTGAACTCCGAGATGACCGGCGTGAAGCAGGTGTGCAACTCGCCCAGCACCGCATAGCAGTCGGCGTCCTCGGAGACGAGCACCATGATGCGGCCGAGGTCGGCGCCTCCCAGCTCGCCGCGCTTGCGGTGGACGCGGTGGACCGACACCAAGTGCCGTGGCCGGACACGGACTTCGGCCGCGATGCCCGCCTCGCGCAGTACGGACCGCACGTCTTCCGCGATCGCGGGGAGTGGGTCGGGCCGTTCCGCCTGGTCCAGGAGGAGAGCCCGGGTCAGCTGGTACTCCTCGGGGTGGAGGATGGCGAAGACCAGGTCCTCGAGCTCGGTCTTGAGGGCCTGGACGCCGAGCCGCTCGGCCAGCGGGATCAGGACGTCCCGCGTCACCCGGGCGATCCTGGCCTGCTTCTCGGGCCGCATGACGCCGAGGGTCCGCATATTGTGGAGCCGGTCGGCGAGCTTGATGGACATCACGCGGACGTCGTTGCCGGTGGCCACGAGCATCTTGCGGAACGTCTCGGGCTCGGCTGCCGCGCCGTAGTCGACCTTCTCCAGCTTGGTGACGCCGTCGACGAGGTAGCCGACGCCGTCGCCGAACTCCTCCCGTACCTGGTCGAGCGTCACATCCGTGTCCTCGACGGTGTCGTGGAGGAGCGAGGCCGTCAGGGTCGTGGTCTCGGCGCCGAGTTCGGCCAGGATGAGGGTGACGGCCAGCGGATGGGTGATGTACGGCTCGCCGCTCTTGCGCATCTGGCCGCGGTGGGAGGACTCCGCCAGGACATAGGCACGGCGCAAGGGGTCCAGGTCCGCCCGGGGGTGGTGCGCGCGATGCACCTTCGCCACATGCTCGATCGCGTCCGGCAGACGGTCCTTGGGAGCGGGCCCGAGCAGGGCGGCACGGCCGAGTCTGCGGAGTTCGATGCGTCGCGGGCGGCCGCGCCTGCGGACAGGAGGACCGGAACTGGGGTCCTCTGCGGTCATGGGCTCCTCCGGCGGCGTCGACCGGCGGGGCTCGTTGACCCGGGCCTGCGCCCGACGCCCGGCCGGTCCTTGATGCTACCGATCCCGTCCGCTACCTCCGAACCGGTACCGCCCCGTGCGAGGCGGACCACCCGTTCGAGCGAAGATTCAGGCGAAAGCCCTTGCGACCCAGTCGGCTTCGATGAGGCCTTCTGCCACGAGTACGGCCGGGCCCGTCATCTCCACGCGCCCGTCGGGGTGTTCGGAGATGACCAGGCTGCCGCCGGGCAGGTCGACGGTGTAGGTGACGGGCCGTCCGGTCACGGCCGGGTCGTGCCCGTCGCGGCGGGCCGCGGCGACCATGACGGCGCAGGCTCCCGTGCCGCAGGAGCGGGTCTCCCCCGAACCGCGCTCGTGGACGCGCATCGCGACGTGGCCGGGGCCGCGGTCGACGACGAACTCCACGTTGGTGCCGTCCGGGTAGGCGGAGGCGGGCTGTACGGGCGGGGCGGTGAACAGATCGCCCGCGTGGTCCAGGTCCTCGACGAAGGCGACGGCGTGCGGGTTGCCCATGTTGACGTGACGGGCGGACCAGCTCCGGTCTCCCACGGAGACGGTGACCTCGCCCTCCGGGAGGGTGGCCTTGCCCATCTCGACGGTGATGTCGCCACCGGAACCGGCCGCGGCCTGTGCGGGCGCGGTCTTCGCGATGTGCACACGGCGGACCCCGGCACGGGTGGCGATGGACAGGTCGCCCTCGTCGACCAGTCCCGCGCGCTGGAGATAGCGGGCGAAGACGCGGACCCCGTTGCCGCACATCTCGGCGACGCTGCCGTCGCTGTTGCGGTAGTCCATGAACCACTCGGCCTGCGCGGCCATCTCCGCGGCATCGGGATGCGCGGCCGACCGTACGACGTGCAGGAGCCCGTCGCCGCCGATCCCCGCCCGCCGGTCGCACAGGCGCGCCACGACGCCCGCCGACAGCTCCAGGGTGTTGTCGGGGTCCGGGATGATCACGAAGTCGTTCTCGGTGCCGTGGCCCTTGAAGAACGGGATCTGCGCAGTGCTCACCCCTCGATCCTACGGGTCCGCGCGCCACAGGAGCCCCCTGGTGCCCCTCGAGCGCACTCGACGGCCCTCGACGGTCGCAGGAGGCGGACAGCGCTTACCGGGAGAGCCTGCGCCCGCGCGCTCCTGCGCGGAGGGGCCACGGGCCGGATGGGGCGCGTCAGCGGAGCCGGGCCACGCGCCAGATCGCGAGGGTGGCGACCGTGATCACCATGAGCGCGTAGAGCACGACGATGCGCCAGTCGGGGCGCTTGCCGGATCCGCGTGCCGGGAGACCCGGCCAGGTGAGGCCGGCCCGGCGGCCGGCCATCATGCCCCAGCCGGCGGCGCAACTGCTGATGAGCAGACCGAGCATCGCCACCACGGCTCCGCCGTCACCGAATTCGAAGGCGAGCGGGAACGCGAACATCAGAGACCCAGCCGCCGCGAGCACGACGATCGGGGCGATCTGCCAGATCCGCAGCCGGGCGGGCGGACGGAGTTCGCGGAAGGACTCCCCGCCCGGGGTCTCGCTGTCGGGACCGTCCGGAGTCAGCTCGTCGAGCGTGAGACCTTCCGGGGTCAGCGCGTCCGGAGTCAGGTCGTTCCGCCCCTCGCCCGGTACGCGCCCGTGCGGCAGGTCGTCCGACTGCTCCTCGCGCGGTGGATACCGCTTGTCGCGAGGGCCGGCCTCCATCGACACGCGCCCTCCCAACTCAGACATCACGCTCAGACATCACGACGGACATCGCGGCTCGATCGAAGGTCGATGATGACACGCTCGAGGAGCCCCGGAAGACGCCCGGAGCGTCCCGATGCCATCACGTGATCAGGCTGTGACCGCTCGTTCGACCAACGCCAACGCCTGCCCGACGAGTTCCTGCCGCCGGTCGCCCGCCCCGCTGAGCCAGTGCACCCGGGGATCACGGCGGAACCACGAGTCCTGGCGGCGCGCGAAACGCTTCGTCGCGCGCACGGTCTCGGCCCGCGCCTCGTCCTCGGTGCACTCCCCGGCGAGCGCGGCGAGCACCTGCTGGTAACCGAGCGCGCGCGAGGCCGTCCGCCCTTCCCGCAGCCCGGCGGCCTCCAGGGTGCGGACCTCCTCGACGAGGCCCGCGTCCCACATGCGGTCCACGCGCAGCGCGATCCGCTCGTCCAGTTCGGGCCGTTCGACGTCGACACCGATCTGCACCGTGTCGTACACCGCTTCGTGACCGGGGAGGTTGGCGGTGAACGGACGGCCGGTGATCTCGATGACCTCGAGCGCGCGGACGATGCGCCGGCCGTTGCTCGGCAGGATGGCGCGGCCCGCCTCGGGGTCGGCGGCGGTGAGGCGGGCGTGGAGGACACCCGGGCCCCGCTCCTCCAACTCGGCCTCCAGGCGCGCCCGTACGGCAGGATCGGTGCCGGGGAACTCCAGGGCATCGATGGCGCCGCGCACGTACAACCCCGAACCGCCCACCAGGACCGGGGTGCTGCCCTCTTCCAGCAGCCGGTCGATCTCCGCCCGTGCCCGCCGCTGGTACTCGGCGACGCTCGCGGTCTCGGTCACGTCCCAGATGTCGAGAAGGTGATGCGGAACGCCCTGGCGCTCGGCGGAGGTGAGCTTGGCGGTGCCGATGTCCATGCCCTGGTAGAGCTGCATCGAGTCGGCGTTGACGACCTCACCGCCGAAGTGCCGGGCGAGGGCCACCCCCAGATCCGACTTTCCGGCTGCGGTGGGTCCGACGACGGCGATGACCGAGGACACAGGTGCTGCGCTTTTCACTGGCACAGTCTTGCAAATGTCCGGGCCGCTCCTCGAACGAGTGGCGTGACGGTCCGGGCCCGGGGTCGTTTCCTGTTGCGAGGTTCCGCACGCCGGTTTACCGGCCGGTGCCGCCGGGCGACGCCAGGGAACGCCGTGGAAGGCGCGGTACCTCGCTCACACGAGTAGTCTATGGAGTTGATATGGGCGTTTTTGCAAGGTTTCGACGTCGTTCGTCCTCGGCGTCAACGGAGCAGGCGGTCGACGCCACTCCGACGGCGGAAACCGCAGAGGCTGCCGTAGAGGAGCCGGCAGAAGCCGCGAAGCCGTCCGAGACGGCCGAGGGAGTCGAGATTCCCAAGCAGCAGTCCGCGGACGAGGCAGCCGACAGCGAGACCGGTGAGAGCGCCCGGAACTAGTCCTCCGACAGGGAAGGTGGCCGGCCCATGGGGATGATGGACAAGGTCAAGGCCAAGCTCAACCGGGGCAAGGCCGAAGACGCCGCAAGCCAGCACCGGGACCAGATCGACAAGGGTATGGACACGGCGGCCTCCAAGGCCGACGAGAAGACCCAGGGCAAGTACAGCAGCCAGATCGACACCGGTCGCGACAAGGCGAAGGAATCCCTCGACCGCCGCTCCGAGCAGCAGAAGGACGAGGGCAAGGGCGCCTGACCTGCAACAGGACCTCTACGGAACACGGCCGCGAAGCACTGCGCTTCGCGGCCGTCCGCGTTTTCTCAGCCGCCTGCAACGGCCCGCGCGGCATCCGCGCTCGGCGCGGAGGCGGCCGGCTACGACCAGGTCGCCACGAAGTAACCCACGCCGTACGGAGCGTCGTCGTAGAGGAGACGGCCGTCGAGCCCCGCGCCCTCACCCGCACCCGCGAGCACCTGCCAGGCCGGGCGGCCGGCGGCCCGCACCTCGTAGGCCAGCTCCTCGTCGAGGCCCAGCAGGGCCGCGGTGTCGGCCTCGGCCAGGGCGCGGGCGGCTTCGGCGTCGAATCCAGCGGCGCGTTCGTCGAGGTAGCCGGGAGCCTTGAGGGTCCGGCAGGCGCTGCCGTCCCCCATGATCAGGAGGGCGACGCGTTCGGCACCGGCCGCCACCTGGCGGCCCGTCTCGGCGCAGCGGTCAGCGGCGAGCGGTTCGCCGATGCCGAGCCCTTCGACGGGCGAGGCGTCCCAGCGGGCGCGCTCCAGCAGCCAGGCGGCCACGGCCAGCGAGGGCGGCAGTTCAGGCATTCCGGGGGCGCCGGAACCCGGGCCGAGACGTACGTCCACGTCGACCCCGTAGCCACGGAACGAGCCGGCCGAGCCCTGGGGGTGCGGGCCGCGTCCGTCCCGGTCGGCGGGGCCGACCACGAGCAGGCGCTCGGGGCGTGCGGCGGCGAGCACGCCGAGGGCGTCGGAGCAGGCGGTGCGGAGAGGGTCGAGCTCCGGGGCGGCGCCGGCGGCCACCTCGGGGACGAGCAGGGGCGGCGCGGGGCATACGGCGGCTGCGGCAAGCATGTCCCGCACCTTAACGCCCGGGGGACGGCGCCCCGCGGTCCGCGGCGCCGCCTGTCGATGGGGATCCCCGGACCCGCCGGTGATCGACGGGCCGGGGCGCGACGGGCAGCGGTGCGGTCAGTCGCAGCCGCAGGCCGATGCGGGAGCGGGCGCCGGAGCCGGTGCGCCGATGGTCGGCAGGCCCAGCATGACGCCCGTCGGCGCCGGAGGGGCGGCGTTGCGGCGCTCCCAGGCGTCGCCCGCCCGGGTGCGGCGGACGCCCTTGGCCGGGCCCTCGGCCAGCAGGTGGTGCGGCGCGGCGTAGGTGATCTCGGCCTCGACGACGTCACCGGGGCGCACGGGCTCATCGGGGCGCGTGAAGTGGACGAGCCGGTTGTCGGGGGCGCGGCCGGAGAGGCGGTGGGTGGCGTCGTCCTTGCGCCCCTCGCCCTCGGCGACCAGGACCTCGAGGGTGCGGCCGACCTGCTTCTTGTTCTCCGCCCAGGAGATCTCCTCCTGGAGGGCGACGAGGCGCTCGTAGCGGGCCTGGACGACCTGCTTGGGGATCTGGCCGTCCATCTCGGCGGCCGGGGTGCCGGGGCGCTTGGAGTACTGGAACGTGAAGGCCTGCGCGAAGCGCGCCTCGCGCACCACGTGCATGGTCTCCTCGAAGTCCTCCTCGGTCTCGCCGGGGAAGCCCACGATGATGTCGGTGGAGATGGCGGCGTCCGGCATCGCGGCGCGCACCTTCTCGATGATCCCGAGGTAGCGGTCCTGGCGGTACGAGCGGCGCATCGCCTTGAGCACGGAGTTCGAGCCGGACTGCAGCGGCATGTGGAGCTGCGGCATCACGTTGGGTGTCTCGGCCATAGCGGCGATCACGTCGTCGGTGAAGTCACGCGGGTGGGGCGAGGTGAAGCGCACGCGCTCCAGGCCCTCGATGGAGCCGCAGGCGCGCAGGAGCTTGGAGAACGCCTCGCGGTCGCCGATGTCGGAGCCGTAGGCGTTGACGTTCTGGCCGAGCAGCGTGATCTCGGAGACGCCTTCGGCGACCAGTGCCTCGGCCTCGGCGAGGATGTCGCCCGGCCGCCGGTCCTTCTCCTTGCCGCGGAGCGCCGGGACGATACAGAACGTGCAGGTGTTGTTACAGCCGACCGAGATGGACACCCAGGCCGCGTACGCGGATTCGCGGCGGGTGGGGAGGGTGGAGGGGAAGGCTTCGAGGGATTCGGCGATCTCGACCTGCGCCTCTTCCTGGACGCGGGCGCGCTCCAGCAGCACGGGCAGCTTGCCGATGTTGTGGGTGCCGAAGACGACGTCGACCCAGGGCGCCTTCTTGACGATGGTGTCGCGGTCCTTCTGCGCCAGGCAGCCTCCGACGGCGATCTGCATGCCGGGCCGCCTGGCCTTCATCGGCGCCAGCCGGCCGAGGTTGCCGTAGAGCCGGTTGTCCGCGTTCTCCCGCACCGCGCAGGTGTTGAAGACGACGACATCGGCCTCGCCCTCACCGGTCCCCTCGGGCGCACGGACGAACCCGGCGTCCTCCAGCAGACCGGAGAGCCGCTCGGAGTCGTGGACATTCATCTGGCACCCGTAGGTGCGCACCTCGTAAGTCTTCGCGCTCATCTCGCCCACCAGGGTACGTGCTCGCGCCTCGGGTCCGTCCCCGCCTCGGTTATCCACAGGCCTGGCCCGTCCGGCGAGCGAGCTGGCAGGATCGCTCGCATGGAAACGCCACATATCCGCATCGGCAGAGTTCGCGCCGTCGAGGCCGCGGTCGCGGCCGTCGTCGCGCTCGGACTGCTGCTGTGGTGGCTGCTGCCCGTCGGCGAGACGCCGTCCCCGCGGGGGACGGTCTCGTTCGCGACGGGCGTGCCCACAGGGGTCTATGCGCGCTATGGCGAACTGCTGCAGCGGAGCATGGCCAAGGATCTCCCCGATGTCGATGTGCGGCTGAACTCCAGCGAAGGGTCGGTGCAGAACATCAAGCGGCTGGTGTCCGGCGAGGCGGGCTTCAGCATCGCCGCGGCGGACGCGGTCGCGGCGTACATCGACGAGGGCGGCAAGGACGCCGAGCGGCTGCGGGCGTGCGCGCGGCTCTACGACGACTACATGCAGCTCGTGGTCCCCGCCGGTTCGGGTGTGCTGCGCACGGCCGACCTCAAGGGGAAGCGGGTCGCCATCGGCCAGAAGGGCTCGGGGGTGAGCCTGATAACGGGCCGGCTGCTGAAGGCGGCGGGGCTCGACCCGGCGAAGGACATCGAGCCCGTGGAGGTCGGCATCGACAAGATGCCGGACCTGCTGCGGCAAGGGAAGATCGACGCCTTCTTCTGGTCGGGCGGACTGCCGACCCAGGCCGTCTCCCATCTCGCCGACGACTTCGACATACGGCTGGTGCAGCTCGGCGACCTGGTCGACGAGTTGCACGCCCAGGGCCCGGCGGCGCGGCACTACCGGGCCGCGGTGATGCCGGCCGACGCCTATCCCGAGGCGCAGAACGGGAAGGCGGTGCGGACGCTGGCAGTCGCGAATCTGCTGGTGACCACGGACCGGGCGGAGCCCGGGCTGACCGAGGGCATCACGCGGACGGTGATCGGCAGCCGGGACCGCATAGGCAGCGAGGTCCACGCGGCGCAGCTCGTGGACCTGCGGACGGCGATCTTCACGGACCCGCTGGAACTGCACGAGGGTGCCCGCCGCTACTACCGCTCGGTCAAACCCTGACCGGACCGGTACGGCGCTCGTGTTCAGGGGCGTGGTGCCTTCGGCAGACGTGTCGCGGAGGCACCGGCCGAGCGGTGACGCTCGTGGCCTGTGGGGACCGTCCGCTGTGCGGATAGGTGGACCGCACGGCTGGACGGCTGTTACGGCTGTTACGGCTGTGGGACGTGCGGCGCTTTCCGCGCGGAGCCCGGGTGTTGGGGGGCCGGGTGTCGGGTGGTCCGGGTGTCGGGGGGCCGGCTGACTGCGGGCGCGCGACGCTGTGCACCCGTTCCGGGCCGTACGAGCTGTGCACCCGTCCGCGGTCCGTATGACCCGCCCTGCAGGGGCGTGCCGTACGGACCGCGGACGGAGCGTCGGTCAGGCCCGGGTCCGTGAGAAGCGGAGCGTGACGAGTTCGAAGGGACGCAGCGACAGCGTCACGGCACCGTCCTCCAGCCGGGGGCCCGGGCCGGGAGCGTCCGGCAGCGTGCGTTCCAGAAGGTCGGTCGCGACGACGCCCGCCGTCGCGAAGCCGGGGGTCATGCGGGCCGCGGCCCGGCCGCCGCGCGACTCGTAAGCCCGGACGACGACATCGCCGCTGCCGTCGTCGGCCAGCTTGACGGCGGTGACCACCACGGCGTCGTGGTCGACGGTCACGAGTGGGGCGACCTCGGCGTCGCCAGGGACCCGGCGCTCGGGGAGGTTGCTGCGGTAGCCCTCGCGGACCGCGTCCCCGATCTCCGCGCCGGGGACGAGCGCGTAGTGGAAGCGGTGCACGCCCTGGTCGGTCTCGGGGTCGGGGAAGCGGGGGGCGCGGAGCAGGGAGAGGCGGACCGTGGTGGTCGTCCCCCGGTCGTCGCGGACGGTCCGGGTGACGTCGTGCCCGTACGTGGAGTCGTTGACCAGGGCGACGCCCCAGCCGGGTTCCTCGAGATGGACGAAGCGGTGGTTGCAGGCTTCGAACTTGGCCGCTTCCCAACTGGTGTTGGTGTGGGTCGGACGGAAGAGGTGACCGAATTGGGTCTCGGAGGCGTACCGGTCGGCGTGGAGGTCGACCGGGAAGGATGCTTTGAGGAACTTCTCCGTCTCGTGCCAGTCGACCTCGGTGTCGATGTCGAGCCGCTTCTCGCCGGCCGCGAGCGTCAGGATCTGGGTGGCCTTCGAGCTGCCGAACGACCTGACCACGCGGACGGCGACCGCTTCCGGGCCGTCGGCGGCCACGGCGAGTTCGTCGGCGTCAACGAGGTCGGTGACGGTGTTGCGGTAGAAGGCGTCCACGTCCCAGGCGTCCCACATGTTGGGGAAGTCGGGGTGGAGTTGGAGGAGGTTGGCCGCCTGCCCGGGTGCGACGGTCTCCCGGCCGGAGTCGAGGTCGTACGCGGAGAGCACGAGACCGCGCTCGTCGATCTCCACCCGGAGAAGACCGTTGTCCAGGACGTACCCGCCGCCGGACCGCTGGGTGAGGTTCGCGTGGCCCGGCGCCGTTGTGCTCGGTGCGGCTCCGCCGGCCGGGACGCCACCGCGGGTGTGCGGCGCCCCGTTGAAGACGAGTTCGCGGCCCGATGCGGCGTCGCCCGCCAGCGCGCGCTGTGCCCCGGCGATGATGCCGTACAGCTCCTCGGCCACCGCGGCATAGGTCTTCTCGGCCTCGCGGTGCACCCAGGCGATGGACGAGCCCGGGAGGATGTCGTGGAACTGGTGCAGCAGCACGGTCTTCCAGAGCCGGTCCAGCTGCTCGTAGGGGTAGGCGAATCCGTTTCGTACGGCGGCCGTGGCCGCCCACAGTTCGGCCTCGTGCAGGAGGTGTTCGCTGCGCCGGTTGCCCTGCTTGGTCCGTGCCTGGCTGGTGAGGGTCGCGCGGTGCAGCTCCAGGTACAGCTCGCCGACCCACACCGGCGGATTCTCGTACTCGGCCTCGGCCTTGGCGAAGAACGCGGCCGGCGGCTCCCAGACGACCTGCGCCGAGCCTTCGAGATCGCGCAGCCGGGCGGCTTTGGCCACCATCTCGCGGGTGGTGCCGCCTCCGCCGTCACCCCAGCCGGTGGGGGCCAGGGAGTGGCGCGCCGAGCCCTTGTCCCTGAAGTTGCTCTCGGCATGGGCGATCTCGTGACCGTTCATCGAGCAGTTGTAGGTGTCGACCGGCGGGAAGTGGGTGAAGATCCGGGTGCCGTCGATGCCCTCCCACAGGAAGGTGTGGTGCGGGAACTTGTTGATCTGGCTCCAGGAGATCTTCTGGGTGAGCAGCCACTTCGATCCCGCGGCTTTGATGATCTGCGGGAGACCGGCCGCGAAGCCGAAGGTGTCGGGCAGCCACGCCTCGTCGTTGTCGACGCCGAACTCGTCGATGAAGAACCGCTTGCCGTGCACGAACTGCCGGGCCATCGCCTCGGATCCGGGCATGTTGGTGTCCGACTCGACCCACATGCCTCCGGCCGGCACGAACCGGCCGTCGGCCACGGCCTTCTTCACCTTCGCGTAGACCTCGGGCCGGTGTTCCTTGATCCAGGCGAACTGCTGGGCCTGCGACATGGCGAAGACGAAGTCCGGCTCGTCCTCGATCAGGGCGGTCATGTTGGAGGCGGTGCGGGCCACCTTCCGTACGGTCTCCCGCAGAGGCCACAGCCAGGCGGAGTCGATGTGGGCATGGCCCACGGCGCTGATCCGGTGCGCGGACGGCCGGGCGGGGGTGGTCAGCACGCCTTCCAGCTGCTCGCGCGCGGCGGCTGCCGTACCACCCACGTCCTGCAGGTCGATGACGTCGAGGGCGCGGCCGACGGCGCGCAGCAGGTCCCAGCGGCGGGCGCCCTCGACCGGGAGTTCGTGCATCAGCTCGCCCAGGACCTCCAGGTCCTGGATGAGCGCCCAGACGGTCTCGTCGAGAACGGCGAGATCCATGCGCGCGATGCGGTAGAGCGGGTCGGTACCGGCCGTCTCCTTCTCGCCCAGCAGGGTCGGGCGGAACGGGTTGTCGCCCAGGATCACGGGGTTGGAAGCGGCCTCCAGGTGCCACAGCACCTCCTCGCCGCCGGCCACGGGAGAGCCGACCCGCACCCACTGGTTGCGGGGATTGAGGCCCTTCACCGGGGTTCCGTCGGGGAGGTGGACGAGGGCCTCGCACTGGAAGCCGGGCATGCGCTCGTCGAAGCCCAGGTCCAGCAGGGCCTCGACCGTCTTCCCCGCCCACTCCTCCGGCACCCTGCCGGCGACCCGGAACCATGTGGTGCCCCACGGCGCGCCCCACTGGTCACCCGCGGACACCGGGCTGTGCTCGGCGGCAAGGCCCTCGGAGACCGGTACCGGCTCACCGGGGGCGACCCAGGCGGCCACCTCCAGCGGCACGGACGCGGGGTAGAGGGCGGGGCGGATGCGCTCCTCGAGGACGCGTCCCAGCCGGGCTTCGATCAGCTTGCGGTCGTCGTGCATAACAGAGTGCTCCGTAACTGCCGGTCGGCTGTGCGGGCTCGTGACGTTCGGAAGGCGGAGGTCCGGGGCGGGCGGGAGGTCGGGGCGCCCGGCACTCCCGATGCGGGGGCGCGGACGGGCGTCGGTGGCGGTCGGGTGTCCGTGACGGTCGGGCGTTCGGTGACGGTCGGGCGGCGGCGGGTCCGAGCGGTCGGTGGGCGGAGGCGGTCCGCGTCGGCCGCATCCGGCTCCGGGCCAGGGCCCTGGTCGGGGTCAGTCCACCTGGTCCGGGGCGACGACCTCGGTGATCCCCCGGGCGCCGAGATGTTCACCATCCCGCGCCCGGTCGGCGAGCACAACGGCGGGGCGCGCGCCCTGGGCCGCCAGCTTCATCCAGGCCTCGAAGACCTGCCCACCAGGGCCGCAGGTGGAACGCAGCGGGGCGGATTCGCTTCCGCCCACGTCCACGGCCAGCGCCGTCGAGCGCACCGCGGGCCGGTGTTCGCGTCCCCGCCACTCCTCGACGATCCGGGCGATGGCGTGCCCCGCGGGCTTGGGCTCCCCGTCGTTGGTGAGCAGGCCGAGCCCGTACTCCAGGTCGGGGAAGTCGGCCAGGGTGCGGGAGACGTCGTGGGAGCACCACCACGTCACGCCCCACAGATCGGGGCAGTCCAGGGCGCGGGCCACGGTCGCCTCGGTGAACTCCGCCGCGTGCTGCGGCGGGATGTGCGGGGCGGGGGCGCCGACCTCCTGCAGCCACACCGGGCGGTGCGGGTCCAGGGCCCAGGCCTTGGACAGCTCGATCAGATAGGCCGCGTGGTGCTCGGTGGCGGTGCCGGTGCGGCCGTACCGCTGCGCCGTGCCGTTGAAGACCCAGGAGTGGACGGCGGTGGCCGCGCCGAGCCGCGCCGCGTGGGCGGGGGTGAAGGGGTGCCCGTCCTGGTACCAGGCGGCGTCGTACGCGGCGTGCAGATGGAGTCGGCCGGGCGCTCCCGCCTCGCAGGCGCCGAGCATCCGCCGCAGCCACGCGCCGGCCTGCTCCTGGCTGATCGTGTCGGGATCGGGGTGAGGGCTGTCCGAGAACTGGTTGACCTCGTTGCCGACGGTCATCCCGATGAAGCCGGGCCGTCCGTCCAGGGCGGCGGCCAGGGTGCGGAGGTACTCGGCCTGAGCCGCGACGACGTCGGGGTCGGTGAAGAGATTGCGCCGGTGCCAGGTCCGCGTCCACGCGGGCAGGAAGTCGAAACTCGACAGGTGTCCCTGGAGCCCGTCGACGTTCACGTCCAGGCCGCGTTCGGCGGCCGCGTCGACGAGGCGCACCAACTGGTCGACGGCACGCGGGCGGATGAGGGTCCGATTGGGCTGGAACAGCGGCCAGAGCGGGAAGACCCGTACGTGGTCGAGGCCGAGGGCGGCCACGGCGTCGAGGTCCGCGCGTACGGCGTCGAGGTCGAAGTCGAGCCAGTGGTGGAACCAGCCCTGGGACGGGGTGTAGTTGGCGCCGAATCGCAAGCGGTCGGTCATGGAGGGCAGCAGTCCAATCCAGGGGTGCCGACAGGGGCGGGGCGGACGGGCGGCGGCTTGGGACGGTCGGGCGGCGCGCGTTCCGCGCGCCAGGGCGGCTTCCGCGGCGCGGACCGGCCCGGGGGTCAGCCCTTCACGGCGCCCTCCCCCACGCCCCGGAAGAAGTAACGCTGAAGGCAGGCGAAGCCGCATCGCCCTGCCGTCGGTCAAGGGCACCCTCGCCGTCGTGGCGATCTTCGCCTTCATGGGTACCTGGGACGACTTCCTCTGGCCGCTCATCGTGCTCAGCGACCCCGAGAACTTCACGCTCACCATCGGGCTGAACTATCTGCACGGGACCTTCGCCGACGACGAGCGGCTCGTCGCGGCGGGCACCGTCATCGCCGTCCTCCCGCTCATCGTGATGCCCATGTCGCCGACCGATCGACTGTCACCGCGCTGCCCTTCGCCACCACCTTCAACACCGGTCACGGCACCGGCTGGTACGAGGACGGCCGAGCGGACGTCGGACGCCGAGTGGAACCACCTGGGCCTGCAGGACCGGCTGCCCGGCCGCCGCTGGGCGGTCGCCGGCACCGGCCCCCGGCCCCGCGTGGGCTTCACCTTCGACGCGGCCTAGCACGGCGGCAGCAGCGTGCTCGTCGAGGGCGAACTCGCCTCCCCCGCCACCCTCGAGCTGTACGGGACGCGACTGGACCTCGGCACGGACGCGACGACCGTACGGATCGTCCACCGGGCGGAGCCGGGTTCGCGCCCGGTCGGCGTCGACGTGGCCGTCGCCTTCGAGGAACCGCAGTCGCCGGGCGCGCCCGTGACGTACACCTACCTGCCCGCGGGGACCGTGGAGGGCGGCGACGGCTGGACCACGTCGACCGTACGGCTGGAGGGGAGCGCCGGGCGCACCGTGTACGCCCTCGGCGTCCGGCTCACCGCGCCCGGCGGGCCCGCCCGGTGGCGGCTCGGCGCGCTCACGGTCGGCTCCGCCCCCGCGCCCGCCGCTCCGGCCTCCGCCCGGATCACCGCGGCCCGGCTCGTCTCCGCGGACGAGGCCGAGCTGCGCATCGCCTGGGAGCCGGCGGACAGCGACGATCCGGTGCACCACTACGAGGTGCACCAGCTCCAGCCGGACGGCGGGCGGCGCTTCCTCGGCGGCACCTGCTCGCGCGCGTACTACGTTCCGGGTCTCCGCCGCACGGGCGGTGAGGCGGAGACCCGCCTGGAGGTGCGGGCGGTGGGTGCGTCGTACGCCGTGTCCGGTCCGGCGCCGTTCACCCATCGGTGGTGAGAGGGATCGTCCAGCACCACCACCGGGGGTGCGCGGAGGGCGGGGGTTGCGGGCAGCTGTGCGCGGAGGTTCCGTGGGAGCAGCCGCTCGGGACGCACCGGAGGGACGGAGGCGCGCATGGCCGCTCCGTGGCACACCCGGGTTCCGGCGGCGAGGCGCGCCGCGGGGCTGCTGCTCGCCGTGGTGCTGGGGCTTCTCACGGCGGGGTGCGGGGGTGCGGAGGGTACGGCGCCGGGCGGTCCCACGAGCGGTCCGCCGGGGGCGTCGACCACCGCGCCTCCCTCTCCCTCCTCTTCCGCCTTCTCGCCGTCCGCCACGGCGCAGGAGAGCGTGGAGGAAGACATCGACGCGGCGGTGTCGGTCGTCGACCGCTACTGGTCGGATCACTGGAACGACCTGTTCACCGGGGACTACCGGCCCCCGAAGATCCTGGGCGGCTACGACGGGTCGTCCGCCCGTGTCCCCGCCTGCGCCGGTGAGCCGCTCGCCGACGACAACGCCGTCTACTGCGCCCCCGCCGACTTCCTCGCCTGGGACGTCGACCTGATGAACGCCGGTCACCGCGCCGGGGACGCCTGGGTCTATCTCGTGATCGCCCACGAGTGGGGGCACGCGATCCAGAGCAGGATCAACAGCGATCTCGTCGCCCGCCAGCTCGAGCTCCAGGCCGACTGCCTGGCCGGGGCCGTGCTCTTCGGCGCCGCCGAGGACGGCACCCTGCGGTTCGAGAACGGTGACACGGAGGAACTCACCCAGGCCCTGACGGTGCTCGCCGACGACACCCCCTGGACGAAGGCGACGGACCACGGGAACGCCACGGAGCGCATCGGGGCCTTCGAGCGGGGCGCGGAGGACGGTGTGAAGGGCTGCATCCCGAGCTGAGACGCGGGTCCTCCCACGGCAGCCCCGGCCCGTGACCTGTGGCCGCCGGTGGGACGAGGCCCGTACGCCAGGCGGCCGAAGGCGGCGGGCGGCCCGGGCCGGGCGGGGAAGGGTGATCCACAACCACTTCGGATCACGCGACCCACCGACCGGACCTGATTCACCGGGAGACCAGATGCGATCTCGTTCCGCCCGTGCCGCCGTCCTCGCCCCTCTCGCCGCCCTCGGCGGTGCGTTCGTGACGGCGGCGCCGGCCGGCGCCGCCGTCACGA